>DATKCO010000140.1:0-2587 GCA_035513155.1 Gemmatimonadota bacterium | reverse complement strand
CACATGGAGGTCACGGTCGTGCGGCTCCTCACCGCCGGCGGCCGGGTCACGGGCGCCTTCGCCTACGACCGGGAGCGCGGCCGCTTCCGCGTGTTCGCGGCAGGCGCGGTCGTGCTCGCGACCGGCGGCATCGGCCGCGCGTACGAGATCACCTCGAACTCCTGGGAGTACACCGGCGACGGCCACGCGCTCGCGTACGAGACGGGCGCGGAGCTCATCGATATGGAGTTCGTCCAGTTCCACCCGACCGGAATGGTGTGGCCGCCGTCGGTCCGCGGGATCCTCGTGACCGAGGGAGTCCGGGGAGAGGGCGGGATCCTCGAGAACTCGGAGGGCCGGCGGTTCATGTTCGACGACATCCCGCCCCTCTACCGCGACCAGACCGCGGACGACCCCGAGGAGGGGTGGCGCTACACGCAGGGGGACAAGGAGGCGCGCCGGCCGCCCGAGCTCCTGACCCGCGACCACGTCGCGCGCTGCATCGTGCGCGAGATCCGGGAGGGGCGGGGGAGCCCTCACGGCGGGGTCTGGCTCGACATCGCGTGGATCAAAGAGAAGCGCTCGGACGCGGCCGAGCACATCAAGCGGAAGCTCCCCAGCATGTACCATCAGTTCAAGGAGCTCGCGGACCTCGACATCACCGAGGAGCCGATGGAGGTGGGCCCCACGACCCACTACGTCATGGGCGGCGTGCGGGTCGACGCGGAGACCCAGATGTCGACGGTGCCGGGCCTGTTCGCGGCCGGCGAGGTAGCGGCGGGGCTCCACGGGGCGAACCGCCTCGGCGGCAACTCCCTCTCCGACCTCCTCGTCTTCGGCCAGCGGGCGGGCGATCACGCCGCCGGCTGGGCCCGGGCTAACCCGTCCCCGGGGGCCGACGGCGGCCAGGCCGAGGCGGCGGCGCGCGAGGCGCTGGCCCCGTTCGAGCGCGGGTCCGACGAGGGGCCGTACCGGATCCAGCAGGACCTCCAGGGGCTCATGCAGTCGAAGGTCGGGATCATGCGGAGCGCGGCCGATCTCGAGGAGGCGATCGCGGCGCTCGCCGATCTCCGCGAGCGGGCGCGGCGCGTCGGGGTCAGCGGCCACCGCGAGTTCAACCCCGGCTGGCACACCTCCCTCGATCTCCCCAACTTGCTCGTCGTGTCCGAGGCGGTCGCCCGCGCCGCGCTGATGCGCGAGGAGAGCCGGGGCGCCCACTTCCGCGAGGATCGCCCCGAGAAGGACCCGGGGCTCGACCGCACGCGGCTCGTCGTCCGGAAGGGAGCGGACGGCGCCATGGAGCTCCGCAGCGAGACCCTACCCGAGATCCCGGAGGCGCTTCGCCAGGTGATCGAGGAGAACGCATGACGGCGACCACGGCGACGTTCCGCGTCTGGCGCGGCGAGCGCGGCGAGGGGGAGTTCCGCGACTACGCGACCGGGGTCGGGGAGGGGATGGTCGTCCTCGACGCGCTCCAGGACATCCAGGCCGAGCAGGCGAACGACCTCGCGCTCCGTTGGAACTGCAAGGCGGGGAAGTGCGGGACCTGCTCGGCGGAGGTGAACGGGATGCCGCGGCTCACCTGCATGACCCGGCTCTCGGACCTGCCGCTCGATCGGCCGGTGACGGTCGAGCCGATGCGGGCCTTCCCGCACGTCAAGGATCTGGTCACCGACGTGTCGTGGAACTACGAGGCCAAGCGCCGGATCACGCCCTTCCGCCCGCGGCCGCCCGACGACCCCGACGGCTCGTGGCGGATGGACCAGGCCGACGTCGACCGGGTGCAGGAGTTCCGCAAGTGCATCGAGTGCTTCCTCTGCCAGGACGTGTGCCACGTGCTGCGGGACCACGCGCTCCACGACCGGTTCGTTGGGCCCCGATACTACGTCCACGTGGCGGCGCTCGAGATGCATCCGCTGGACGTCGAGGAGCGCGCGGACGAGCTTCGGGAGGCGCACGGGATCGGCTTCTGCAATATCACGAAGTGCTGCACGAATGTGTGCCCGGAGTCGATCACGATCACCGACAACGCGATCATCCCGCTCAAGGAGCGGGTGGTCGACCGCCACTACGATCCGCTCGCCCGGGTGGTTCGCGCGCTGCGGGGCGGCGGCGGGCGGGCGGGCGAGGAGCGGGCGTGACCGACCTCAAGCCGATCTCCCGGGACGCGGTCCCCCATGCCCTCGCGAAGGTCGAGCGGTACCGGCTCCTCAACGAGCCGGCGGACGCCGAGTCGATCTGCCGGGACGTCCTGCGCGCCGACCCTGAGAACCAGCAGGCGATCGTGAGCCTCCTCCTCACCCTGACCGACCAGTTCGGACAGCGGTCGCGCGTCCAGGAGGCGCGGCTGCTGATCGCCCGCCTCGAAGACGATTACGCGCGCGAGTACTACGAGGGGATCGTGTGCGAGCGGCAGGGGAAGGCGCTCCTGCGCGATCCGGCGTCCGCCGCCGGCGCGCACGGCTGGCTCGAGGCCGCGATGGCGGCGTACGAGCGCGCCGAGGCGCTCAAGCCCGAGGGGAACGACGACGCGATCCTGCGGTGGAACGCCTGCGCGCGGATCCAGCGCGACCGCGGGCTGGGCCCCCGGGCCGAGGACGCGGTCGAG
>DATKCO010000139.1:0-10368 GCA_035513155.1 Gemmatimonadota bacterium | reverse complement strand
CCCCGCGTGTACAAGACCGACCCGATCACGCCGGCGGAGATGCTGCAGGCGCTCGAGCGCTGGAAGGGGATCCGCTACGACCCGATCCTCATCAAGGCGTTCGTCAGCCTGCTCGGGATCTACCCTCCCGGATGCGTCGTGCTGCTGGACACGCAGGAGATCGCGGTCGTGCTGGCGATCGACCCCGATCCCAGGAGCATCGCCCGGCCGCGAGCGAAGCTCGTGGTCGACGACCAGGGTCTCCACATCGACGGTCCCATCATCAGCCTGGCGGAGCGTGGACCCGAGGGAGACTACGCCCGCACTATCATCAAGGTCCTCGAGCCCGACCGCTACGGGATCGACTCCGCCCGCTACTTCCTCGCCGGATGAGCGGGACGGTCTCGACGACCGGGATCGCCGAGCGCCTGACGCTCGGGCTTCGCGACGGCCGGAAGCTCCTCGTCCCGTACCTGACCGCGGGGTACCCCGACCGCGCACGGTGCGCAGAGGCGCTCGCCCGGCTCGCCGAGTCCGGGGCGGACGCGATCGAGCTGGGCGTGCCGTTCAGCGACCCGCTCGCCGACGGCCCCGTCATCGCGGCGGCGTCGGAGGTCGCGATCGCGGGCGGCACGTCGATCGTCGACGCGCTGCGGATGGGCGCGGAGTACGCGGCCGCCGGAGCCGGTCGGCCGCCCCTCGTCCTGTTCACGTACCTCAACCCGGTGGCGTCCCTGGGCGCGGAGCGCGCGGCCGAGGCCTGCGGGGAGTCCGGGTTCGGCGCCGTGCTGGTGGCGGATCTGCCGTTCGACGAGGATCGGGAGCTCCCGCGGGCGTTCGCTGCTCGCGGGATCCCGCTCGTCCGACTCGCCGCGCCCACGACCCCACGCGATCGGCTCGTCGACCTGGCGGCCGGCGCCGAGGGGTTCATCTACCTCATCGCGCGGACGGGGGTGACGGGAGCCGGGTCGGGGACCGACCGCCGGGTCGCCAAGCAGGTGGCCACGATCCGCGCGCACACCGATCTGCCCGTCGTCGTCGGCTTCGGGATCCGGGAGGCCGGGGAAGCTCGCCGCGTGGCGGAGATCGCGGACGGGATCGTGGTCGGGAGCGCGTTCGTCGAACGACTCGGCCGCGACGGTCCCGCCGAGGCGGTGGCGTGGATCCGTTCCCTGCGGGACGCGTTGGACGGATCCTGAAGGCGGTTTGACGAGGTTTCCCGCGGGCCTCTAGATTCCGGCTCTCACCGCGATCCTTTCTTCGATCCCGGACTTCATGGCGGCCGCCGGCCGCAAGAAGGTCAGCCCAGTGGCCCAGCGCTTCGCGCTCAGCACGACCTTCGCGGACGTCAGTCGCTATCTCGATACGCTCGAGGAGAAGGGCCTCGGGGTGGAGGTGACGCTGTACGACACGGAGTGGCTACTGGCCCTGGATCGGACGGCGGCGGTGCGGAAGCTCGGCGACGAGCTGGCCGCGCGGGGGATCGCCGTCAGCGTGCACGCCCCGATCTTCGACCTCAACCCGGGAAGCCTCGATCCCGTGATCCGGAAGCACACCCGCCGCTGCTGGGAACGCGCGATCGGCGTGGCTGGAGCGCTCGGTGCGCGGATGATCAACTTCCACACCTGCCACAATCCGCTGTTGCCGGAGTCGACGTTCGGCGGGTGGCTCGCCCTCTCGATCGAGATCTGGGAGCGCGTCGTGGACCTGACCACGGATGCCGGCATGACGCTGCTGCTGGAGAACATGTTCGAGCCGACCCCGCAGGTACAGCTCGACCTGCTGGCCCAGCTCGAGTCCCGCAACGCGGGATTCACGTTCGACGTGGCCCACGCCCACATCTACGGCAGCCTCGCCGTCGAGACGTGGTGGAGCCAGCTGGGACCCGCGATCCACGAGGTCCATCTGCACGACACCGACGGATTCTCCGACGATCACCTGCGGATCGGCGACGGCGCGCTCGACTGGCGCAAGACCTTCGAGGACCTGTTCCGCAACGCCCCCGACGCGGTCAAGGTCATCGAGATGCCGGTCGAGGCGGCGTTGGCGAGCCTCCGGCGGATCAAGTCGGCGGGGTACTCCGACCTCCAGCTGGAGCTCCTGTGACGCGGCCGCGCCTCCACCTGCGGTGGCTCGCGCTCCTGGTCGCTCCCGCGGCGCTGGTGGCGCTCGCGCCGGCGCCCGACCCGGCCCCGGTCCGGGTGATCATCAAGCTCGAGGACGCCGCGCCGCGCGAAGCTCTGATCCGCGGGGCGCTGGTGCCGGGACTGCCCCTCGAAGCGCGCCACGAGCAGGTGATCCGCGGGCTCCAGGCGCTCCACTCCGTCTCGCTCTCCGAGGCGCGCGAGGCGCTCGACGCGGCGCGGGCGGCGGGCGCCCTGACCGAGATCGACCGGCTCTGGTCGGTCAACGCGGTGGTCGCGATGCTCGACCCGGACTGGATCGCCCGGCTCGAGGCCGATCCCGCGATCAATGCGGTCGTGATCGATCGGCGGGTGAGGCTCGGGTCTGCGACGGCGGCCCCCGCGGACGCGATCGAAGGACATCCGTCCGGCGAGCTCGGAACGCTCGTCGTCCCCACCGAGGAGCTCGAGCGGATCGGGGTCCCCGATGTCTGGGCGGGGGGCGTCACGGGGAAGGGCGCGATCGTGGCCAACGTGGACTCCGGGGTCAACGGCGAGGACGATACGATGGGAGATCGCTGGCGCGGGCTCTACGCGGGGAGCGACGCGAGCTGGTACGCTCCCGTCGCGCTGACCGTGTTCCCGGTGGACGACGACCCGGCAGAGGGGCACGGGACCGCGGTGATGGGGATCATGACGGGCGGCGAGGAGTCGTTCGGCGTGGCATTCGACGCGACCTGGATCGCCGGGGATCTGTTCGAGGCGGCGCCCGGTCAGTTCGAGGAAGGTTTCGTCTCCACGGCGATCAAGATCTTCGAATGGCTGACGGACCCGGACGGCGATCCGGGCACGTCCACGGACGTTCCCGACGTGGTCAACAACTCCTGGGGCGTCGAGAGCGATCTCGACTCCCAGGGACGGCTCCGGTGCGACCCGATCTTCAACCAGGCGATCGACGCGATGGAGGCCGCCGGCGTGATCGTCATCAACTCGGCCGGCAACGGGGGGGAGGCGGGGGTCACGGCGCCGGGCAATCGCGCGACCAGCCCGGTCAACGCCTTCGCGGTGGGGGCCGTCGACGATCAGAACGGGATCCTGAGCTTCAGCGGCCGGGGACCGTCGCCCTGCGGCGGGTCGTTCGCGACCAAGCCCGAGGTCGTGGCTCCGGGATTCCTGGTGACGAGCCGCTCCCGCTTCAACGCCACGCTCGGCACCTTCCGCGGGACCTCGTTCGCGACTCCCATGGTGTCGGGAATCGTGGCGCTCATGCGCTCCAAAAACCCGACGATCACCCCCGAGGCCGCCAAGACGATCCTCCTCGAGACCGCGCGGGACCTCGGGCCCGCGGGCGACGACAACACGTTCGGCCATGGCCTGGTCGACGCGGCCGCGGCGCTGGCGCGCGTCGATCGCCCCACTCAGCCCCTGGCGCGCCTGGTCGGCTACCGGCCGCCCCCCGCGGCGCCGGCGGGAAAGCTAGGGATCTCCGGGATCGAGGAGTCGCTGATCCTCCGGCCCGGCCAATCGGTCGACCTGGTCCCGCTCCTGTCGAACCACGGCCCCGCCCTGCCCGCCAGCACGGGCGTCCTCTCGAGCTCGACTCCGGGCGTCACGGTGACCCGGTCGAGCCTGCCGCTGGCGGCGGCACCGACCGGCGAATTCTTCGGGCCCGCCGGGGCCGAGTCGTTCGGCGTCGAGATCGCGCCCACCGTGGCGCCCGGCAGCGACATCTCGTTGACGTTGACGGTCCCGGGCGCGTCCGTCGGGCCGTTCCGCATGGTGATCAAGGCCGGCCAGCCCGTCGTGGGCTCGTTCGCGACCCATGACGCGGGCCGCGTGCGCCTCAGCGTGACGAACTTCGGGGGGCTCGGCTATTACACCGGGCTCCACGAGTTCTCCTTCGTCCTGAGGGGGGATGGGTTCCGCTTCCCTCCGTCCAGCCCGAACTGGCTCTTCCATGCCGGCTTCATGGCCGGCACCGGGCCGACCCGTCTCTCCGACGACATCCCGTACGGGGAGGACACCGAGAGCTCGACGGACTGGATCCCGCTCTTCGGCGCGCCCATCGAGGTCGGGGAGGCGGCCGGAGGGCAAGTGATCACGACCGCCTACGACGATCGGCGCGCGCTGTCCCCGCTGGGGCTCGAGGTGACCCAGCGGTCCTTCGCCTTCGACGACGCCGGCGAGGATGCCTTCGTGCTCGTGCAGTACGTGGTGCGAAACACCTCCGGTCAGGTCCTGACCGGGCTCCGGCTGGGCCTGTTCGCCGACTGGGACCTGCCCGGCAGCGGCGGGGAGCCGCGGGAGACCGCGGGGTGGGATCCCGCCCGGCGTCTCGGGTTCGTCGAGGGGACGCAGGCGGGGCAGCCGGCCCTCGGGGTCGTCTGGCTCGACGACGTCTCGCTCGGCCAGCTCACCTACTCGGTGCTCCGGCGCGAGCAGGTGATCGCGAGCACCGTGGGGAACCCGCCCACGCCGGGCCGCGGTCCGGAGCTGGCGGAGGCCCCGATGACGGGCGAGTTCTCCGACACGGAGAAGTGGAACGCCCTGTCGAGCGGGCAGACGACGACGGCGGAGACGAACCCGCAGGACCTCTACCAGATCATCGGCATCGGGCCGCTGGCCCTCGCGGCCGGCGCGACCGACACGGTGGCGGTGGCGCTGGTGGCGGGGGAGAATCGCGCCGCGCTCCTGGCGAACGCCGAGGCCGCGCGCACGGCGTACTTCGTCCGGGTCCTCGGGACCGAGCCGCCGCCGCCACCGGAGCCGCCGGAGGAGCTCACGCTGGAGCAGAACTTCCCCAATCCGTTCCGACCGGGGCAGCAGACGACGATCCTGTTCGGGGTTCCCGAGCCCGCCGCCAGCACCCCGAGCGCGACCCTCGTCGTCTACGACGTCCTCGGCCGCCGGGTGCGCACGCTGGTCGACGGGGGCGTGATCGCCGGCGACCAGGCGGTCACATGGGACGGCACCTCGGACGCCGGCGGCTCGGTGCCGAGCGGGGTGTACGTGGCGCGGCTCGAGTCCGGCGGAAGCGAACGGACGATCCGCATCCTCTTCGTCCGCTGAGAGGTCGTTGTGGCCGACACCATTCGCATGCTGGACCTCCAGTTCTTCACGCGGGTCGGGGACCTGCCGCACGAGCGCACGACCCCGCAGCCGCTCGAGATCGACGTCGAGGCGCGGATCGACCTCTCCCGCGCCGGTGGCTCGGACCAGCTGTCGGACTCGGTCGATTACCGCGAGCTGCACCGGGCGGTCGCCGCGGCGGTGGAGCGCGACGCCGGGTCGGCGCCCCATCTGCTCGAAGCGGTCGCGGAGCGGGTCGCAGGGGGGATCCTCGGTATCGACGGCGTGGAGAGCGTGATCGTCCGCTGCCGCAAGCCGCGCGCGGTGCTTCCGGGGCCAGTGGGGAGGGTGGAGATCGAGATCGAGCGACCGTGAGGCGCCGCGCCTACCTCAGCCTCGGATCCAACCTGGGCGACCGGACGGAGTGGCTGGGGGCCGCGCGCGCCGCGCTCATCGCTCGTCCGGACCTGCGCCTGACGGCGCTCTCCCCGGTGGTGGAGACCGATCCCGTGGACATGACCGACCAGCCGAGGTTCCTCAACCAGGTCGTGGCGATCGACACCGCCCTCGAGCCGCGACCGCTGCTCGACGCCTGCCTCGAGATCGAGCGGGGCCTGGGGCGCGACCGGGCCGCGGGTCCCCGGCGGGGTCCCCGCACGATCGACGTCGACGTCCTGCTGTACGAAGGCCGGTCGATCGCGGAGCCGGGGCTCACCGTCCCCCATCCGCGGCTCGGCGCCCGCCCCTTCTTCCTCGATCTCTGCCACGCGGCGGGCGCGCCCCTGGCCTGGCTCCCCGCGCCGGAGGCCGCGTGACCCGGTCGGTCACGACCCGGACCTTCCGTCGGATGAAGGCCGAGGGGCGGAAGATCGTCGTGTTGACCGCCTACGACTGGATGCTGGCCCGCTACCTTGACGAGGCGGAGGTCGACGCGATCCTGGTCGGCGACTCGGCCGGCCAGGTCTTCGCCGGTCATCGCACCACGCTGCCCGTCACTCTCGACGACATGATCTACCACGCCCGCGCCGTGCGGCGAGGCGCGCCCGACCGGTTCGTGATCGTCGACATGCCGTTCCTCAGCTTCCAGGTGAGTCCCGAGAAGACGCTGGAGAACGCCGGCCGCGTGATGAAGGAGACCGACGCCCAGGCGGTCAAGGTCGAGGGCGGGGAGGCGCTGGTGGAGACGATCGAGCGGCTGGTGGTGTGCGGGATCCCGGTCATGGGGCATCTCGGGCTGACTCCCCAATCCGTCCACGCTTTCGGCGGATACGGCCTGCGGGCCTCCGAGGCTGATGAGGCTCGGCGCCTGCGTGCGGACGCGCGCGCGCTGGAGCGCGCCGGATGCTTCTCGATCGTGCTCGAGAAGATCCCGCGTGCCCTGGCGGAGGAAGTCTCGGCGGAACTCGGGATCCCGACCATCGGGATCGGCGCCGGGCCCGGGACCGACGGCCAGGTCCTGGTGACCCCCGACCTGCTCGGGATGACGCCGGACTTCCGGCCGCGCTTCGTCCGCCGGTACGCCGCGCTCGACGAGACGGTGCGGGAGGCGCTCGCGCGCTTCGCCGCCGACGTCCGCGATGGCTCGTTCCCGGGCGACGAGGAATCGTACCCGTGAGCGCGAGTGTCGTTCGGACGATCGTGGAATGCCGCGCCGCGGTGGCCGCCGGACGCGCCGGCGGCTCGCGGCTGGCGCTGGTGCCCACGATGGGGGCCCTCCACGAGGGTCACCTCTCGCTCATCGACCGCGCGCGCGAGCGCGCCGAGATGGTCGTCGTCTCGGTGTTCGTCAACCCGATCCAGTTCGGTCCGGGCGAGGACTTCGAGCGATATCCACGCGACCTGGAGCGTGACGCGCGGCTTGCCAGCGAGCGTGGCGCCGCGCTCGTCTTCGCACCGGATCTCGGGGAGATGTACCCCGAGCCGCTCCTCACCCGCGTGACGATGACCGGCATCACGGACGATCTCGAGGGAGCCAGCCGGCCGGGGCACTTCGATGGCGTGCTGACCGTGGTCGCGAAGCTGTTCCACATCGTCCAGCCCGACGTGGCCGTGTTCGGCCAGAAGGACGCTCAGCAGGCGGCCGCCATCCTGCGCATGGTCGCGGACCTCGACTTCCCCGTGGAGATCGTGGTGGCGTCCACGATCCGGGAACCCGACGGGCTCGCGCTCTCCAGCCGGAACGCGTACCTGTCCCCGGACGAGCGGCGGCAGGCGCTCGCCCTCCGCGCGGCGCTGGGGCGGGCGGAGGAGCTGGCCCGCGAGGGGATCACGGAGGCCGATCGGCTGCTCGACGCGATGCGAGCGGAGCTCGACCGGCATCCTGCGGTGGAGGTCGACTACGTGGCGCTCGTCCAGCCGGATTCCTTCCGGCCCATCCGGAGGCTGTCGGGCGCGGGTGTGGCGGCCATCGCGGCGCGCGTGGGCGGGACCCGGCTCATCGACAACGTCGTCATCGAAGCCGATGGGCGCTGAGCGCGCCGCCCCGCTCGCCGCGGTGATCCTCGCCGCCGGCCAGGGGACACGGATGAAGTCCGCGCTCATCAAGGTCCTTCATCCGCTGGCCGGCCGGCAGATGATCCGTCACGTGCTGCTCGCGGTACAGGGGGTGGGCGCGGACCGGATCGTGTGCGTGGTCGGCTACCAGCGCGAGCAGGTCCAGGACGCGCTCGACACGATCCCGGGGATCGAATTCGCGGTCCAGGAGGACCAGCTGGGGACCGGTCACGCCTTGCTGTGCGCGTCCGGGTCGCTGGAAGGGTTCGAGGGCGACGTGCTCGTCTGCTACGGCGACACGCCGCTCCTGACGCGGGACACGCTCCACGAGGTCGTCCGTGTCCACCGGGCGCACGACGCGCCCGCCACGCTGTTGGTCGTGCGGCTCGACGACCCCACCGGCTACGGCCGGGTGGTGCTCGACGACGGCGGCGGCGTGCTCCGGATCGTCGAGCAGAAGGACGCCGACGAGCCGACCCGCGCGATCCGCCTCGTCAACACCGGCGTGTACTGCTTCGCCTGGAAGACGGTGGGCCCGCTCCTCGACCGGCTGTCGACCGACAACGCGCAGGGGGAATGGTATCTGACCGACGTCATGCAGATGCTGGCGGAGGCCGGGACTCCGGCGCGCTCGGTCCTGCTGGAGGACCCGCAGGAGCTGATGGGAATCAACGACCGGGCCCAGCTGGCGGAGGCCGAGGCGGTGCTCCGCGACCGCATCCGGAGGCGCCTGATGCGGGAAGGGGTCACGTTCATGTCGCCCGAGAGCACGCTGGTCGACGCCGACGTCCAGATCGGCTCCGACACGGTCATCTACCCGGGTGTGGTCATCGAAGGCGTCTCGAGCGTGGGGCGCGAGTCGGTCATCGGGCCGTTCACCCGCATCGCGGACTCGCACGTCGGACGTGGAGTCGAGCTCAAGGGATGGAACCTGATCGCCAACACGACGGTGCCGAACGGCTCGATCGTGCAGCCGTACGTGCGCCAGGGAGCGGACTGAGGCCGGCCGAGATCCGGAAGGTGGTCGGGCCGCGGCTGAGCCCCCGGCGGCTCGCCCACGTCGAATCGGTGGCGGAAACGATCGAGCGCATCGCCGCTCGCTGGAGCGGAGCGAGGCGCGACGCGGCGGTGCGCGCGGCGTGGTACCACGACGCCTGGAAGTGTGACCCCACCGAGGCCATGCTGAAGGAGATCCGGGCCGGGGGGGAGGAGCCGGACCCGTGGGCTCTCGGGCGAGCGCCGGTCCTGATCCACGCCCAGGCGGCCGCCGTGTGGGCGCGACGGGCGATGGGCGAGGAGGAGGAGGATGTCCTGTTCGCCGTGCGGCACCACCCCACGGGCCATCCGGACTGGGGCGAGATCGGGCGCGCGCTCTACGTCTCCGACTTCTGCGAGCCGAACCGTCCCCATGCCGAGTCGCTCGGAACCGCGCGGCTCGCCCGGCGGGCCGCGGAGAGCCCCGACGCTCTCGCCGAGACCGCGCTCGAGATCCTCGCGATCCGCCTGGGGCGGGCGCTCGAATCCCGGCGCCCCATCCATCCCGACGGTTGGCGGGCCTGGAACGCGTGGTCGGGAGCGGGCGGGCCGTGACGGCCCGCACCGCCACCCGCCGCAAGCGGGTCTCCGGCTCCGGCTGCCTCGAGACGGCCGCGATCGTCGTCTTCGCCGTCCTCCTCGGCGGCTTCGCCGCGTCGACCTGGATGCGGCACGCCGGTGGGGGCGACGAGCCACCGTCGCCGATCGCGGCTTCGGACTCCCTCACCGGGCCGCCCCTCGAGCGGGCCCGCATCCGGGTCGAGGTGCGGAACAGCTCGGGGGTTCCGGGGGCCGCCGCCCGGGTGACCGAATACCTTCGGGAAGCCGGGTTCGACGTGGTGGACTTCGGCAACGCCGCGGAGTTCGGCCAGCGGCGGACGATCGTCATCGATCGGGTCGGGGCTCCGGACCGGGCCCGCGAGGTGGCCGCGGTACTGCGCGGGGTCCCGATCGAGTCCCGGATCGACACGACCCTCTACCTCGACGTGACCGTCCTGCTGGGCCGGGACGCCCCGGATCTCGTCGGCGGCGCCCCGACCTCCGAGCGAGGCCGCTGGCGCGCCTGGCTGGACCGGGTCCGAGGCCTCTGGCGCTAGCGGCTGGCGCTTGCGGGCCCCCGGGCCGCTCGCTATCATAGCCGCCCGATTTTTTCTTCCTTCATCACCGGGAGACGGACATGGCGCGGAAGAAGAAGGGGTCCGGAAAGGCAGGGAAGAAGTCCGCCGGAAAGAAGTCGTCGGCCGGCCCCAAGAAGGCGAAGTCGTCCCGGTCGTCGAAGGCGGGGAAGAAGAAGATTTCGCGGAAGCCGCCCGCCACGAAGAAGAGCGCCCGGAAAAAGGCCGGCGGGAAGAAGCCCGCGAAGAAGAAGCCCGCGAAGAAGAAACCCGCGAAGAAGGCCGCGAAGAAGAAGCCCGCGAAAAAGAAACCCGCGAGAAAGAAGCCCGCGAAAAAGAAGGCGTCGGCCAAGACCGCCCGGAAGCCCGCCCGCAAGCCCGCCCGCAAGGCGCCGGCCCGGAAGAAGGCCACACGCAAGAGGTCCAGTGCACGCGGGCGCGACGCCAAGTTCTTCGAGCACTTCCGCCAGAAGCTCCTCGAGGAGCGGCAGCAGATCACCCGGCGCCTCGACGAGCTGCGTGAGGAGCTCCGTGGTCTGGACGAGACCCCCCGC
>DATKCO010000138.1:0-4692 GCA_035513155.1 Gemmatimonadota bacterium | reverse complement strand
CGGGTGGTGGATCGTCCCTTCGACGCGCAGGGATGAGAAGCTAGACCACGTCTGCTTGGTCGACTGCGGGTCGAATCGCAGGTGGTGGCGGCAGGCCGGACAGACGCTCGCGCTCTCGAGGATCGTCGCCTTACACAGCGGGCAGGTGCGCGTCTGCCCGGGGACTATCTTCCGTATCTTGCTCATCGAGCCGAGTCGGGCTCCACCTTCATCCTCGGAGCGCGCAGCTCCTTCTCGTCCCAGCCGAACTCCGCCTGCCCGCGCATGCGGGATCCCGCCGCCACGGTCAGTGAGCCGGCGCTGAGGTCCCCGTGCACGACGCCGGTCTCGAGGAGCTCCACGCGGGAGGCCGCGTCGACGTTCCCTTCCAGCTCGCCACCGATGACGACGGTCCCGGCGCGGACGCTTCCCGTCACCTTGGCGCCGGGCTCGATCGTGAGGTCACCCTCGACGTGCACGTCCCCTTTGAACTTGCCGACCAGGCGGACGTGTCCGGACCCCTCGATCTTGCCCTCGATGACGAGATCCGCCCCGATCACGCTCTCCATCGACTCCCGCGCCTTCGTCCGGACGGGTGCCGCCTGGCTCGGTGATCCGCCGGGCGATGCCTCCTTCTTCTCCTTCGAGGCGGCGGGATCTGGGGACATCGTGACCGGGTCCTTCTTGGCCGTGTCGAGTTCCTTCTCTTTCCAGAGTGCCATGGCTCGATGCTCCTGTACGGGGTGGAGGTTGACGTGGACCGGAGTGGACGGACTGAACATAGCGGACCCAAGCGGTTATGTCGCACGGATTTCGGAGTCGCGCCAGTCCAATCGCTTTGCGTCCCGGCAGGCGTCATGGCATCCTTGCCTCCAGTGGAACGCCAGGAGCATGAAATCGGTGTCGGGCTGGTCGGCTGCGGTCAGCTCGCACAGACGGCGCATCTCGAGATCCTGGGGAGCCTCGCCGGGGTGCGCCTGGCCGCGATCGCCGAGCCGGACGATGATCGGCGCGCCAGCGCGGCCGCCCGGGTCCCCGGTGTCCGCGCGCTCTCCGACTATCGCCATCTCCTCGCGCTCGACGACGTCGACGCGGTCGTTCTCTCCCTGCCGCCGGCGGCGCACGCGGACGCGGCGATCGCCGCGCTCCAGGCCGGGAAGCACGTCTACGTCGAGAAACCTCTGGCGCCCGACCGGGACGGCGCGCAGGCGGTCCTGGCCGCCTGGCAGGAGAGCGGCCGGGTGGGGATGCTCGGGTTCAATTACCGCTTCAACCGTCTGTATCGGGAGGCGAAGCAGGTCCTCGACACGGGCGAGCTGGGGCGGCCGGTGGCGGTGAGGTCCATCTTCACGGCGGCGACCCGCCCGATGCCGGGGTGGAAGCAGGCGCGCGCGAGCGGAGGCGGCGCGCTGCTCGATCTGGGCTCGCACCACATCGACCTCGTGCGGTATCTGCTGGGGGAGGCCGTCGAGGAGGTCGACTGCACACTGCACTCGAGTGCGACCGAGGACGATACGGCGACCCTGCGGCTCCGACTGGCCGGTGGGACGCTGGTGCAGTCACTCTTCTCAACCCGGTCCACTGACGACGATCGCTTCGAAATCCACTGCGAGGGCGGACGGGTGATGGTCGACCGGGGACGCGGACTGGCCGCCCAGGTGAGCGCCGGAAGAGCGGGATCCCGCCGGCGGGACCAGCTCCGCCACCTGGTTCGCGCGGCCCGGGGTATGCGCTACGGCCTCGAGAAGCACCGCGCGCCCGGCCACGAGCCCTCCTGGCGGACGGCGCTGGAGCGCTTCGCGTCGGCGGTGCGCGGCGAGCGATCGCCCTCCCCGGACCTGACCGACGGCTACCGGAGCCTCGAGGTGGTGCTGGCCGCCGAGGAGTCGGCACGCACCGGGAGGACCGTGGCGATCCCCGACAGCGGGCCAATATCGGCGGCTCCTCGAGCACGGGGAGCGAGATGAGCGGACCGCGCATGTCGGTGATCATGGTGACGCCCGACCGCTTCGAGCGATTGGGGCGTACGCTCGAGGCGCTCAAGCGGCAGTCGGTCGCCGACCGACTTGAGATCGTCGTGGTCGCTCCCTCGAGAGGGGAGGCGCGGGTCGACGAGATGGATCTCACCGGGTTCGCCGGTCACCAGGTCGTCGAGACCGGACCCGTGAAGTCGTCCGCGGTGCAGCGAGCGGCCGGGGTCCGGTCGGCCACTGCGCCGGTCGTGGCCTTCACCGAGGACCATTGCTTTCCCGCGGCGGGATGGGCGGAGGCGCTGATCGACGCCCACCAGGGTCGGTGGGCGGCAGTCGGGCCGGCGTTCGAGAATGGCAACCCGGGAACACTGATGAGCTGGATGAACCTGCTGATCGAGTACGGCCAATGGATCAGCCCGGTGGCGGCCGGCCCGAAGGACCAAATCCCGTCGCATAACAGCAGCTACAAGCGCGACCTGCTGCTCGCGTACGGGGACCGTCTCGAGGAGATGCTCGAGACCGAGACCGTGCTGCAGTGGGACCTGCGGGCGCAGGGCCACGATCTCTATCTCGAGCCGGCCGCCAGGACCCGTCACTTCAACTTCTCGCTTCTCCCGGGCACCCTCCTGCTGCGGGTGTCCGTCGGTCGCGGGTTCGGCGCGGCGCGGGCGCGCGAGTGGTCCCTGCCGAGGCGGATGGCGTTCGCCGCCGCCTCGCCGTTGATCCCCCTGGTCCGGTTCGCCCGGATGGTGCCGGTCGTTCGCCGCTGCGACCCGGAGCGCCGGCTCTACCCGCGGGTGCTTCCGCTCCTGCTGGCGGGGTTCATCGTCGACGGGTTCGGCGAATTCCTGGGGTACGCTTTCCGCGGTGGCGATGCGGACGAGCGGGTGACGGAATTCGAGTACGACCGCCCGCTCCACATGAGGCCCGAGGACCGGCAGGAGTGGCAGGCCATGCCCTCGTGACGGACCCTCCTCTCGTCAGCATCGTGATCAACAACTACAACTACGGCAGGTTTCTCACCGCTGCGATCGAGAGTGCGCTGGGGCAGACCCATCCGCGTACGGAGACGATCGTGGTCGACGACGGCTCGACCGACGAATCGCGGTCCGTCATAGCGAGCTTCGGCGAGCGGATCGAGGCGGTGCTGAAGCCGAACGGCGGTCAGGCATCGGCCGTAAACGCCGGCTTCGAGCGCAGCTCCGGCGACGTCGTCATCTTCCTGGATGCGGACGACATGCTCCTTTCCGGAACGGCCGCCGCGGTAGCGCAGGTTTTCCGTGCCGCGCCCGCCACTGCGCGCGTTCAGTGTCGGGTGGCGGTGACGGACGCGGACGGGCGGGAGACGGGCGAGCTGATGCCGGCGGAGTACGTCGGGATGCCGAGCGGCGATCTGCGCGCGGGGCTCGTGCGGTTCAACAACGTGACCTGGTGGCCGCCGACGAGCGGCAATGCATTCTCGTCCAGAGTCCTCCGGCGGATCCTGCCGATGCCGGAGGAGCCGTTTCGCGTGGCGATGGATTACTATCTGGTGCGCGCGAGCACGCTCTGCGGACCGGTCGTCTCCATCGACGAGGTCGGGGCCCGGTATCGCCGCCACGAATCGAACAGCGAGTTGAGCGAAGACCTCGATCTCGACCAGGTTCGGGCCCACGTGGAGCTGATCCGGGCGACCCATCCTCACCTGAAGCGGTTCGCGGACTCCATGGAGGTCAGGGGTTTCGCGGCGGTCGCCGAGGACGTCGCGGATCTCCGGTATCTCGCCTTTCGGATAATCTCGCTGAAGCTCGAGCCGGCGAAGCATCCCATCCGGGGGGACACGCTGAACGGGCTCGCGCGACGGGGAATCCGGGTCGCGAGGCAGCAGACGCATCAGCCGGCACGGTTTCGCTGGCTGACCTCGCTATGGTTCATCGCGATGCGCATGGCTCCACGCCCCCTCGCGAGGATCCTGGCGGCCGCGTACGACCACCCGGAGAAACGCCGATTCCTGGACCGCTTCCTGACGAGGACCTGACGTCATGAACACCGAAAGCCCGTTCCTGTCCGTCATCCTCGTCACGCCGGACAGCTATGAGACGATCCGCAAAGTGGTCGGTCACCTTCGCGTCCAGAGCGCTCGTGACCGGCTGGAGATCGTCATCATGGCTCCGAGCGAGGCCCGGTTGGAGCCCGACCCAGCCGCGCTGGAGGACTTCTTCGCCTGGCGAGTCGTGGAGGTCGGGGAGATCGACAGCCTCGGCCCGGTGGAGGCGGAGGGGTTCCGGGAGGCGCGCGGAGTCGCGGTGGTCTACGTCGAGGAGCATTCGTTCCCGGAGCCGGGCTGGGCGGAGGCCCTGATCGAGGCGCATGCCGGTCCGTGGGCCGCGGTGGGACCCGCGATGACGAACGCGAATCCCCGCACCATGGTGAGCTGGTCGTGCTTCCTGCTCGACTTCGGGCAGTGGGTGGCGCCGGGAGAGCCGGGCCCGGCAGCGATGCTGGCCTCGCACCAGACTTCGTACAAGCGCGCCCCGTTGATGGAGTACGGTTCCCGGCTGGGCGAGCTGATGGAGACGGAGGTGGCGCTGCAGGCCGATCTGTTGGCGAACGGCCACCGGCTCTACTTCGAGCCCGCGGCGAGGACCGACCATGTGAACGTGTCCCGACTGCGGGATCTGCTGGTAGTCCAATACCACAACTATCGGGCGTTCGCGGCGCGTCGCGCCGCCCAGGGGGCGTGGTCGTGGGGCCGCCGGCT
>DATKCO010000137.1:0-3087 GCA_035513155.1 Gemmatimonadota bacterium | reverse complement strand
AGGGTTCCGGCCGCGGGTCCTGTTGCTCGGAGGGGACCGCCTGCTGGAGGCGATCGAAGCGAACCCGTTTCCGGAGGCCGACGCCGAGCCCAGGTCGCTCCACCTCTTCTTCCTCGCCGAGCCGCCGCCGAGCCCGGACCTAGAGTCGCTGGCGGAGGTCGCCGTTGCGTCCGAGCGATTCCATCTCGAACGCGACGTCTTCTACCTCCACGCCCCCGAGGGGTTCGGGCGATCCAAGCTGGCCGCTAGGGTCGAGCGGTACCTGGGCGTCGCGGCCACGGCCAGGAACTGGCGCACCGTGCGGAAGCTTCAGGAGATGGTGGAGGAGGCGTCCCGGCGCCGAACTGCCTGACGATCGGGTCGCGAAGGATGCGCAGGGGCGGGGACACGCGGTCTCCTTGACTGAACGGAGTGCGGCCAGCCTGAGGCGAGGCGAGAAGATAGCGCGTCAACGCGGCGCGTACACCACCATCTCGATCTCCACGATCCCCCGGTCCGGCAGCAGCGCCGTCGTGCCCACGCCGGTCCACGCCGAGAACGGCTCGGGCACGAACTCGTCCTTCACCTCGGCGATGACCTCGAACTGCTCGACCTTCTCGATGCCGATCAGCTCGTGGTCGAAGACGTGGAAGGTGCGCATGTGGGCGACGCCGTCGAAGCCCGCGCCGGCGGCCTCCAGCGTGGCCCCGATCGACCGGAAGGCTCCCCGCACGGCCTCGGCGAAGCCCTCCCGGTCGAGCACCTCGCCTTCCCACGCGCCGGCAACGACGCCCGAGATCCAGATGTAGTCGCCGGCACGCACCGCGGGCGCGTAGCGGAAGCGCCCGTTGTAGGCACCGTCGAGCGCCTGCTGCGAGGGGATGATGGCCTCGCGGTCGCCTTCGCGGATGTTGAGCTCCTGGGCTCCGGCGACGGCGGGGGTCCCGAGCACAGGACGAGCGGGAGAAGTCGTTTCATCGGTGGATCCCGGAGTTGGTGATCTGGCTGCTTCGTATGCCCGCGGCCCCCCGTGACCGGGGGCGCGTGGGTGTTTACGGTTCCTTGGACGCGAGCGGGTCGACGTGCGTTGGCGTGAACGCGTTCGAGTCCGAATCGCGCGTTCAGTTCATCGAGGGGTCGAACGGGACGCGGGCGACCCTCGCGTAGTCGGGCCCCTTCCGCTCCAGGACACGCCGCCACAGCGAGTCGGGGTCGTCGGTGAAGATGTCGTCCGCGGTCGCCGGCTCGACGATCCACGAATCGCCCTCCATCTCGGCCTCGAGCTGCCCCGGCGCCCACCCCGAGTGGCCGACGTAGACCCGGGCGCGGCGTATCCGGGACCGGACGTCGGAGGGCACATCCCCGGTCAGGAACCCGACGTTCGGAAGGACCGGCACGTCGAGGATCTCCGGGTCCTCGACCTCCGCGAGCAGGACGGCCTGGGCCGGCTCCACGGGACCGCCCTCGAAGAGCCGGTCCCCGGACCGGACCAGGTCGGCCAGGGGCGGGATCGCTTCCTCGACGGTGAGCTCGCCCGGGCGGTTGAGGACTACGCCCACCGCCCCCCGCTCGTCGTGCGCTCCCAGCAGCACGACGGTGTGGCGGAAGCTGGGGTCGTACAGGCCGCCGCCGGAGATGAGGAGATGGGCTTTCAGGCCGCGCATGCTCGACAGTGTCGCATCCTGGTCCGATCGACGCGAACGGCTGGATCGGCAGCTCGGCGAGTTCGTACGCGAGCCTGGCGGGGATCGGTCCCCGCGATAGAGCCGCGCGGCTGGACCCGGTGCGATCGTAGGATCGGGGCGGGCGCCCGTCGGCGGCGGGCTCGGTGGGGGGGCGGGTCGGTGCGAAGGTAATGACGAAAGGGTACATGTTCCGACGATGAAGAATACGAAACCTCTCCGGCTCGCGATGGTTCTCGTCGCGCCCGCCTCCTGCGCGGCCGCCCAGACCGACGCGCCGTTCGAGGTGCAGGCGATCGCCGAGTTCGACGAGCCGTGGGCGCTGGCGTTCCTGCCCGACGGCCGCATGCTCGTGACGGAGAAGGCGGGTCGCCTGTTCGTGGTGACGCCGGCCGGCGATAAGTCCGCGCCGATCGCGGGCGTGCCGGAGGTGGACTACGGCGGGCAGGGCGGCCTGGGCGACGTCGCGGTGCACCCGGACTACGGCGAGAACCGCCTCGTCTACCTGAGCTACGCGGAAGCGGGCGAGGGGAACACGCGCGGGGCGGCGGTCGCGCGGGCCCGACTCGCGCCCGACGGGGACGCGCTGACGGACCTCGATGTGATCTGGCGCCAGGTGCCGAAGACCTCCGGACGCGGGCACTACGGCCACCGCCTGCTGTTCGGTCCCGACGGGTACCTCTGGGTCTCCTCGGGAGAGCGCCAGCACGCCGATCCCGCCCAGGACATGCGGAGCAACCTCGGCAAGATCCTGCGGCTCGACGCCGACGGCTCCGTGCCGGGCGACAATCCCTTCCACGACCGGGGGGGCGTCGCGCGAGAGGTCTGGTCGCTCGGCCATCGCAACCCGCTAGGCATCGCGTTCGATGCGCAAGGCCGGCTGTGGAACACCGAGATGGGCCCGCGGGGCGGCGACGAGCTGAACCTGGTCGTGCGCGGCGCGAACTACGGCTGGCCGACCGTCTCGAACGGCAGACACTACGGCGGCAGGGGCATCCCCGACCACGACACGCGTCCCGAGTTCGAAGCCCCCAAGGTCTGGTGGACGCCCGTGATCTCCCCGGGCGGCTTCACGATCTACTCGGGCGACCTGTTCGATGCGTGGCAGGGCGACGGCTTCATCGCCGGCCTGTCGTCGAGCGCGCTCGTGCGGATCGAGTTCGACGGCGAGGAGGCGCGCGAAGCGGAACGCTTCGACATGGGTCGGAGGATGCGCGCGGTGGTCGAGGGGCCGGATGGCGCGATATGGATGCTCGAGGACGGGGAAAACGGGCGGCTGTTGAGGCTGACGCCGAGGGCGGGCGGCTCCTGAGCGTTGCGGCATGCGGAGCGTACTGATCTCGGGCGGCGGGATCGCCGGCGCGACCCTGGCCCACTGGCTGCTGCAGTTCGGCTTCAAGCCGACCGTCGTGGAGCGGGCGACCGG
>DATKCO010000136.1:0-14287 GCA_035513155.1 Gemmatimonadota bacterium | reverse complement strand
GACGTCATCGAAGTCAGCGTAGCCAGCCTCGGGATCGACTCGTCGACCCAGTCGCCGATCGTGATCCTGAAGGAGAAGGAGGGGGATCGCTACCTCCCGATCTGGATCGGGCCGAGCGAGGCGAGCGCGATCGCGACCGAGCTGGCGGGCGTCAAGTTCTCCCGACCCCTGACCCACGACCTCATGAAGACGCTGGTGCGGGCCCTCCACGGGACGCTCTCCCAGGTCGTCATCGGGTCACTCAAGAACAACACCTATTACGCCCAGGTCTTCGTCCAGAACGGCGACGAGGACGTGGTGGCGATCGACGCCCGGCCGAGCGACTCGATCGCGCTGGCGCTGCGGCTGAACGCCCCGATCTTCGCTTCCGAGGAGCTGCTCGACCACACGGCCGAAGAGGTCGGGCAGACCGGCGACGAGGACGAGCCGCAGTACGACGCCGAGGACCTCAAGGACTACCTGCGGCGGATGAACCCCGAGGATTTCGGCCGCTTTTCACTATAGGTAGAGTGTTGCCGCGCAAGACTATGGAGACGCTGAGATGACGTAACGCATCAAGAGCTTCGAGGTGCCCGCCGCGCGCCATCCCAAGGCGGTGGGAGAATAGGGAATGCGGTGTGAATCCGCAGCGGCCCCGCCACTGTGACGCCCGACCGGATCGATCCCGTCCGGGCCAAGCCAGGAGACCTGCCTCGGAGCGGTTGCACGCGATCCTTCGCGGGAGGGATCCGGCGACACGTTCGGGGAGCCCCGATCGTCCGCCCGCCCTTCCGATTCGTGAAGCGGCGGGCGTTTTCTCTTTCTGGGGGGCTTCCTCGATGGGCGGACGGATGCGGGCGGTCCTGTTCCTGGCGGTGTGGAGCGTCGCCGCGGCGTGCGACGAGGGACCCCCGCGGGAAGCGGACGAGCGCGCGACCGGGAACGGCCCCGGGGAGACCGAGCGCGTCGCGGTGGTCGACGACGCGGGCCGGGAGATCCGGCTCGACCGGCCCGCTCGGCGGGTCGTCTCGCTGGTCCCGAGCGTCACCGAGACGATCGTCGCCCTCGGGGGGATCGAACGCCTCGTGGCGCGCACCCGCTACGACCTCGACCCCGAACTCGCTCACCTCCCGAGCCTCGGCGGTGGGCTCGATCCGAGCCTCGAGGCGATCGTCGACCTAGCGCCCGACCTCGTCGTCGCCTGGAATGCCCGGGACGACCGGATCCTCGCTCCCCGGCTGCGCGACGCGGGGATCCCCGTCTACGCCGCGGCCATCGAGGACACGACCGCGATCTTCTCCACGTTCGACCGGATCGGGCGCCTCCTGGGTGTCCCGGCCCGCTCGGACTCCCTCGCGGCCGCGCTCCGGGACACCCTCCGCGCGGTGGCGGGCGACGTCCCGGCGGGCGAGCGCCCGCGCGCGATCTACCTGATCGTCGGGGATCCTCCGCGCGTGGCGGGTGCGAGGACGTTCATCGGGCAAGCGCTGGCCCTGGCGGGGGCCGACCCCGCCTTTCCCGACCTGGCGGAGCCCTGGCCGACGGTGTCGCTCGAGGCCGTGGTCGCACGCGATCCGGACGTCGTCGTCCTCCCGGTCGGGGGAGGGCTGGCAGGCCGGGAGGAGCTCGAGCGTCGGCCGGGATGGCGCGACCTGCCCGCCGTTCGGGCGGGCCGGATCGTCGAGATCGAAGCCGACCTCCTAGCGCGGCCCGGCCCGGCGCTGGGGCGCGCGGCGCGCGCGCTCCGGCGGGGGATCGCGGCGCTCGAGGAGGAGACCCGGTGAGCCGCGGCCTCGCGCTCGCCGGCCTGGCCATGGCCGCGCTCGCCGCCGGCCTCTGCTCGCTCCGCTTCGGCGCGGTGGGGCTCGACCTCGGGGAGGTCGTGGCCGGGCTTCGCGGCACGGGGGACCCCGCGGCCGTCACGATCGTGCGCGACCTGCGGCTTCCGCGCGCCGTCCTGGCGGGTCTCGTCGGCGGCGCGCTGGCGCTCTCGGGGGCCGCCTTCCAGGCGCTCCTGCGAAACCCGCTCGCCGAGCCGTATATCCTGGGCGTCTCCAGCGGAGCGGCGACCGGCGCGGTCGCGTGGATCGCCGTCGGCGGGCTCGTCACGGCTCCGTGGGGACTCCCGGCGGCGGCGCTCTTCGGGGCGCTGATCGCGATCGCGCTGGTCCTCCGGATCGGGAGCCGGGTCGGCGGGCGGCTCGACGTCCGCGTCCTCCTCCTGGCCGGGGTGGTTGCGGGCTCGTTCTTCAACGCGTGCATCCTCCTCCTCCTCAGCTTCCAGGAGGCCGACGCCTTCCGCTCGGCGATGTTCTGGATGATGGGCGGCCTGGCGGGCGCGACCTGGGGCGGGGTCGCGTTCCTGGCCGCGGGAACGGTGGTGGGCGGGATCGTCCTGATCGGGCTCGCCCGGTCGTTCAACGCGCTCGCGGTGGGGGAGGAGACCGCCGCCTTCCTCGGCGTCCCCGTCGACGCGGTCCGCCGGCTCGCGTACCTGATCGCGAGCGCTCTGGCGGCGAGCGCGGTCGTCGTGGCCGGCGGGATCGGCTTCGTCGGCCTGGTCGTGCCTCACGCGGTCCGGATCGTGTGGGGCGGCGAGCACCGCTTCCTGCTGCCGGCGTCGTTTTTGGCCGGGGCCGCCTTCCTGCCGCTCGCCGATCTCGTCGCGCGGCTCGCCGTCCGTCCCAACGAGCTGCCGCTCGGCGTCGTCACCGCCTTCGTCGGGGTTCCCTTCTTCATCGCCCTCCTCCGGCGCCAGGTGCGCGGGGTCGCGGCATGAGCGCGTTCGGCTGGGAGACCCGCGACGCCTGGTTCCGCTACCCCCAGTCGGGATCCGACGCGGTGGCGGGCGCCGGGATCGAGGCGCGGCCCGGCGAGATGGTCGCGATCCTCGGCCCCAACGGGTCGGGGAAGTCGACGCTGCTCAAGCTCCTGCTGGGAGTGATCGAGCCGCGGCGGGGAACGGTCGAGTACGAGGGCCGGTCCGCCGCCCGCTGGGCGCCGGTCGAGCGCGCGCGGCGGATCGGCGTGCTCCCGCAGCACGAGGAGCCCGCGTTTCCGGTGACGGTCGGCGAGCTGGTCGCGATGGGGCGCTACCCGCACCTCGGCCGCTGGCGGCGGGCGGGCCCGGGGGACCGGGCCGCGATCCGGTCGGCGCTCGAGCGGTGCCGGGTCGAGGACCTGGGCGAGCGGCCCTTCGGCACCCTCTCGGGCGGCGAGCGCCAGCGGGCCCGGCTGGCCCGCGCGCTGGCCCAGGAGCCCGAGGCGCTCGCGCTCGACGAGCCGACCGCCTCGCTCGACGTCGCCCACGAGATGGAGATCTGGGAGATCCTGCGCCAGGAGGCCGGAGCCGGGCGCGCCGTCCTGCTCACGACTCACCACCTGAACCTCGCCGCCCGCTACGCCGACCGGCTCGTGCTGCTCCACCGCGGCCGGGTCGAGGCGGCGGGCTCCCCCGCGGACGTGCTGACGGCCGAGGCGGTATCGGCCGTCTACGGCTGGCCCGTCCGCGTCGAGGTGCTCGATGAGCCGGGCGGAAGGGGCGCCCCGCAGGTCGTCCCGCTCCGACCCGCCCGTCATGCCGACGAAGCCGTGTCCGAGAGGCCCGAGATCGACCAACCCGAGACCCAGGAGTCCCGATGACCCGTTCCCGTTCGCTCCCGCTCGCCGCGGCGGCGGTTGCCGCGCTCTGCGCCTTCGCCCCGCCCGTGGCCGGCCAGGAGGCGCCGTCCGACTCGATCCCGGTCTTCCACGTGCCGCCGATCGTCGTCACGGTGAGCCGCGTCGAGACCCCGTTCGACGAGGCGGCGAGCTCGATCGCCGTCGTGACGCGCGAGGAGATCGAGCGCGGGCAGCTCCGTACCGTGCTCGAGGCGCTGCGGACGGTTCCGGGGGTCGCGCTGGTCCGGACGGGAGGGCCGGGCGGCGCGACCTCGGTGTTCCTGCGGGGCGCTAGCTCGGATCACGCGCTCGTCCTCCTCGACGGGATCGAGCTGAACGATCCCTCGGGGCCGACGGGGGGCTACGACCTCGCCACCCTGGGGACCGCGGCGGTCGAGCGGATCGAGATCCTCAAGGGGCCACAGAGCACGATCCACGGGTCGAGCGCGCTGGGCGGGGTCGTCAACATCGTGACGCGCCGGGGGGAGGGCGAGCCCCGCGTGGAGGTCCTCGCGGAGGGGGGGTCGTACGGCACCGCCGCGGGCTCGGTCGCGTTCCTCGGCGCCGCCGAGGGATGGTCCTGGGCCGCGACCGCCGAGCGCCGGATCACGGACGGCTTCAGCGCCGCCCCCGAGGATCTCGGCAACGACGAGGCGGACGGGAGTCGGACGACCGGGCTCGACCTCCGGCTCGACCGGCGGGCGGGCGCGTTCCGGATCGGCCTCACCGGCCACCTCGACGACTCGTCGACCGACATCGACGCCTCGGGACCCCAGGGGGACGACCCGAACCGCCGGCTGGAGGACCGGGAGATCGCGCTCGCCCTCGACGTCGCGCTGGCCGGCGAGAACCGCGCCTGGCGGCCGACGATCTCCCTCTCCCGGGTCGGCCACGACCGGGCGAGCCTCGACGACCCCGACCCCGCCCGCCCGCTCGCCTCGGAGCGCGGCGCGTTCGAGGGGAGCGCGTGGAAGCTGGCGTGGCTCAACGACATCGATCTCGGCGCGGCGGCCCGCCTGGTGGCCGGCGCGGAGACCGAGCGCGAGCGCGCCGCGACGCGCTTCGAGAGCGACGGGGAGTTCGGACCCTTCGAGAGCGAATTCGCGCAGCGCAGCGCGCGCACGACCGGGGCGTTCGCGGAACTCCGCGCCGAGCCGCTCGAGCGGCTCGCGGTCGCGGTCGGGGCGCGGGTCGACGACCACGACCGCTTTGGCGCGGCCACCACCGTCCGGCTGGCGTCCGGGCTCCGGTTCCCTGCCTCGGGCACCCGGCTCCGCGGCACCTGGGGAACGGGATTCAAGGCCCCGACCCTGCTCCAGCTCTACGACCCGGAGTTCGGCGCGCCGGGACTCGACCCTGAGCGATCCGGGGGGTGGGACGTCGGCATCGACCAGACGCTCGCCGCCGACCGGGTGCGACTCTCCGCCACCGGGTTCTCGACCCGCTACGAGGATCTGATCGTGTTCGCCTTCCCCGACGGGTACCGGAACGAGAACGAGGCGACCACCCGCGGGGTCGAGACCTCGGTCTCGGCCCTCATCCATCCCGAGCTCCGGATCACCGGCTCCTACACGCACACGCGGGCGGAGCTGGAGACCGGTCCCGACGCGGGCCTCCCCCTGATCCGGCGTCCCCGTCACCAGGGCTCGCTCGACGCCGCGTGGGTGTCACGCGGTGCCGAGGTCGGGGTCGGGATGCGCTGGACCGGCGAGCGGGAGGATCTCGATTTCGAGGCGTTCCCCGCCGAGCGGGTCACGCTGGACGGGTACGCCCTGCTGCGGGTCGCGGTGGCGTGGGGGGTGACCGACGAGATCCGGCTCTTCGGCCGGATCGAGAACCTCCTCGACGCGGAGTATCAGGAGGTCCTCCACTTCGGGACCGCGGGCCGGTCGGCCTTCGTGGGGGTGAAGTACCGGCCCTGACGCCGCATGGCCGGGGCCGATGGGCATCCCTAACTTGCGCGCCGCATGCCTTCTCGCCCTCCCTCGCGACTCTCCTGGATCGTCGCCGCCTCGCTCCTCGCCGCCGTCCCCGCGACCGCGCAGGAGGAGGCGGCCCCGGCGGACACGGCCACTCCCGCCGACCCCGCGGCGGCCGCCGACACGCTCCCGCTGGTTCCGCTCATCCGGGAGGACCCGCGGCTCACCTGGCTGGGGGACACGCTCGAGCAGGCGATCGACACGCTCGCCTTCGCGGAGCCGATCGAGGTGATCCCCGACAGCCTGGTCGATCCCTATACGCTCGCGCGCCCGGGGTCGCGACCGGCGTTCGAGATCTCCGGCGACGCGCTCCTCGGGCGCGGCGCGTTCAGCCTGCTCGACGTGCTGGAGAGCGAGAGCCTCTTCCTGGCCCGGGACCTGGGAGGAGGCGGGTCCCCCGTGTTCCTCTCGTGGGCTCCGTGGGACCCCGGCGGCGTGCAGGTCGTCGTCGACGGGGTGCCATCGGGGAACCCGCTCGCCTCGGGATGGGATCTGCGGCAGATCCCGCTCGAGGGGATCGCCAGGGTCGCCTTCTATCCGGGGCCCCGGGCGGGCTCCTGGGGTGGCACTGGGAGCGGGGGGGTCCTCGCGATCACGACCCGGCGCGCGGTCGTCCGGTCGGCCCGGTCGCTCCTGTCGTTCGGGGTCGGATCGTTCGACGTGGAGACGTTCTCGGGCAGCTTCGGCCGCGGGCTGGGGCCAAGGGGATCCTTCTTCGTTGCGGCGAACTTCGACGCCACCGAGGGCCTCCAGAACGCGGGGAACTTCACCCGCAACCAGACGGTCGGGAAGCTCGCCTGGCGGATCGGCAGCCGCCACGTCGTCGAGCTCACGCGGCGGGGGGACGAGCTGTCGGGCGAGTCCGGGCGAGCGAACCTGTCCGGAGCGGAGGACCACGAGGCGAAGACGTGGCACGGGTTCTACCGCGGCGGCGTCGGCCCGCTCGGGCTTCGCGCGCACGGCTGGCGCGAGACCCACAACGTCGCCCAGGCGTTCACGTTGCGTGGCAAGACCGGGCTGAACGGCAAGGGCGTGCGCCGCGGCTGGTCCGCGGACCTCGACCTGCGGGTGGGTGGGATCACGGCCTGGCTGGCGGGGTCCGACGAGGAGCTGGAGCTCGACTCGAGCCACCCGGCGTTCCTGTCGTTCGCGGGGATCAGCCTGCTCGACCCGCCGGAGGAATTCGCGGACGAGTCGCTGGAGAGCCCGCTGACCCGTGCCGAGTGGGGGGGAGGTCTGGGTTGGGGCGAGCCGGGCGGCCGCTGGGCGGCGAACGCGGCGGTCCGGCGGAAGGAGTTCGGGGAGCCGTTCGAGTCGGGGACCGCCTGGGACGTGACGGGGTTCGCCCGGCCGGGGTCGGGCTTCGAGCTCCAGGCGTTCGCCGGCCGCTCGGTGCGGCCCGCCGACCCCGTGGGGGCGGCGATCCTCCTGCGCCGGGCCAGCGAGGCGCTCGAGATCCACCCGGGCCTGATCGCCGATCCCGGCGCGCTCTCGACCTGGACCGGCTGGCGCGCCTCGGTCGCATGGTCTCATCCCGGCTGGCGCGCCTCCGTGGCCGCGTTCGGCGGGACGGGCGACGGGGCCTTCGTGTGGCTTCCGCCGACCGCCTGGCTCTATCTCGACCCGCTCGACACCCAGCTCTTCACCTTCGGCCAGGAGGGGTTCAACACGTTCGACGTCCTCGATCTCTCGGCCGCGGGCGCCGAGGTCGAGCTCACGATGCCGCTGCCGTACGGGCTGAAGGGGCGGCTCGCGTACCGCCGCGCCTCGCTGACCGACGACCGGCTGGACGCCCAGGTCCCGTACGTCCCCGAGGATCAGGCGTTCGGCCAGCTCCGCTTCGCGCGGCGCTACTTCCCGAGCCGCGACCTCCTGGTCGAGGCGCGGCTGACGGGACGGTACGCCGGGGAGCGGGCGACCCTGGACGGCGATCCGCTGCGGTCGTACCTGGTGGTGGACGCCCTGGGGCAGGCGACGGTGATCAACTTCACGATCTTCGTCTCGTTCAAGAACCTCACCGGGCTGGGCCATCTGACCGAGGAGGCGTTCGACCTTCCCGGCGAGGAGGGGTACGTGGGGGTGGTGTGGCGCTTCCGCGGCTAGCCCGGGACGGGCGGCGGTCATTACCTTGGGGCATTCGCGGGTTGATCCCGAAGCCGAATCGATGGAAGGGGAGACGATGCATACGATCCGTCGCGCGGCCGCGGCCGCGCTAGTCCTGGGGATGACCGCCTGTGGTGGTGGCGGGGAGGAGTCGGGCCAGCCGGACGCGGCCGGCATCGACAGCGCGGCCATGCAGTCCGCCGCCGCGAGGACGCTGGCCCAGGGCATGACGCAGGACGAGGTGAGGAACAAGCTGGGCGAGCCGCGCACGCGCGTCACGATGGACGGGGGCCTCGAGCGGTGGACCTACTACAACTACAACGTCGACGGGCAGATCAGCGCGAAGACGCTGATCATCTTCGGGAACGACGGGAAGATCGCGGAAGTCAACCACATGTCCCAGTAGGCTCCGATGTGGCGTACGGCGTACGCCTGGATCGTGGGGGTGGTCCTCACCGTCTTCTGGGCGTCGCTGGGGATCCTCACCTGGCCGCTCAGCCCCAGCGGCGACCTCTACCTCCGCTACGCGCGGATCTGGTCCGGCTGGATCCTCGCCAGCCTCGGGATCCCGCTGCGGGTCACCGGGCACGACCGGATCGAGCCGGGAACCACGTACGTGCTGATGTCCAACCACCAGTCGGTGTTCGACATCTTCGCCCTGTTCCGCGCCGTCGACATCCCGTTGCGCATGGTCGCCAAGCGGGTGCTGTTCCTGATCCCGATCCTGGGCTGGTCGATGTGGATGTGCGGCTTCATCCCGATCGACCGCACGAACCGGGAGAGCGCGATCCGGAGCCTCGACCGCGCGGCGCGCAAGATCCGCTCGGGCATCAGCGTGCTCGTCTTCCCCGAGGGCACGCGCTCGCGGGACGGGTTGCTCCACCCCTTCAAGAAAGGGGGCTTCATGCTGGCGCTCAAGGCCGGGGCCCCCGTCGTCCCCGTGGTCGTGCTCGGCACCGACCGGATCATGGAGAAGGGCTCGCTCGTGGTGGGCCGCGCGGAGGTGGAGGTGCGGGTCGGGCGCCCGATCGACATGGCGGCCCGGGGTCCGGGGAGCCGCGACCGGCTGATGGCCGAAGTCCGGCGGGCGATGATCGAGCTCGGCGCCACCGCGTGCGAGGATGCCGCCGCCTGAGTATCTTGCACCGAAACGTCTCCTTTAAATCGAGTCCCGTGAGGCTCGGAAGGACGATCCCATGAGTCAGCCGCCAGCGTTCCGCCCCGGTCTCCGCCCCGCGGAGACTTTTTTTTGCCCGTGAGCCGGGGAATTCGCGCCCGACTGGCGCTCGAGGACGGTTGGACGGCGCTCGGCCGTTCGGTGGGAGCTCGCGGGACGACCAGCGGCGAGTGTGTCTTCAACACCTGCCTCTCCGGCTACCAGGAAGTCCTGACCGACCCCAGCTACGCGGGCCAGATCGTCGTGATGACGTACCCGCTGATCGGGAACTACGGGATCGTGGAGGGCGACGCGGAGTCCGACGGTGCTCAGGTCGCCGGCTACGTGATGCGGGAGTGCGTGCGGAACCCGTCGAACTGGCAGTCCAGCGAGACGCTCCCCGACTGGCTGGCGCGCCACGCAGTGGTCGCGATGGAAGGCATCGACACGCGCGCGCTCACCCTCCACCTGCGGGACCATGGCGCGCTGCGGGGAGTGGTGACGACCGAAACGCTGGATCCCGAGGCGGCCGTGGCGCGCGCCCGCTCGGTTCCGTCGATGGAGGGCCGCGACCTGACCGGCGAGGTGACGGTCCGCGAAGCGCGCTCCGAAGGCGGGGGAGATCTGACCGTCGCGGCCTACGACTTCGGCCTCAAGCAGAACATCGTGCGACGGCTCGCCGAGGCGGGCTGCCGGGTCGTGCGGGTGCCGGCCACCGCCTCGCCGGCGGAGATCCTCGAGCTGCAGCCGGACGGGATCTTCTGCTCGAACGGGCCGGGGGACCCGGCGGCGACCGGCGCGGTGATCGAGAACCTGAGGCGGCTGACGCGCGAGGCGCCGGAGCTGCCCACGTTCGGGATCTGCCTCGGGCACCAGCTGCTGGCCCTCGCGCACGGCGGGTCGACCTACAAGCTCAAGTTCGGGCACCACGGCGGCAACCATCCGGTGCAGAACCTCCGCACGGGCGGCATCGACATCACCAGCCACAACCACGGCTTCGCCGTCCGCGAGGAGACGATCGGCGGGCGTCGCGTCGTGGCCGGCGCGCCGGAGCTCGAGATCACCCACGTCAACCTCTACGACGGCACCGTCGAGGGGTTCCGCCACGTGGAGCGACCGCTGTTCGCCGTCCAGTACCATCCCGAGGCCGCGCCGGGTCCGCACGACGCGCGCCACCACTTCGACGACTTCGTTGCCGCGATGCGGGCCCGGCGCGGGAACCGGGTCTGATGCCCCGGCGCGAGGACATCGAGACGATCCTCCTGATCGGGTCCGGGCCCATCGTCATCGGCCAGGCGTGCGAGTTCGACTACTCGGGGACCCAGGCGTGCCGCGCCTTGACGGAGGAGGGGTATCGGGTCGTCCTCATCAACTCGAACCCGGCCACGATCATGACCGATCCGGCCTCGGCAGACGAGACGTATCTCGAGCCGCTGACGATCGAGGCGTGCCGGCGGGTAATCGAGATCGAGCGCCCGCAGGCGCTCCTGCCGACGCTGGGTGGCCAGACCGCGCTCAACCTGGCGCGCGAGCTCGCGATCGGCGGGATCCTCGACGAGCTCGGGGTCGAGCTGATCGGAGCGGACCTGGAGGCGATCGAGCGGGCGGAGGACCGCGAGCGGTTCCAGGCCCTCATGCTGGAGCACGAGATCGGCGTCCCGCGCGGCGGGTTCGCCCGCTCGGTCGAGGAGGCGATCAAGGTCGTGGCGATCACCGCGTACCCGGTGATCGTCAGGCCCGCCTACACGCTGGGAGGAGCGGGCGGAGGCGTGGCGACCACCGAGGACGAGTTCCTCCAGCTGGCCGAAGGGGGGCTCAGGGCGAGCCCGATCGGGGAGATCCTGGTCGAGGAGTCCGTCATCGGCTGGAAGGAGTTCGAGCTCGAGGTCATGCGGGACGGCGCCGACAACTGCGTCGTCGTGTGCTCGATCGAGAACCTCGACCCGATGGGGGTGCACACCGGGGACTCGATCACGGTCGCGCCCCAGCAGACGCTCTCGGATCGCGAGTACCAGGCGATGCGCGACACGGCGTTCCGTGTGATCCGGGCGGTGGGGGTGGAGACGGGCGGGTCGAACATCCAGTTCGCGGTCGACCCCAACGACGGCCGGCAGCTCGTCATCGAGATGAATCCGCGCGTGTCCCGCTCGAGCGCGCTGGCGTCCAAGGCCACCGGCTTCCCGATCGCCAAGATCGCGGCCCGCCTGGCGGTGGGATACACGCTCGACGAGATCCCCAACGACATCACGGGCGTCACGCCGGCCTCGTTCGAGCCGAGCATCGACTACGTGGTCGCCAAGATCCCGCGTTTCGACTTCGCCAAGTTCCCGGGCGCGAACCGGCGGCTGACGACGGCGATGAAGTCGGTCGGCGAGACGATGGCGATCGGCCGCACGTTCGGCGAGGCGATCCAGAAGGGCCTGCGGGGCCTCGAGACCGGAGTCGACGGCGCGTTCGATCCGGCGCTCGCCGACCTCTCGGACGACGCGCTCGCCATCCGGGTGGAGATCCCTTCCGCGGAGCGTCTGTTCGAGGTCGTCGAGGCGCTGCGGCGCGGCTGGCCGGTGGAGCGGCTGCGGGTGGCGACCGGGATCGACCCCTGGTTCCTGTACCAGCTCGAGCGCCTGTCCGACGCGGCGGCCGAGGCCGGCGACGCGTTCCCGACCGGCGAGCACGCCGTCGAGGATCTACGGGCGCTCAAGGGAGCGGGGTTCTCCGACTCGCACCTGGCGCGACTCTGGGGGATGACCGAGGCCGGGGTCCGTGGCCGGCGGGAGGAGCTCGGCGTCCGCCCCGCGTTCAAGGTCGTCGACACCTGCGCCGGCGAGTTCGAGGCGCGGACCCCCTACTTCTACTCGAGCTACGACCCCGGGAACGAGTCCCGCCCGCTGACGGGGTCGAAGATCCTCGTGCTGGGTGGCGGACCGAACCGGATCGGACAGGGGATCGAGTTCGACTACTGCTGCGTGCAGGCGGCGCTGGCTCTGCGGGAGGCCGGACACCAGGTGATCATGGTCAACTGCAACCCGGAGACCGTGTCGACCGACTACGACGTCTCGAGCCGGCTCTATTTCGAGCCGCTGACCTTCGAGGACGTGGGGGCGATCCTCGCCCACGAGCAGCCCGACGGCGTGCTCGTCCAGTACGGCGGACAGACCCCGCTCGGGCTGGCGGTGCCGCTGGAGCGCGCGGGGGCGGCGATCATCGGCACCACGCCCGACGCGATCGACCGCTGCGAGGACCGCGACCGGTTCTCGTCCCTCCTGTCGTCCCTCGACATCCCGCAGGCGCGCGCCGGCTTCGCGCGCACCCCGGCGGAGGTGCGCCGGGAAGCGGCGCGGATCGGGTTCCCGGTCCTGCTCCGTCCGTCGTACGTCCTCGGGGGGCGCGGCATGATCGTCGTCCGCTCGGAAGAGGAGCTAGAGAGGGCGCTCGAGGAGCGGCTTCGGCTGAGCGGCGCCCATCCGCTCCTCATCGACGAGTTCCTCGAGGGCGCGACCGAGTACGACGTCGACGCGATCGCGGACGGGGAGCGGGTCGTGATCGGCGGGATCATGCGGCACGTCGAGTCGGCCGGCGTCCATTCCGGCGACAGCACCTGCTGGCTGCCCCCTGTCGACGCCGACCCGGCCGTCGTCGCGACGCTGTCCGACTACACCCGGCGGATCGGGCTGGCGCTGCCGGTCCGGGGGCTCATGAACGTCCAGTTCGCCGAGCGGGGGGGCACCGTCTTCGCGCTGGAGGTCAACCCCCGCGCCTCGCGCACCGTGCCGTTCGTCAGCAAGACGGTCGGGGTGCCGCTGGCGAAGCTGGGGGCGCTCGTCATGATGGGGGCGCGGCTGGAGGAGCTGGGGCTCGTCGAGGATCCAACGCCGCTGGCGATCGCGGTCAAGGCTCCCGCGCTCCCGTTCGCGAAGTTCCCGGGGGTCGATCCGGTGCTGGGGCCGGAGATGCGCTCGACCGGGGAGGTGATCGGGCTCGCCGAGGAGCCGGCGGACGCGTATCTGAAGGCGATGCTGGGGGTGGGGATCGATCTGCGCGCGGCTTTGGCGGGGCCCGTGCTGCTCGCGCTGGAGGAGCGGGACGCCGGGACGGAGATCGCCCGAGCCCTCGAGCGAGACGGCGCGAAGGTCGAAACGACGCCCGTGGCCGACGCGCCCGCGCGGATCCGCCGGGGGGACTTCGCCCTGGTGGTCAGCACGCGGCTGGACGAGCCGGAGGATGCCGCGATCCGGCGCGCGGCGCTGTGGGCGGGGGTCCCGTGCCTCACGTCGGTGGCGGCCGCGCGCGAAGCGGTGGCGGCCGTCAGGGGGGCGGGAGAGCGCCTGGAGGTCCGCAGCCTGCAGCGTTGGGCGGCCCTCGCGCAGTGTTGACAAGTCCTTGGCACCTCGTATCTTAAGGACGCTTCATCCCCGACAACCCAGGACGACCACGGTGCGAACGAGAGGGAGGAACGTCATGACCAAAGCGGACCTGGTCGAGCAGATCGCCGAGGCGACGGGCCTCACGAAGAAGGACACGGCCGTGGTCGTCGACGGCTTTCTCGAGGCCGTCAAGCAGGCGCTCGCCCGCGAGAACAACATCGAGATCCGCGGCTTCGGCTCGTTCAAGGTGAAGAAGCGGAAGGCGAGGAAGGCTCGTAACCCGCGCACGGGCGAGGCCGTCTACGTCCCGGGCCGGCTGGTTCCGACGTTCAAGCCCTCCAAGGAGCTCAAGGAACTGGTCATGGAGGAGACGCCGGCGTACTAGCCCTCGTTCGTCGCTTCCTCCTCGAACCGGTATCTTTCCCATCCACGGGTTTCGTGCGCCCGTAGCTCAGCTGGATAGAGCGGCAGCCTCCGGAGCTGTAGGTCAGAGGTTCGAATCCTCTCGGGCGCACCAGTAAATCGGGGAATCGCTTGAACTTACGCGGTTCCCCGATTCTGCTTTTTGAGGCTTTTCAGTTTCAGTGCCGGGGATAGTGACCAGGGCCAGACTGCGAGGCGCAAGCCGAGTGGTCCGGATCACGTAAGCTCTTGCGCGACAAGAGCAAACGCTTGTTAGACAGCCCCCTTCATTCCACCACGAACTCCTGCGCCATGCCAGAGGAGGCGTGGAGGTGGCAGACCCATGCGTATCGGCCCGGCTCGAACGTCACCGTGAAGTAGTCGGTCCTTCCTTCCGGTCCCTGCTCCGCACCACCCACGAATCTCACCGGGAACGGCTCGATCGGCCTCTCCGTCAATTCGATGGCTGCCTCCAGGGTCTGTCCGTCTTCGAGACGGGCCACGTTTGTGCGTCCGGTTCATCGCGGGGTTCGGCGTCATGATCCAGACGGCGGTATTCTCGGGAGACCGAACATGACTCGACCAGCGCGCGGCAAGGATCTTTGCTTCCACCCCACCCCTCAAGCCAAACGCATACTCTGGCA
>DATKCO010000135.1:0-108595 GCA_035513155.1 Gemmatimonadota bacterium | reverse complement strand
CGACGACCGCGGGAACCCCGGTGAAGTCCTGGAGCAGCACGCGCGCGGGGCTGAACGCGATCTCGTGGGACGGCTCGGCGGCCGGGTCCCAGCCGGCGAGCGCCTCGATGTCGGCGGGGCGGACCGCCACCCCGTCCTCGGTCCGGAGCAGGTTCTCGAGGAGGATCTTGAGCGACCAGGGAAGCCGCTCGATCTCGAACCCGCGCGCCGCGAAGCGGGGCAGGCTCCAGAACGCCCGCTCCCGTCCGTCGACCGTGATCGTGTCCCTGGCGTCGAAGCTGTTCCGGCTCATGCGGTCCTTTCGTCCGTGGCGCGTTGGTCGTCGAAAGCACAAGATAACAGCCGCCCGGGGGCTGAACCCGTCGGCCCCGGCCGGGCCGGGATCTCGCTCAGGAGACCGATGACCGGAAAAGTCGCGCTCCTCGTCGTGAGCGCGTGGGCCGCGAGCGGCGCCGCCGGGCTCCGGGCGCAAGCGCCTCCCCACGCCGCCCAGCGGCCGCTCGTCACCGTCGATCCGGCGCTCGCCGCGTCCGGCTGGGCGGCGATCGAGACGGGAACGTCGTTCTTCCACGACCGGGAGATCCCCGCGGCCGGCCTGCGGGGGGACGTGCTCCGGGTGCCCGATCTGACGCTGCGGCTCAGCGTCGGGCGGCGGGTCGAGATTCGCGTCGATACCGGATACGAGGTCCTGCTGGTCCGGGAGCGCCGCGAGGGACCGCTCTCCGCTCAGCTCGACTACGACGGAGAGTCGTCGAGCGACATCCGCGACCCCGTCGTTTCCACGCTGGTGCGACTGCGGGAGGAGAGCACGGGGGGCCCGGCGCTGGGGTTTCGGATCGCGACCCGCCTGCCGGTCGCGAGCAACGAGAGCGGGCTCGGGCTCGATACGACCGACTTCTTCGCTTCGCTGCTCGCCGCCAAGAACGCCGGACCGTACCGCTGGGTCGCCAACCTCGGCCTCGGGATCCTCGGGGTGCCGACGGCGGAGACGAGCCAGAACGACGTCGTGACGTACGGGCTCTCGCTGTCCCGGCGAGTGGGGGAGCGGGTGGCGCTGGTGGCCGGGGTGGACGGCCATGTCGATCCCTCGGGCCAGGTCCACCCGGGAACCGAGGACACCGCGGTCCTCCGCTTCGGGACGCGGATGGGAAACGCGGCCTCGACGATCGACGCCGCGATCCTCCTCGGCCTCGCCGAGGTCGACTCTCCGGTCGCGTTCACGGTGGGGCTGACGCGGGCGTTTCGCGTGCTGGACGGAAGCTGACCTGAAGAGGAGGAGGAGAGCGTGAGGTTCAGTCTCGGAAGGGTCTCGGCGGTCGCGCTGGCGCTGGCGGTCGCGTGTGAGGGCGGTGGAGACGGCGAGGGCGCGGACGCCGCGCGCGCGGAGATCGAGCGCCTCGGCCGGCAGTGGGAGCAGGCGGCTAATACCGGTCAGGTGGAGCGGCTCCTGGAGGTGTACGCGCCCGACGCGGTGATCCTGCCTCCCGGTGCGCCCCCCATCGAGGGCAGCGCGACGATCCGCGAGCTGTTCCGCCAGGAGTTCGAGCGGTTCGACACGAAGATCGCGTTCACGACCCAAGAGATCGAGGTCGAGGGGGATCTGGCGTACCGGTACGGCCGCTACGTCTGGCGCGGCACGCCGCGCGGCCGGGCCGAGGCGTTCGAGACCACGAACAAGTTCCTCGAGATCTGGAAGCGCCAGCCGGACGGCTCGTGGCGGATCGCGGTCGACATGTGGAACCCCGCGGACGCGCCGTCGGCGGCGGGCGGGGTCGGCGTGACGACGACGCCCGAGGCGCCCGGGGCCGAGTCGGCTCCGCCGGGCGATTGACATCGACGCCGAGCCCGTCGACCTCGGCGAGCCGCGGCTGGAGATCGACGATGCCTACCGGTTGACCGCGCTCGAACCCGCTCGGGCGGCGGGCGCGCGGGGGCTGGGAGCGGCGCTCTCGTGCCTCGCGTTGCTGGCGACCTCCCCCGCTCACGCGACGGCCCAGCCGGGGTTCTTCCGCACCGAGGATCCGCGCCTAGTCCCACCCGGAGCGGTGGCGGCGCGCGCGGGCCTCGATCTCGGCTCCGACGCCGCGTTCCCCGCCTCCGGTCTGTCCGGCACGGTCTTCCGCTTCCCCGTCGGCCTCCGGTTCGGCTTCGGACGCGCCGAGCTCCAGGTGGAGGCTGGCTACGAGCTCCTCTCGATCGACGAGCGCGCGCCCGCGCCGCTCGATTCGATGCTCGACGTGTCGGGCGATCGGACCCACGACGTCATCGACCCGGTCGTGGGACTCAAGGTCCGGATCGCCGAGGAGGTCGCGGCCTTCCCGGCGTGGAGCTTCCGGGTCGCGACCCGCCTACCCGCGGCCGGCAACGAGAGCGGGCTCGGCCTCGACACGATGGATTTCTGGCTGTGGCTGCTGGCCGGCAAGACGCTCGGCCCCGCGCGGATCGCCGCGAACGTGGGCGCGGGCGTGTTGGGGATCCCGACCCGCGGGGACCGTCAGAACGACGTGTGGGGCTACGGGCTCTCGGTGGTGGGCCCGCTCGGCGACGGCTGGGAGGTCGGCGCCGAGGTCCAGGGTTCGCTCGACGTCCGCGGCGACACGCCGGTCGGCACGGAGGAGCGGGGGCAGGCGCGGATCGGCGTGCGCCGCGCGCGCGGGCCGCTGGCGCTCGACGCGGCCGTCACCCTGGGCCTCGAGGACCCGGATCCCGATTTCGGCGCCGCGATCGGCGTCGCCTTCACGTTCTTCGGCGCGTTCGACCCTTGAGTCCCGGCTATCTGGACTCCGGACGGGATCCGCGGGCGCTACGGTAGCGGCGGATCAGCGCGTTCGTCGAGGTGTCGTGCCGCAGCGACGGCTCCTCCTCCGCCTCGAGCTCGGGCGCGATCCGCGCGGCCAGCGTCTTCCCCAGCTCGACCCCCCACTGGTCGAACGAATCGATCCCCCAGACGGCTCCCTGGACGAACACCTTGTGCTCGTAGAGAGCGATGAGCGCGCCGAGCGACCCGGGCGAGAGCCGGTCGGCGAGGATCGTGGTCGAGGGCCGGTTCCCGGGGAACGTGCGGTGCGGGACGAGCCCGGGTTCGACCCCCTCGGCCGCGACCTCCTCGGCGGTCTTCCCGAACGCCAGCGCCTCGGTCTGGGCGACCAGGTTCGCGTAGAGGAGCGCGTGGTGGCGGCCGACGTCGTGGAGCGGCTCGAGGAAGCCGAGGAAGTCGCACGGCACGAGCCGGGTCCCCTGGTGGAGGAGCTGGAAGAAGGCGTGCTGGCCGTCGGTCCCCGGCTGCCCCCACACGACCGGCCCGGTGTCGATCTCGACCGGCCGGCCGGCCAGGTCGACCCGCTTGCCGTCGCTCTCCATGTCGAGCTGCTGGAGGTAGGCCGGGAAGAGGGCGAGGTACTCGTCGTAGGGGAGAACCGCGTGGGTGGCGGCGCCGAAGAAGTTCCCGTACCAGATCCCCAGCAAGCCTAGCAGCGCGGGCAGATTCCGCTCGATCGGCGCGGCGCGGAAGTGGTCGTCCATTGCGCGCATCCCGGCGAGCATCTCGCGGAACCGGTCCGGGCCGATCGCGAGCATGAGCGAGAGGCCGACCGCGGAGGCCAGCGAGTAGCGGCCCCCGACCCAGTCCCAGAAGCCGAACATGTTCTCGACGTCGATGCCGAACTCGGCGACTCCCTCGGCGTTCGTCGAGACCGCGACGAAGTGGCTCGCGACCGCGGCCTCGTCCCCAAGCGCGCCGACCAGCCAGGCGCGCGCGGTGCGCGCGTTCGTCAGGGTTTCCAGGGTCGTGAACGACTTCGAGCAGACGACGAACAGGGTCGCGGCCGGGTCGAGGTCCCGCGTCGCTTCCACGAACGCGGTGGCGTCGACGTTCGACACGAAGCGGACGGTGAGGTCGCGGTCGGCGTAGGCGGCCAGCGCGCGGGTCGCCATGCGCGGGCCCAGGTCGGAGCCGCCGATCCCGAGGTTGACGACCGCGCGGATCCGCCGCCCCGTGCGGCCGGTCCACGCGCCCGTCCGGACCCGTTCGCTGAACGCGGCCATCCGGCCGAGCACGGCGTGGACCTCCGGCACCACGTCCGTGCCGCCGACGAGGATCGACGCTCCGCGCGGAGCCCGCAGGGCGACGTGGAGGACCGGCCGATCCTCGGTCACGTTGATCGGCTCCCCGCGGAACATCGCCTCGGCGCGCTCCCGCACGCCCGCCTGCCGCGCGAGCTCGCCGAGGAGCGAGAGGGTCTCGTCGGTGACCCGGTTCTTCGACGCGTCGAGGACCAGGCCGGCGGCCTCGAACGTCATCCGCTCGCCGCGGCCGGGATCCCCGGCGAAGAGCTCCCGCAGATGCCGGTGGCCGACCTCGCGGTGGTGGTCCTCGAGGGCTTTCCAGGCCGGAAGCCGCCGTGTGGGTGTCGTGCTCTCGATCGTCATCTCCCCTTCTCCGTGGCGCGCCGGGCGACCCGCGTTCAACATAGGGGGCCCGCGAATGACGTGCGACGTCGAACGAGGAGGTGAGGATGGACTGGCTCTACGCGCACCTGGCCGTCAACCACTTTCCGATCGTCCTGGCGGTCGTCGCGTCGGCCGCGACCGTGGTCGCCGCGGCGTCCGGGCGGGAAGGAGCCTGGCGCTACGCCGGCGTGACCGGCCTCCTGGCGGGCCTCACCGCGCCCATCGCCTACATCACCGGCACGCGCGCCGAGGACGCGGCCGAGGAGCTCTGGTACACGAGCCACGAGGTGATCGAGCGCCACGAGCACTGGGGCCTGTACGCCCTGATCGCCCTCGGCGTGGCGGGCCTTCTCGCGATCGTCGCGCTCCGGACCCGGTCGTCCGGCCCGCGCTGGGCGTTCGCGCTGGCCATCTGGATCGCCACCGGCGTCGCGACCGTGACCGCCCTTTTCGGGGGCGACATCGTCCACGAAAGCGAGGCGCTCCGTGACGGCGGGCCGGCGGCGGGGTCGGGCGGCCACGAGGAGTGAGCCGGATCAGTCGTTGATGCCGACCGGAATCGGCGGGGGCTCCGCGGGGGGCTCGGTCGGCCGCTCGTCCGACCGGGTCAGCAGCGTCGCCCAGAGGCGCGTCCGCTCCGAGCTCTCGAGCGCGATGCGGATCGTCATCGTCAGCGGGACGGACAGGAGCATCCCCATGGGGCCCAGGATCCAGCCCCAGAAGACGAGCGAGAGCCAGACGACCAGGGTCGACAGCCCGAGTCCCCTCCCCATGACGCGCGGCTCGACTAGGTTGCCGAACGTCAAGTTGACGACCAGGTAGCCCACCGCGACGAGGATCGCGTGGCCCAGGCCGAACTGGATGAAGCCCATCAGGATGGCGGGCACCGCGGCGATCAGAGATCCGATGTTCGGGATGTAGTTGAGCAGGAACGCGAGCAGCCCCCAGAGGGTGGGGAAGTCGACGCCCAGCAGATCCACCCAGACTCCCACGGACACCCCGGTCGCCAGGCTTATGATCGTCTTGAGGTTGAGGTATCGCTGCATCCCGTAGTGGAAGGTGCGGAACCGCTCCAGGGCCCGGTCCGGATGCGGGACCAGGGCGGCCATCTTCGACGGGAGGCTGGGGAGCTCGAGCAGGAGGAACACGACCGTGAAGACGATCAGGAAGGCGTTCGCGAACACGGTCGTCAGGGTGTTGAGGATCGTCGCCGTGTACCGCATCGCCTGGCCGGCCTCGATCTCGCCGATGAGATCCTCGACGCGAACCGGGATGTGCTGCGACGAGAAGGAGGACAGGAGCGCGGTCAGCGACTCCGAGAGACTCTCCTGATAGCCCGGCAGGCGGGCCGTGAACTGGGAGATCTCGTTCCCCACGAACGCGGAGAAGAGGAGCGACACGAAGACGAGCACCAGGACGACGACCGCGATCGACAGCACGTGGGGGAAACCGTGCCGGTTCAGCCAGCGAACCGGTCGGGAGAGGATCAGCGCCAGGAACATGGCCAGGAACAAGGGGACCAGGATGTCCTGGGCCGCCTGCATCCCGTAGATGAGCACGACGATGGCCGCGGCGACGATGAGGTTTCGCGTCATCGACCTGATGGGCGGATCCGGGTGCGTCAGTGGCGGGCGATCTCCTTCTCGCCGGCGCGCTGGAGCTTCATGATCCAGAGTCCGGAGTTCGAGTCGGCCGCGTAGATGTGGCCCTTGTGCCACATCGCGCCCCACACGGGCGCGGCCCCGGCCAGGAGCAGGACGAGAGCGAGCGGACCAGGCTTCATGGCGGTCTCCGGCGCGGGACGGGTGAGGACGTTGTGGAGCGACAGGCCCAATATGGCGTCAAGCGCCGCGCCGCTGCCATCGAGGCCGGAGAGGTCCACCCGCTCCGGGGACGTTTGCGCCCGGCGCGCTATACTAGGCGCATGGCGATCATCGACGAGGAGCTGTTCGTCCGCTGCGCGCGCTGCGGCTCGGAGGTGGCCACCGGGGTTCGCCGCTCCACCGCGGAGCTGACGGAGCGCCCGCCCGGCCCCCGTCGCATCGTGTGCCACCGCTGCGGCCACGCCGGCGAGTACGGTGACGACGCGTACTACCACCGCACGGTCGAGTCCGACCGCCAGCGGGGGGAGGCGTAGCTGGGTACCCGCCGCGCCTTCTCGGGCGCGCCGTGGGAGGATCGTGTCGGGTACTGCCGCGCCGTCCGCCGCGGGCGACACGTGGCGGTCTCGGGGACCGCGCCGGTCGGGACCGACGGGCGGGTGGTCGCTCCGGGCGACGGCTACGCGCAGGCCGTCCGCTGCCTGGAGATCGTGGAGAACGCGCTGGCGGAGCTGGGGGCCGGTCTCGCCGATGTCGTCCGCACCCGCATGTTCGTGACCGAGGTCTCGCGCTGGGAGGAATTCGCGCGCGCCCACCGCGAGGCGTTCGGCGCGCACCCGCCGGCCACCACCATGGTCCAGGTCGGCGCACTGATCGATCCGGCGATGCTGATCGAGATCGAGGCGGATGCGATCGTGGGGGACGCATGAGCACCGAGCGGCTCACGTTCCGCGGCGCCCTCGGCGATCGGCTCGCCGCGCGGCTCGAGCTGCCCGACGGCGAGCCGCGCGCCTACGCCCTCTTCGCTCACTGCTTCACCTGCTCCAAGGACCTGCGGGCGGCCCGCGAGATCTCCAGGGCGCTCGCGGCCGGAGGCTTCGGCGTCCTGCGGTTCGACTTCACCGGGCTGGGCGAGAGCGAGGGAGACTTCGCCGAGTCCGACTTCTCCTCCAACGTCTCCGACCTGGTCGCGGCGGCCGACTTCCTGCGCGCCGAGCGCGAGGCCCCCCGGCTCCTCGTCGGACACAGCCTGGGCGGGGCGGCCGCGATCGTCGCGGCGGCGCGCGTGTCGGAGGCCCGGGCGGTGGCCGCGATCGGCGCGCCCAGCGAGGCGGCTCACGTGCGCGAGACCCTGTTGCGCGAGAACCCGGACCTCGAGGGCTCGGACGAAGCGGAGGTCGAGCTGGCCGGCCGCCGGTTCCGGATCCGCCGGGAGCTGCTGGAGGACCTGGAGCGGCAGAACGTCGAGGCCGCGGTGGCGGGGCTCGATCGCCCGTTCCTCCTCCTCCATGCCCCCGAGGACGAGATCGTGGGGATCGAGCACGCCGAGCGCCTGCTGGCCGCCGCCCGCCAGCCGAAGAGTCTCGTCGCGCTGGACGGCGCCGATCATCTCCTGACCCGCGAGCCGGACGCCCGCCGGGCGGGCGCGGTGCTGGCGGCGTGGGCCGCGCCCTACGCGGCCGGGGAGCGGTCGGCTCCGGTCGGCAGTGAGCTGGGCCGGGGCGAGGTCGTCGTCACCGGCGGCGCGAGCGGCTACGCGGTCGAGACCGTGTCCCTCGGCCACCGCTGGGGGGCGGACGAGCCCCTCGAGCAGGGCGGGACCGACACCGGCCCGACCCCGTACGACCTGCTGCTCTCGGCGCTCGGCGCCTGCAAGGCGATCACCGCGCGCATGTACGCGGACCGGAAGGAGTGGCCGCTCAAGGGGGTCCGGATCCTCCTTCGTCACTCGCGCATCCATGCCGAGGACTGCGCGGACTGCGAGACCGGCGAGGGAATGCTCGACCGGATCGAGAGCGAGATCGAGCTCGTGGGCCCGCTCGCCGAAGGTCAGCGCGTGAAGCTGCGCGAGATCGCCGATCGCTGCCCCGTCCACCGGACGCTGAAGTCGGAGATCGACATCCAGAGCCGCCTCGCGTGAGCCGGGCCGCCGCGCGGCGCGTGGTGTGCTTCGACTGCGACTCCACCCTGACCACGATCGAGGGGATCGACTGGCTCGCCCGGAGAGCGGGCGCGGGGGCCGAGGTCGAGGACCTGACGCGGCGGGCGATGGCGGGCGAGGTCCCGCTGGAGTCCGTCTACGCGGCCCGGCTCGCCCTGGCCCGCCCCCGCCCGGAGGACCTGGCCGCGCTCGCCCGCGCGTACGACGAGCACGCGGTCGAGGACGCGCGCGCGACCCTGGCGGCCCTCGCCTGGGCCGGGCTCGAGACGTGGGTCGTGAGCGGAGGCCTGCTCGAGGCCGTGCTTCCGTTCGCGGTCGGCCTCGGGATCGGGCGCGAGCGGGTGCGGGCGGTGCCGGTCCCCTGGGGCGAGGCCGATCCCTGGACCGCCGCGGCCGCCCACCCCCTCGCCCGGACCGCCGGCAAGCAGGGCGAGATCGCCGCACTCGCGGCGGGCGCCGAGGTCACGCTGGTGGGCGACGGGGCGAGCGACGCGGCCGCCCGTCCGGCCGTCGATCGCCTGATCGGCTTCGGGGGGGTGGTCCCGCACGAGCGCATGCGGACGGTCGCCGACGACTGGATCTCGTCCCCGAGCCTGGCGCCGGTCGTCCCGCTCGTCGTCGGCCCCGGCCCGGGGCAGCTCGCCGGGACCCCGCACGAGGCGGTGTGGCGCGCCGGCACGGCGCTGATCGAGGCCGGGGGCGCGCGGAGCGGGCGCGGAGGCGACGGTTGCGGGGGCTCCGGAGGCGGGCCTATGATCGCGCCGTGACCGACGACCGTTCCCCGCCCGCGCGCCTCTTCCTGCCCGGCCCGACCGAGGTCCGCCAGGAGGTGCTCGCGGCGCAGGCGCGGCGGCTCATCGGGCACCGATCGCCGGAGATCGAGAGTCTGATGGCGTCGATCCAGCCACGACTCCGCGAGGTGTTCCGGAGCGGCCACCGCGTCTACGTTTCGACCAGCTCGGCCACCGGCCTGTTCGAGGCGGCGGCGCGGAACTGCGTCGCCCGGCGGGCGCTGTGCTGCGTCAACGGCGCGTTCAGCGAGCGGTGGCGCGAGGTCGTCGCGGCGAACGGCAAGCCGCACGACGCGCTGGAGGTCGAGTGGGGCCAGCCGGTGACGCCCGTGCTGGTGGACCAGGCGCTCGCCGAGCACGACTACGACGCGGTCACGGTGGTCCACAACGAGACATCCACCGGCGTGACGAGTCCGGTCGCGGAGATCGCCGCCGCGGTCCGGGCCCGCGCCCCGGACGCGCTCTTCCTGGTCGACACCGTGTCCTCTCTCGGGGGCATCGACGTGCGGGTCGACGAGTGGGGGATCGACGTCTGTCTGACCGGGGGACAGAAGTGCCTCGCCCTGCCTCCCGGACTCGCGTTCGCCGCCGTGGGCGAGCGCGCGCTCGAGCGCGCGCGACAGATCCCCGACCGGGGCTGGTACTTCGACTTCCTCGTCTTCGAGCGGTACCTGGAACGGCGCCAGACCCCGACGACGCCGGCTGTCACGCTCCTCTACGCGCTGGACCTCCAGCTCGACCGCATCCTCGCCGAGGGGCTCGACGCCCGCTTCGCCCGCCACGCGGCGATGGCGCGCCACGTCCGCGAATGGGCGCTGGAGCGGTTCGACGTCTTCGCCGCCGACGGCTACCGGTCGGACTCGGTCACCGCGGTGACGAACACGCGCGGGATCTCCGTCGCCGCGCTCAACCGCTGGCTGGCCCGGAACCACGACATGGTGGTGTCGAACGGCTATGGGAAGCTCGCGGACCGCACGTTCCGGATCGGGCACATGGGAGATCACACGGTCGCCGAGATGGAGGCGCTGACCGCGGCGATCGACGAGTTCCTGGAGGCGGATGGAGAGTGACCCCGCGCGAGCCGTGAGCGCGGCGCGGCGGTTCCGGATCCTCGTCTCCGACCCGCTGTCCGAGGACGGGCTCGCCACGCTCCGCGCCTTCGAGGACGTCGAGGTCGACGCCCCCGGGAGCCTGTCCCGCGAGGCGTTCCTGGCCGCGCTCCCCGGCCACGAGGCGCTGATCGTCCGGAGCGGCACCCGGGTCGACGCCGAGGCGCTCGATCGCGTCCCGACCCTGAAGGTCGTGGGGCGGGCCGGCGTGGGCCTGGACAACGTGGACGTCGAGGCGGCGACCGAGCGGGGGGTCCTCGTCATGAACACCCCGGGGGCGAACGCGACGGCCACCGCCGAGCACGCGTGGGCGCTCCTGCTCGCGCTCTGTCGTCGCCTCCCCGCCGCGGACGCCAGCGTGCGCCGCGGAGAGTGGGAGCGGCGGCGGTTCACGGGGGTCCAGCTGGCCGGCAGGACGCTGGGCGTCGTCGGGCTCGGACGCGTGGGCCGGCTGGTCGCCGCCCGCGGACGGGGCTTCGGCATGACGGTCCTGGGGTGCGATCCCTACCTGTCGGTCGAGGCGGCCGCCGAGCTGGGGGTCGAGCTGGTGGAGCTCGAAGGCCTGCTTGCGGGCTCCGACGTCGTGACCCTGCACGCGCCGCTGACCGACGAGACCCGCGCCCTCATCGACGCGGCCGCGCTGGCGCGCGTCCGCCCCGGCGCCCTGCTCGTCAACGCCGCCCGCGGAGGGCTCGTCGACGAGCGCGCGGTCGCGGCCGCGCTCGCCGACGGCCGGCTGGGCGGAGCCGCGTTCGACGTCTACGCCGCCGAGCCGCCCGCGGGGAGCCCGTTGCTCGAGGCTCCGAACGTGGTGCTCACCCCCCACATCGCTGCCTCGACCTTCGAGGCCCAGCGCGACGTCTCGGTCCAGATCGCGGAGCAGGTCGTCGGCGCGCTCCGCGAGGAGGAGTTCCGCAACGCCGTCAACCTCCCGTTCGTGACGACGGGGGGGCTGGCGGAGATCCGGCCGTGGCTCGACCTCGCCGAGCGGCTCGGGCGGCTCGCCGCCGCCCTCGCCCCGGGACGGATCGAGCGGGTCGAGGTCGAGGCGCGTGGGCCCGAGGCCGCCCCGCACGCGCAGCCGCTCTCGGTCGCGGTCCTCCGCGGTGTCCTCGCTCCGATCCTCGGCGGGGCGGACGTCAACTGGGTCAACGCCGCCCATGTCGCGGCCGAGCGCGGGATCGAGGTCGCACGCAGCCGCCGCGCCTCGGCCGCCGAGTACGCGAACCTGGTCGGCTGCCGGGTGCGGACCGACGTCGACGAGCGCGGGGTCGCCGGAACGCTGTTCCAGACCCATCCGCGCGCGGTCGAGATCGACGGCTTCCACCTCGACGCTCCGCCGGTGGGGGACGCCCTGCTGGTCTGGAACCAGGATGTTCCCGGCGTGATCGGCCGGGTGGGGACGCTCCTCGGGAAGGCGGGCGTCAACATCGCCGAATGGCGGCTGGGCCGGACCGCTCCCGGGGAGACCGCGCTCGCGTTCATAAACCTCGACACCCCGGCTCCCGTCGACGTGCTCGAGGCGCTGCGCCGGATCGAGGGCGTCCGGCAGGTCCGCCAGCTCCGCTTCCCCCGCTGAGGAGTGGAAGCGGCGTTCCTCGCAGAATGCCCTCGAAGCTCGCGAACCGTGACCTTGTTCTGGTCAAGAATCCGTCCAAATACATACCGCGCAAGGACTTGATTCGGGGGAGAATACGTGGAACACCTCTTGCACAACTTTGTGCCGGTACGAGGTTTTCCACCGATTGAGCAGGAGCATTGCATGAGGACATCCCGCCCCCCGACCCTCGACGCGCGATCCCGCCGTGGAATCACGCTCATCGAGGTCCTGATCGTGATGACCCTCGTCGGCATCCTGGCGGCGGTCGCGATCCCCCGGGTCGGCGGGAGCTCGGACCCCTATCAGGCCGTCGACGAGGCGCGGAAGATCCATGCCGCGCTGGCCTCGGCGCGCGCGGGCGCGATCGCGACCCAGCGGCAGCACCGCTTCGTGCTTTCGAACGGAGGCACGTGGACGGTCCAGCAGGAGAATCCCGTCGGCACGTGGAACGCGATGCCGGACTCCGGCGCCGCCACCGGCACGGTGACGATGGACGGGGCCTCCAGCGGGACGGTCGTGTTCTACCCGCGCGGTCGGGTGGACAACGCCCGGTCGATCGTCGTTGCGGTCAACGGCCATCAGCAGCGGATCAACCTGCTGGCGAGCGGGCTCGTCCGGTGGTGAGCGTCCGACGCCTCCGCCAAAGCCGCGGCTTCACGCTGATCGAGGTCGTGGTCGCGATCGTCATGCTGGCGTTCGGTGTCCTCGCCTCCGCGTCGCTGACCGCCGCGCTCATGCGGTCCAACAGCGGGGTGACGAACCGGACCCGGGCGATCGAGATCCTGCGCGAGAAGGTCGAGGACCTGCAGTCGGAGCGCTACGCCGACATCGCGAGCGGAAACGAAACAGTGACGGTGGGTGGGGTCACGTTCAGCCGCTCCTGGTCGGTCGCGGCGGATACGCCGGCCGCGAACCTGAAGTCGATCACGCTGACCGCGACCTGGAACGACCGCCAGGGAAGCCACACCGTCTCTAACCAGACGATCCGGGCCCAGTGATGACCGACACCCGCGGCATGACGCTCGTCGAGATGATGATCGCGATGGTCATCGTCGGGATCATGGGGGTCGCCCTCGTCGGGTTCCTCCGCGCCCAGCACCAGACGGTCCTGCGGCAGAACAACGGGGTGCTGGCGACGCAGAACGCGCGCGCGGCGGTCGACATGCTGGCGCGGGAGCTGCGGAACGCCGGCTACAGCCCCCGCGGGGCTGTCAGCGGCGCACGGATCTGGGCCATGCAGAGCGACAGCGTGTCCTGGACGGCCGACATGAACGCGGACGGGGACACGCTGGACTCGAGCGCCGGACTCTGGGACGAGCGGCTCGCGTACTACGTGCAGGGATCGAACCTGATGCGCGCCACGCCGGCGGACGGAGCCGTCGCCGTCACCGACAACGTGGACTCGCTCCGTCTGGCCTATTTCGACGGCGACGGAGTCGCGACCGCGGATCCCGCGGTCGTCGAGCAGGTGCAGATCCGCCTCTTCTACTCGACGCCCGCGGGAGTGCAGAGAGGCGTGATCGAGTCCCAGGTCGCGCTCAGGAACAACATCTACGCCAACTGAGGGAGCCATGAGAGACGTACCGATCGATCGCACCTTTCCCGCCCGCAGCGACCGGCGCGGCTTCGCGCTGATCGCGGTCCTCGTCGTGATGGTCGTGCTCGGGTTCATCGGGAGCGCGGCCGTCACCCTGACGGCGGGCGACCAGAAGGTCATCCGGCTGTTCTCGGACGCCAACCAGGCCGACGCCGCCGCCGCCGCGGGGCTGGAGCACGGGGTCGCGACGTTCCAGGCCGGCGGAGCCTTCCCGGTCGCCGCCACGATCAACGGCTACAACTACGTCGTGAGCCAGTCGGTCGACCAGTTCGACTACAACGGCGACACGGTCGCCGACACCGTGTATCTCGCCAGCGACGGCACGTTCAACGAGGCGGGAAACGGCGAGATCGTCTACGTGTTGGAGTCCGAGGCCACGAAAGGGGCCTATAAAGCCGTCCAGCGGATTCGGGTCGCTCGTCGGACGCTGAGCATCCAGCCGCCGGGGGCGCTGACCAGCAACGCGTCGGCCGTGCTCAGCGGGAACATCACGATCGACGGACGCAACCACACCACGAACGGGACGCTGGCTTCGGACAACGGGAACACGGGGGCCTGCAACGAGAACAAGCCCGCGGTCACGCTGACCGATTCCATGAAATACGTGGACCCACAGGGATCGGTGAACCTGAACGGCCACTCCGACTATTCCTCCGAAGATCCGAGCTATACGACCAAGGACGAGAGCATCGTTTACGTCTCGCCGGAGGACGTCCTGGGCCTCGAGCCGGGGGCCCTGGACGCCATCATCCAGGACGCCGACACCTACGTCGCGCCCGACACCATCGCCGGTATGGTCTACGTCGACGGGGACTACGGCTCAGGCGCGGCTGGTGGGAACAACGTGACTGGCACCGGCATCCTCATCGTCCACAACCCGCTCTACAACCCGCGCGAGCACGACCCGGCCGATCCGCTGTACGACTCGGCGAAGGCCTCGAACCTGGACGTCTACGGCCCCGCCAACCTGGGGAACATCAACGGCGGCACGTTCCACGGGCTCATCATCGCGGACAAGATCGAGCGGATCAACGGGAACATCGACATCATCGGCGCGGTCGTCTCGCTGAGCGAGATCGACATCACGCTCGTCGGCAACGGCACCGCGACCGTCAAGTACTCGTGCTCGGCGCTGAACCAAGCCGGGAGCTCCTCGTCGCTGCCGCCGACGCGCCTGAGCTGGTCCTCCGACTGATCGCTCGCGCGGAAACGGAGGGCCCACTCGGACCGGGGGGCTTGCTTTAGGTCCGCGGAAGGGAGAAACTACAAAGCTCTATCAGTCTGGAGATCGAAGATCGGATAATGAAGAACTCCCCTCCCCTCCCACCTCCCCGATCGCCCCACGGCATCACGCTCATGGAGATCTTGATCGTCATCACGCTGGTCGGCCTCATCGCCGCCATCGCGATCCCGCGCGTGGCCGGGACGTCCGATCCCTACGAGGCGGTCGAGCAGGCGCGCCGAATCCATGCCGCTCTGGTGAAGGCGCGGGCGAGCGCGGTCGCCGAGCAGCGCCAGTACAGGTTCGTCCTCTCCTCCGGGGGGGCATGGCAGGTCGATGTGGAGGCCACCCCGGGTACCTGGGTGGCCACCGGCGACTCGGCGACGGCGACCGGCACGGTCGAGATGGATGGCGTCTCGAGCGGGACGATCACGTTCTATCCGCGCGGTCGCGTGGACGACCTCCACACGATCTCCGTGGACGTGGGCGGCCACGTGCAGAGGATGCGGATCCTCGCCAGCGGGCTCGTCCGGTGGCGGGTATGAGCCGCCTGACCCGGCCCGCGCGCGGCTTCACGCTGATCGAGGTGCTGGTGGCCATCGTCATGCTGGTCCTGGGCGTGATCGGCGCGGCGTCGCTGACGGCGGCGCTCATGCAAATGAACCGGGACGCGACCGATCGGACGCGCGCGCTCGAGCTCGTGCGCCACAAGATCGAGCACATCCAGTCGCAGGGGTACTACGAGGTGATCACGGGAGGCGACACCCGGACGGTCGGCGGCGTCACGTTCACGCGCAGCTGGACGGTGACGCCGAACAGCCCGATCCCCGGCCTTCGCGACGTCGTGGTCGGCGTCTCCTGGACCGACCAGGGCGGCAGCCACACCGTTCAGGCCCGAACCCTTAAGGGGCTCTGAGGATGCGGGGCGAGCGCGGCCTCACCCTGATCGAGATGCTGATCGCCATGATCATCCTCTCCATCATGGGGCTCGCGATGGTCGGCTTGTTCCGCTCGCAGCATCAGACGGTGGTGCGCCAGAACGACGGCGTGCTGGCGACCCAGAACGCGCGCGCGGCCGTGGACATGCTCGCGCGCGAGCTCAGGAACGCGGGCTACGATCCCCGCGGCAGCGGATCCGCCGCGCTGACCGCCATGGAAGCCGACAGCGTGGCCTGGACCGCCGACCTCGACGAGGACGCGGCCGTCACGAGCTGGGACCCGGTCTCGGACTTCTACGAAGAGGTCGCGTACTGGCACGACGCGGTCGCGGGGGAGCTGCTCCGGGCGGCGATGCCGAGCCTGGGAGGTTCCGCGGAGCCGGTCGCCGACGGCGTGGACTCCCTGGCCTTGTCCTATCTCGACCGGACCGGCACGGCCACCGCCGACTCGTCCCAGGTCGAGCTGGTCAGGATCCGGCTCTGGTACTCGACACCGGACGGCGTCCAGACCGGGGCGATCGAGTCGCAGGTCGCGCTCAGGAACAACATCTACGGAGAGTGAGGTCGGCATGACCGAGCGAGACCGGATGAGATCTCCCAGTGGAAGGGAGGGGTTCGCGATCGTGGCCGTCCTGATCGTGCTGATCGCGCTCGGGCTGGTCGGGGGGGCGGCGCTCTCCCTGAGCATCGGGGACGCGCGCGTGACCCAGTTGTTCTCGCGCGCCGGCGAGGTCGACGCCGCCGCCAGCGCAGGGATCGAGCACGGCGCGGCGCAGTTCGAGGGCGTGGGGCCCGGCGGCTTCCCAGTGAATGGCTCGATCAATGGATACAACTACGTCGTGAACATCTGGGCGGACACGTTCGACTACAACAGCCCCCCCGACGGCGGCCGCACCGTCTGTCTGGCCGAAGACGGCACGTTCAACGACAACGAGGGCTGCGGCCTCACCGATCGGATCGTCTACGTGCTGGAGTCGAAGGCGACCCGCGGATCGTACGTCGCGGTCCAGCGGATGCGGGTCGCGCGCCTGACGCTGACGCCGGCCGTGCCGCACGGGGCGCTGTCGTCGAACTCCACGATCAGCGTGAGTGGGGATCTCATCGTCGACGGCCGCAACCACACGATCGCCGGTGCTCTCATCGACTCGCTCGACACCAGCTACACCAAAGTGTGCGACGAGAACAAGCCAGCCGTGATGTTGACCGATCTGGCGGATGACGTTGACGTCAATAATATCAAGAAAAACAGCGACCCCAGCCTGTACGGAAACGAGACGTTCGCACCCGACAACTATGTCGCCAAGGACTCGACGATCGTCTACGTCACCCCCGAGCAGATCCTGGGCCTGGATGAGGGCGACCTCGACCTCATCATTCAGGATTCGGACACCTACGTGCTTCCCGATTCCATCGTGGGCCTCGTCTACGTCGACGGGGGGTACGGCTCGAAGGCGATCGACGGGACCAACAAGGTCGACGGCACCGGCATGCTGGTCGTCCACAATCCGCTCTACGACCCCCGGGAGCACGACCCGAGCCATGCGATGTACAATCCTTCGAGGGTGTTGGACCCGGCGTATGCTCCCGCCAACCTGGGCAACATCAACGGCGGCACGTTCCACGGGATCATCATCGCGGACAAGATCGACAAGATCGACGGCAATGTGACCGTCATGGGGGCGATCATTTCGCTGAGCAATGTCGACACCACGCAAATCGGCGCAGGCGGCACGGCCAGCATCCTCTACAGCTGCGAGGCGATCCAGGCCGCGGGGAACTCGCTGCTGCCGGCGATCCGGCTCAGCTGGAAGGCCGAGTAGCGCCCGGCCCGCCGACGTCGCGGGCCGCCCGCACCCAGATCCGGACCCTGGCCGGCTCGACCGGCGCGCCCGCCGCGGCGAGCCGGGCCGCGAGCCGGCCGGGGTCCGCGGCCGCCAGCGCCTCGACCGATCCGATCCCCAGCGTCTCCAGACGCCGCGCGTTCTCCGCCCCGATGCCCCGCAGCGTGGCGAGCCGGGCGCGCTCGACCCACACGCTGGTCCGCGACTCTTTCTCGCCGGCCGTCGCCGCGAGGTGGGCCGGGTCGGAGGCGGCCAGCTCCCAGGGATTGTCGATCCCCGTGCGCGCGAGCGTCGCCGCCGGGACCCCCAGCGCGTCGAGCGACGGCGCCACGCTGGAGATCGTCTTGACGTGCATGGCCGCGATCATGACGACCGCGAAGGCGAGCGCGACGACCGCCGCGGCCGCGCGCGCGCCGGGCGGTGCTCGCAGCGGCGCGCCCTCGGGGGGCACCGCCAGCCCGGCGAGGACGAGCGCCTGCCAGACCGCGAACGCTTCGAGGGCGAAGAAAGGGAAGCCGAGGAAGCCGAGGACGGGCATCTCGAAGAGCTTGAGCCCCTCCAGCCCCGGGACCGTGTAGATCCACTTCCCGCGGGCGCCCAGATTGAAGAGCTCCCACAGGAGCCCGATGCCGGCCCCGCCCGCCAGAAGCCGAAGGATCCGCCCCGGCTCGCCGCGCTCGAGGTCGGCGAGGAGCGAGCGGGACGGGTCGCGCGCGCGCACCCAGGGATCGACGAGTAGCGTCACCCCACCCCAGACGAGCGGGAAGAAGAGCCGCGGCCAGGCGAGCGGGAGCGCGAGCATCGCGGCGCCCGCGACCCGGCACCCGGCGGCCACGCGCGGCCCGACCGGGAGGGGGGAGACCCGGACCGCTCGCGCCACGCCCCACGCGCGCAGTACGCGCTCCGAGCCGAGGACGGCCGGGATCACGGTGGCGAACGACAGCGCGATCCCGGCCCAGCGCGCGACCGGATCGCGCGGCAGGAAGACGTAGTACCAGTTCTCGAGGCGCAGGTCGAGGAGCTCGAAGAAGAGCCAGAACGGGACCGACCACGCGAGCGCGGTGGCGAGGAACGCCGGGCGGTCGAGAAAGAAGAAACGGCCGTCGCGCCAGGCGACGGCCGCATCGAAGATCAGGAGGGTGGCATACCACGCGACCGGGTAGTACCAGGTGGCGAAAGGCTCCACCCCGGCGGCCATGCCGGCCGTGGCCGCGGCGAGGGAAGCCGCCGTGATGCCGGCGGCCGCCACGGCATGCGATCTATTCCCAGTACGGATCGTGGCCGTAGAAGACGAACACCTCCCGCCGGTACCCGAGATCCCCCGGGTCGGGCCAATCGTCCTTGTCGAAGCCGGGAGCGGCCTCGAGTCGCTCGCGCTCGATGTCGAGCACGAAGCGCTCGTCCTCCGTATCCAGCCGGAGGGCTTCCAGCGGGATCGCGAACAGCTTCTCGCCCATCCCGAGGATCCCGCCGAACGACAGCACGGCGTACGCGACGCGGCTCCGCTCGATGTCGATCATGAGGTCTTCGATCTTGCCGAGGTCCTCGCCGTACTCGTTCACGACATCGTCGCCGATGATCGTGGTCGCCGAAAGTGCCTGGGTTCCGACAGCCATCATCCCCTCCCTGTGCGGGCCTGAAGGTTCCCCGATCTCGATGATCGGGCCGTACCCTCAGTCTAGGAGACGCCCCGAGGCGGGCCTGTCAGCCGTCGGACACCGTCAGGCCAGACCTTCGACCTCGAACTCCCGCAGGAATCCCTCGAACAGCCGCAGGTGACCCTCTTCGTCCCGCAGGATCGCGATCACCATGTCCTGCGTGACCAGGTCGAAGTCGTCGCAGAACTCGATCACCCGGTTGTAGTGGTCGATCGCGCCCTTCTCCGCTTCGATCACCCCGCGGATCACGCTCACGACGTCGGTCGTCTCCGCGGGAGGCTGCAGGTACGACTGCTCCGCCTCGAACTCGAGCGAGCCGGGCACGATGCCCCACAGCTCCTTGATCCGCTCGGCGAACTGCCGCGCGTGGTCCAGCTCCTCCAGGATGTCGGTCTCGAGCGCCTCGACGATCTCCTGGGCCCGTACGCCGTCCGGGTTGACCGAGTTGGCGATGTAGCTCATGACCGTCTCGATCTCCATCCAGTAGGACTTCTTCAGCAGGTCGATGAGCTCGGTCCGCTTCTCGTCGTTTTCCTTGGCGAGCACTCCGCGGTCGAGCGTGGGAACGGTGCCCATCAGCATCCTCCTCGTCCGATTGTTCCCCGAGCGGCGGGGCCGCGCCGCTACTCTCCCATGATCTTGACCAGGACGCGCTTGTCCCGGCGGCCGTCGAACTCTCCGTAGAAGATCTGTTCCCAGGGGCCGAAGTCCAGCCGCCCGCCGGTGATCCCGACCACCACCTCGCGGCCCATGATCTGGCGCTTGTGATGGGCGTCGGCGTTGTCCTCGCCGGTCCGGTTGTGCGCGTACCGCTCGGGGCTCGGATCGAACGGCGCGAGGCCCTCCAGCCACCGGCGGTAGTCCTGGTGGAGGCCCGGCTCGTCGTCGTTGATGAACACGCTGGCGGTGATGTGCATGGCGTTGACCAGGCAGAGTCCCTCGCGGACCCCGCTCGCCTCGACGGCCTCCTCCACCTCGCCGGTGATGTTCACGAACCCCATGCGCTCGGGGACGTGGAAGGTGAGATGGCGGGTCAGCGACTTCACGGGTCCAACCTACCGGCTCCGACCGCGGGCTTCAAAGCGCGGGGCGCGGCGCCCCCGGGGATTCGAGGCGGTAGGTCCCCGGGTCGTCTCCCAGCGCACGCGCCAGCCGCGCCGCGCTCTCGTCGACCCGCTCGCGATCGAGGGTCGACAGGATCGAGCGCTCGGCGTCCTCGAGGACCGCCGCCCCCGCCCGCCGCAGCGCCTCCCGGCGGTCGGTCCGCGTGGTGGCGTCGGCCGCGCGCCTCAGGGCCTCGAGGAGGCGGACGGTCGTGGCCAGGTCCGAGCGGCCGTAGTGCCGGATCTCGGAGGTCGCCAGGTCGACGTACTCCGCGAACGACCCGCGGGGGGCGATCACGCGCACCGCTCCAGCGGCGTCGCGGAACTCGGCGGCCGGCCATTCGACGTCCGCCAGACGGGCGAGGAATCCGCCCAGATAGTCGACGCAGTTGCAGGCCGTGGTCGGGTCGTTGATCCCCGGGGAGAGGGCGCGGACGGCGATGTCGACGAGCTGTCGGAAGCCGTAGGAAGGATCCTGGGCGAGCGACCTCTGGGAGTCCAGGTGGAAGGCGGCCCGGACGTCGTCGGCCAGGCGGTCGGGCTCTTGCGGCTCCCCGCGGGCGACGGCGATCACCGCGCCGCGGGAGAGGAAGTCGCCCGGACCGACGAGGAGCTCGAGCGCGACCTGGTGGGACCCCGCGGTTTCGACGAGATCGTCGGTCGAGATCCGGGTCACGTATCCCTCCTTGTCGGCGGCGACCCGGAGCCCGCGCGAGATCGGTTCCACTCCCCGTCGCGGAAGGGCCGGCCCGGTGAACGCGACCTCCTGGTGGAACGTCCGCTCGACCTCCTCGTGGGTCTCCCGCGCCACGTTGCGGATGATGTTCGAGACCTGGATGGCGGTCGCCATGTGGTGGATGAAGTAGAGGAAGAACCCGAGCGACACGACCGCCAGGGCGATCGAGGCGCTGACCGCCAGGGCGGGCACGAAGGCGGCTTCTCCGGCGCGGATCGCCCGCAGGACGAGCAGGGTGAAGAGGAACGTGCCGATGAAGACCCCGAGCACGGTCTGGTTCACCCGGTCCCGGACGAAGTTCCGGAGCACGCGCGGGCTGTACTGGCCCGCCGCCAGGACCAGCGCCACCATCGTGATCGAGAACGTCACCCCGGTGACCGTCACGATCGAGCCCGCGATCGTCGCCAGGACCTGGCGGGCGCTGTCGGCGCCGCCGCCGTAGCCCCACGGTCCCAGCTCCAGCTCCGAAGCGACGACCCAGCGATCGGCGCGCAGGACGACCCAGGCCGCCACCACCGCACTGACCGTCATCGCGGCGGGCAGGAACCAGAGGCTCGACCGGAGGTCGTCCCACCGCGCCCGCAGATCGCCCAACCCTACCATGTCACCTCGTTCAGCCGGCCCGCCTGGGCGTCGAAGCGGAACCGGATGTCGAACGGGGTCCACGTCTCGACGGTCGGCACGAGCGTGCGGCTGTAGCGCAGATCACGGAGCGTGACCACCACTTCTCCTCCCTCGCGCGCGACCGTGCCCACCGGCACGCGCGCCCACCACAGATACGCCTGCCCGGCGCGAGTCGCCAGCGCGGCGGCGACCCATGGGTCGTCGAATCCCCGCGCGATGCGACCTTCGAACTCGCTCGCCGGGGGAACCCCGCTCAGGCGGTAGACCGCGATGCGGGGCTCGGGCGCCTCCAGCGGCGCCACGCCGAACCCGTTCCAGTTCCAGGGAGCCCCCAGGCGGGGGAACACGAAAGCCTCGGCGACCTCGCGCCCGCCGGCCCGCGCGGCTCCGACGACCTCGGCCATCGCGCTCCGGTGGAGGAGCCCGGCGCACGCGCCGTAGACGAGGAGCGCCCCCAGCCAGCCGAGGACCGCGGCCCGCGCGCGCTCGGGCCAGAAGCGTCCGACGAGAAGCGCCGCGATCGGCATCGTCCAGGTGACGAAGTCGACGATGAAGAGCCAGTCGAGCGCGCTGCGCTCGGCCGAGAACGGGTACAGGAGCATCGTGCCCCACGGCGTGACGACGTCGTAGAGGAGGTGGAAGGCGACTCCGCACCCAGAGACGAGAGCGAGCCAGCCGAATCGGGTGCGCCCGCGGTAGCCCCACCAGAGGCCCGCGGCGAGCACGAGGGGCAGGAGGACCAGCCCGATCAGGGAGTGGGTGAGGCCGCGATGGAACAGGAGATAGGCGGCGTCGGACCGGGCCTCGAGCACGATGTCGATGTCGGGAAGATTGCTGGCCAGGACGAGGGCCAGCGTGGTGCCGGGGGGGCGTGCCCGGCCGGCGGCGCGGGACAGGGCCCACCCGGCGAGAGAATGGCTGACGTTGTCCACCCTCCCGCCCGCGCCCCTCTAGTCGCGCACGACCGGGAGCCCCGCCTTCCTCCAGCCCTGCATCCCGCCGGGAACGTTGCGTACGTCCTCGAAGCCGGCGCGCTTCAGCACGCTCGCGGCCACCGTCGAACGGTAGCCGCTGCCACAGATCACCGCCAGCGGCCGCTCGCTGCCCGGGACCTCGTCCAGGCGCTCCTCCAGCAGCCCGCCGTGAACATGCGTCGCCCCCTCGATGTGGCCGCTCTCCCACTCGCCGTCCGCGCGGACGTCGAGGACGTCCACCTGCCGCCCGTTCTCGAGCGCCGCGGCGAGAGCGTGGATCGAGATCTGGGGCAGCGTCTCGATCGGGAGCCCGTCCCGGCGCCACGACTCCATTCCGCCGGCCAGCCACCCCCGGACGTCGTCGAGCCCGACGCGGACGAGCGCGCGCACGGCGCGCTCGACATCCGACGGTCTCTCGGCGACCAGCAGGATCGGGGTCTCGTAGGGGACGACCCAGGCGGCCCAGGTCGAGAGGCTCCCGTCGACCCCGATGCCGAACGCCCCGGGCACGTGGCCCCCCCCGAACGCGAGGTGGTCGCGCAGATCGACGACGACGTGGCCGGCCTCGACCAGGGCGTGGAACTCGGGGGTCGGGAGCGATCCGAGCCCGGGGAGCCCGCCGAGGATCCGCGGCCCGGCGGAGTTCAGCGCCTTCATGCGGCGGTAGTAGGGTGGAAACGGAGGCGCCGAGCCGAGGATCTTCTCGACGAACGCGTCCTCGGTCAGCTCGGGGTCGAGATAGGGGTTGGCCACGCGCTCGAAGCCGAGGGTCGAGATGGGGCGTGCGCTCATGCCCGCCCCGCACATCGAGCCGGCCCCGTGTCCCGGATGGACCTCCAGGCCGTCGGGGAGGCCGGCCAGCTTCTCCCGCACGCTGGTGAACAGCCGCCGGGCGAGGTCGACCTTCGCCTCCTCGCCGAGGAGGTCGGGACGCCCGAGCGAGCCGATGAACAGGAAGTCGCCGGAGAGCAGGATCTCAGGGACGTCGGGAGAGCGGTGGGTGTCGTAGACGAGCCAGGAGAGATGCTCGGGCGTGTGGCCCGGGGTGTGGAGGGCCTCGATCCTCACCGATCCGATCTCGATCGAGTCCCCGTCCTCGATCTCGTCGTGGGGGAACGCCACGTCGTAGGTCTCGCCCGCGTCGTGGGCGGAGAGGCAGAGCCGCGCTCCCGTGCGCTCGGCGAGCTCGCGCGCCCCGCTCGCGAAGTCGGCGTGGATGTGGGTCTCCAGCACGTGGGTGATCCGCAGATCCTGATCGGCGGCGAACTCGAGATAGACGTCCACGTCGCGGCGCGGGTCCACGATCGCGACGGCTCCCGCCCCCGGACACCCGATCGCGTAGCTGAACTGGGAAAGGCCCGGATCCTCGATACGCTCCAGCAGCATGGCTCCTCCTCCTTCGCCGGGATGGACGGCGAAATCTAGCCCGAGGAGGGCTGGCGTGCAGAGGCCACATCCCGGCGGACCCCTTTCGGGGCCCGCCGGCGTGGTGTCAGCCCGCGATCGAGCTCGTGACCCTGGCCGCGTCGATGTACGCCTCGACGCGCGCCTGGGTGGGCATGGACATCCCGATCAGGGTCGCGATCACGAGCGTGTAGAGCGCGGTGGCAAAGATCCCGGAAACGATTGCACGCATGGTAGTTCTCCTCTCGGTATGGGGAATTCCTCTTCTCGTGCTACCATACGATGAGACCTCCGAAACGGTTTCAGGGTTGCAAGGCGCGCCGGAACTCTCGCGCTAAGGAGCGGTGTCTGATCCCAGGTGGCGGGCGATCGGAGGGCCGAAAGCGTCGGGATGGATGAGGAAGGAGTCGTGGCCGGTCTCGATGTCGAGCACGAGGAATTCGGCCGGATGGCCCGCTGCCTCGAACGCGTCGGCCAGCTCACGGATCTCGAACGGCGGGATCAGCACGTCGGTCGTCACGCCGATCACGAGGGAGCGCGCGCGGATCCGCGCGACGCCCTCGACCAGCCCGCCTCGATCCCTGCCCAGGTCGTGGAGATCCATTGCGCGCGACAGGTAGAGGTAGGAGTTCGCGTCGTAGGAGCGGGGGTACTTCTCCCCCTGGTGCTCGAGGTACGACTCGACCTCGAACTGCCCCGCGAGGTCGAAGGGGTCGCCGCCTCGCCAGTCGCGCCCGAAGCGGCGCGTCCACTCGACGTCCGAGCGATAGGTGATCGTGCCGATCTCACGCGCCAGCGAGAGCCCCGCCGCCGGCTGGCCATGGTCGTAGTACCGGCCGCCCCGCCAGGCCGGGTCGAGCATGACCGCCCGCCGCTGCACGTGCCGCAGCGCGATCGCGAACGGATGGGTCATGCCGGAGGCGCTGATCGCGACCAGTCGGTCGACCCCGTCGGGGAACATCGCCGCGTACTCGAGCGCCAGCATGCCGCCCATCGACGAGCCGATCACCGCGTGCAGCCGGCTGACGCCGAGGTGCGCCAGCAGCTCGTGCTGGAGCCCCATCATGTCGCGCAGCGTGACGACGGGGAAGTCGAGGGCGTAGGGCTCGCCGGTGGCTGGGTCCGGCGAGGACGGGCCGGTCGATCCGTGGCAGCCGCCGAGCACATTGCAGCAGACGACGAACCAGCGCGTGGTGTCGATCGGCTTGCCGGGCCCCAGCATGTCCTCCCACCACCCCGGCTCGTCATCGGGATCGTGGCGGGCGGCATGGGCGCTGGGAGAGAGGCCGGTCGTCAGCAGGACGGCGTTGTCGCCACGGGGCTCGCCCCACGTCTCGAAGGCGGTCACCGGATGGGCGATCGAGCGGTCGGACTCGAGCTCGAACGTCCCCGGGAGCGTCCACGACTGGCGGTGCGGCTCGGCCATCGGGCGGGAACCTAGCGTCCGGCCCCACCCGGGCAAAGCGGGCTCCGGTGGCGACCCGCCGGTGCGGTCGGTACGATGTTCGGCGTCATGCGCCCCTTCCGCCTCATCCTCGCCCAGATCGACACCGTCGTTGGCGACGTGCGGGGGAATCTGGAGCGGATCCGCAGCGCGCTCGCCCGCGCCGAGGAGCGCGCGCCAGACCTGGTCGCCTTCCCCGAGCTGGCGCTGTCCGGATACCCGCCCGAGGACCTGCTCCTGAAGCCGTCCTTCCTCGACGAGGTCCGCCGGGCGCTCGAGGAGCTCGCCGCGGAGGCCGGCGACGCCGTCGTCGTGGTCGGCTTCCCCGATCGCGAGACGGACGTCTTCAACGCGGCCGCGATCCTGCGCCACGGTCGGATCGCGCACGTGTACCGCAAGCGCTATCTGCCCAACTACGGCGTTTTCGACGAGAACCGGTACTTCCAGCGCGGCGACTCGATCCCGGTCTACGATCTCGGCGACGTGACGCTCGCCGTCAACATCTGCGAGGACATCTGGTATCCCGGGGAGCCCCTGACCGCGCAGGCGCTGGTGGGGAACGCGCAGCTCGCGGTCAACCTCTCGGCCTCGCCGTACCACGCCGGGAAGGGACACGACCGGGAGCGGATGATCGCCACCCGGGCCGAGGACAACGCGATCGTGGTCGCCTACTGCAACCTCGTCGGGGGACAGGACGAGCTCGTCTTCGACGGCCATTCGCTCGTCGTCGACGAGGACGGCGAGCTGATCGCGCGCGGGGCGGCGTTCGAAGAGGACCTCGTCGAGGTCGATCTGCGGCTCGAGCGCGTGTTCCAGGAGCGGCTTCACGACCCCCGCCGGCGCAAGGCGCGCGAGCGCGGCCTCGCCTCGAGCCGCGACGTGGAACGCGTGGACCTGGGCGAGCGACGCTCGGGCGAGCGCCCGCCGCGACCGGACCGGCCGCTGGTGGCCGGGATGCCGGGCTCCCCCGCGGCCGAGATCCTGGCCGCCCTCACGCTCGGGCTCGGGGATTATTTCCGCAAGAACGGGTTTCGCGAGGCGTGCCTCGGGGTCTCGGGAGGCATCGACTCGGCGGTGACGGCCGCGATCGCGGTCCGCGCGCTGGGACCCGACCGGGTGCACGGGTTCTACCTCCCGTCTCCGTTCTCGTCGGAGGAGAGCCGGCGGGGGGCGCGCGCGGTCTGCGAGAACCTCGGGGTCTCCTATCGGGAGGTGCCGATCGGCGGGATCCTCGACGCCTATCTCGAGGTGCTGCGTCCGTCGTTCGCCGATCATCCCCCCGACACCACCGAGGAGAACCTGCAGGCGCGGATCCGCGGGAACCTGCTCATGGCCTTCTCGAACAAGTTCGGCTGGCTGGTCCTGGCGTCCGGCAACAAGAGCGAGATGTCGGTGGGATACTCCACGCTCTACGGCGACATGGTGGGAGGGTTCGCGATCCTGAAGGACCTGCTGAAGACCCGCGTCTACGAGGTCGCCGCGGAGATCAACGCCCAGGCGGGCCGTGGCATGATCCCCCGCGAGACGATCGCGCGCGCGCCGACCGCCGAGCTCAAGCCGGGGCAGAAGGACACCGACACGCTGCCGCCGTACGCGGTGCTCGACCCGATCCTCGAGGCGTACGTCGAGCGCGACGTGGCGCCCGAGGACATCGTGGCCCAGGGCTTCGACGAGGAGACGGTTCGCTGGGTCGTGGACGCGGTCGACCGCGCCGAGTACAAGCGCCGGCAGGCGCCGCCCGGGCTCAAGATCACGACCCGCGCGTTCGGCAAGGACCGCCGCATGCCGATCACCAACCGCTTCCGCGGCTGATCCGGACCGGGGCGTCGCTCCGGGAGGTTCCCGGGGCTAGTCCGACGTCATCCGTCCCGTGAGCAGCCGCAGGAGGTGGTGGCGGTAGAAGACCCCCCAGACGAGAGCGAGTCCGAGGTAGACGTAGGCGACGTCCATCCTCGAGTGGGGCAAGACCAGCTGGACGGCGAACGGGATGAACAGGAGGGCCGCCTGCCACCAGCTCAGGTTCCGGTCGCTCAGCATCACGACCGCGAACAGGGACTGGGCGGCGGTGAGGAAGATCTCCTGCTGCTGCTGGAGATCGAGGACCAGCGGCTTGATGCCCCCGGCGGAGATGGAGTAGACGACCGAGATCGTCCCGATCAGGAGCGTCCACTGGTTCACCTTGGACGAGATCAGCGCGGACAGCGCCATCGTCGCGTGGCGCCGCCAGGTCCACAGCGCGGCGATGATGAACTCGGGCGCCTCGCTGGCCAGCGGCGCGATCCACTGGACGAGCAGGAACTCGTCGATCCCGAAGTGATGGCCGGTGTCGATCAGGGACTCGGCGAACGGCTCGGCGGCGAGGAAGATCACGATCCCCGCGAAGACGAACAGCCCGATGTTGGCGGTGAGTCGCGAGCGTCGCGGGAGCTGGCTGATCAGGTGCGCCGGCCCCACCAGCTCGGGCTCGTGGACCCCCATCTTCATCGTGCGCGAGAGATACCACGCGAAGAGCCCGATCAGGACCACGATGTCGGGCCACCAGAACTTGCCCAGCCAGGCGATCACGAACGCGTAGAGCGTGGCTACGAGGAGGAACCGCACGGCGACCATGTCGCTGGCCGCGAGCCGGATCGCGGGCTGCTTCCAGCGCGCCCAGAAGAGCCACACGACGACCGGCCAGCCGAGCCCGACGAGGAGCCGGTTGGCGCCGGTCATGTTGGCCGCCGCGTATTGTCCGTAGATCGGATCCTTGGCCGCGCGCCAGGCGAAGTACAGGTCCACCGCGTACTCGGGGAGGATGGCGATCAGCGCCAGGATCGCGAGCGCAAACGCCTGGCTGATCTCCATCTGGGAGACCTCGGCCGCCCACGAGAGCAGGAAGGCGGCGCCGAGGATGCCCGCGCCGAAGACGATCGCCGCGACCAGGGGGCTCGCGTGCACGCCCCCGAGCACGAAGCTGAGGCTTGGGATCGTGAGGGCGACCGTGCCGACGAGCCAGGCCACCTTGCCGGTGTTCTTCACTCCTCCTCGCCCTGCTCGTGCACGCCCTCGCGCGCCCACCACTCGAGGAGGGCGTCGGCGACCAGGTCGGGCGCGTCGACGTGGGGCCAGCGGGCGGTGCCGGGGATGACCACCTGCTCGAGGTCGGGCCGGACGGCCCCGTAGGCCTCCGGCGCCGCGGCGTTCGTCCGGGCTTCGGCTCCCCAGGCGACGATCGCCGGAGCGCCGAGCCGGGAGAGCGCGGCCCGCGGGTCCCACGCCAGGTCGCCGGCCCACAAGGACCACAGCGGCCAGCGCGAATCGGGCTGCCGCGCGTAGCGGTGGAGCCGTTCCGCCCGCTCGTCGAGGTCCGCAGGCGGCGAGGCCAGATCGCGCCGGAGCACCTGCCGGCGGCGGACCCCGCTGGCGCGCCACAGGTGGTAGGCGTCGCCCAGCGGGGAGCGCAGCGCCTGGTAGGCGAGGGGCCGCCAGGTGGGCGCCTCGATGACCGCGACTCCCTCGGGCTCCGGTGGCGCGATCAGCGCCACGCCGGTGGCGAGCCGGCCGAGCCGGATCGCCGCCTCGGTCGCGTAGCCGGCCGACAACCCGCTGCCCACGAGGAGCGTCGGGCGGTCGATCTCGTGCCGCACGAACTCCACGATCGCGTCGAAGAACAGGTCCGGGCCGTAGCGCAGACGGGGGTGGCCGGAGCGGCCGAAGCCGGGCAGGTCCAGGACGAACGCGTCGAAGTCGGGGGCGAGGCGCTCGACGAGCGGCGCCATCTCCTCTCCCGAGGCCCCGGCGTAGAGGTCGTGGAGGAGCAACGCCGCCGGACCCGAGCCGACCCGCGTATAGAACAGCTCCGCGTGGCGCCAGGCGTGACGGCCCGAGTCGCCGGGCGCGGGCGGGGGGAGGTCCGGGGGCGCGGCGCGGCGCGCGCGGGCGCTCGCCGCCGCCACGGCGGCCAGGGCGGCCACGGTGCCGCCGAGCAACATTTTACGGAGTCCCATGAGGCGCTAAGGCTAGGGATCGGCCACCCGTGGGGCAAGCCGGTCGGCGGGGCGAGCTAGCTGCTCTCGAACGCGTGGATGGCGACCGAGCGGGAGTGGTGGCCGTCGAGGAAGATCTCGAAGGCGAACGTGCCCGGCCGGGGCAGCTGGAGGTTGTTGATGTCCATGATTGTCTGGGCGGTCATCGGCCGGCCCGGCTCCGCTCCCTGGAGAGAGAGCTGCCCGCTGATGTCGAACAGCTGCTGGCCGTCCTCGTCGACCAGCTTGATCTCGAGCGGGTAGGAGCCCTCCTCTCCCAGCCGCGCCTCGACGCGCAGGACGAGCGCCAGATGCGGGTGGGTGCAGGGAAACTCGGCGGCGTGGATCGAGTTGAAGATCCCCAGCAGGTTGAGCTTGCCCTCGCGGCTCACGTTCGCCGCGTCGCAGCAGACCGCCAGCGTCACGTCCATGGGCACCCTTTCGGCTCGATGCGGAGGATCCGCGGCTCCCGGCGGATCCGCGGGGCCAAGCGTAATCCCGCCACGGCCGGCGTACAAGCGAAAGACTCGCGCTCTGGCGCGTAACGATACGGGGAGGCCGCCGGGGGAAGCCCTGCGGTCCGCGAACCCGAGACGGGAGAGACGAGATGCCACGACCGATCCATTTCGAGATCCCGGCCGACGATCCCCAGCGCGCGATCGCGTTCTACACCCGGACGTTCGGTTGGAGCGCGCAGCAGTTCGAGGGAATGGAGTACTGGCTGGTCACGACCGGTGAGACGGACGAACCCGGCATCGACGGGGGGATCGCCCGCCGGCGGGACCCGCAGGAGACGCCGGTCCTGGTCCTCGGCGTCGACTCCGTGCGGGACGCCGCCGCACGGATCGAGACGGCGGGTGGCCGGGTCACCGCCCCGCGGATGGCCATCCACGGCGTCGGCTGGGTGGCGTACGCGGTGGATACGGAGGGCAATCCCCTGGGGGTCTTCCGGCCGGACCCGGAGGCCGCCTGATCGCGGGGGAAGTTGAAGCCGCGGCACCCCGCGCGTACCGTGGTGCGACCCGTGGGACACCATCCCCTCAGCCGCCTCGGCCCGTGACCTCTTCGGGAGCCTTCCCGCGGACCCGGATCACCGTCATCGAGCGGATCCGGAGCGAAGCCCCGGACGAGCGTCGGCGGGCCTTCGGGTCCCTCGTCGAGGCGTACTGGAAGCCGATCTACGCCTACCTGCGGCTCCGCTGGCGCCTGCCTCCGGAAGAAGCCCGCGACGCGACCCAGTCTTTCCTCGCCGCCGCGTTCGAGAAGCGATGGCTCGAGCGGTACGATCCGTCCCGCGCCCGCTTCCGGACCTTCCTGCGGACCTGCGTCGACCGCTTCGCGATGAACCGAAACCAGGCGGCGCGACGCCAGAAGCGGGGGGGAGGCGCGCGGATCGTGGGACTGGACTTCGAGACCGCCGAGGGGGAGATCCTCGAGCGGCCGCTCGAGGACCCCGTCGACCAGGAGGAGCTGTTCCGTCGGGAGTGGATCCGCGACCTGTTCGCACGCTCGGTGGCGGAAGTGCGGCGCGAGTGCGCCGCGAACGGTCAGGCCGTGCGGTTCGAGCTCTTCGAGCGCTACGACCTGGGGCCGGACGCGGGCCTCTCGTACGCCGACCTCGCGGCGGAGCTCGGGCTCTCGGTCTCGCAGGTCACCAACGGCCTGGCCGCGGTCAGGCGGGCATTCCGCTCCCGCGTGCTCGCCAAACTGCGCGAGGCGTGCGGAACCCACGAGGAGTTCCGGGCCGAGGCGCGCGAGATCTTCGGTATCGAGGTGGAATGAGAGCCCGCCGGCCGTGACCCGTCTGACCGACGCCGCCGTCCGCCGCCTGGCCGCGGTCGCCAACCTGCCCGACCTGTCCGGCACCCGGTACACGTTGCTCGAGGAGATCGGCCGCGGAGGCATGGCGGCCGTCTACCGGGCGCGCGACGAGACGCTCGGCCGCGACGTGGCGATCAAGGTGTCGAGCGCGCCGGGCGGCCGCGCCGAGCTGGATGCGCGGATGCGCACCGAGGCGATCGTGCTGGCATCGCTCGAGCATCCCGGGGTGGTGCCGGTCCACGACGCCGGCGTCCTGCCCGACGGCCGCGCCTACTACGTGATGAAGCTCGTCCGCGGCACCCCGCTCGGCGAGCTGGGGCCGGCCGACTCCGAGGTCGACGATCGCGTGCGGATCGTGGAGCGGGTGTGCGAGACGATGGCGTTCGCCCACGCGCGCGGGATCGTCCACCGGGATCTCAAGCCCGACAACGTGATGGTGGGGGGGTTCGGCGAGGTACTCGTCATGGACTGGGGCGTGGCCCAGGTGCCGCACGCGGAGGCGGAGCCCGGGATCGTCGTGGGGACCCCCGGCTACATGGCGCCAGAGCAGGCCGCGGGCAGGTCCAGTGAGGTCGACGAGCGGGCCGACGTGTACGCGCTCGGCGCGATGCTGTGCGCGCTCCTGACCGGCGCCGACCCGCCCGCCGTCCCGGCGCTCGCCCGCGATGCCCTGGCCGCCCGCCGGGACCTGCCGCGTCGGCTCCGCGCGGTGTGCGCCAGGGCTCTCGCGACCGATCCCGCCGAGCGCTACGCCGACGCCCGCGAGATGGCCGCCGATCTGGCGCGATTCCGGGCGGGCCGCCCGGTCGCCGCCCATCCGGAGACCTGGCTCGAGCGCGCCGGCCGGAGCGCCTGGGCGTACCGCACGGCGATCGCCCTCGTGCTCGCGTATCTCGCGATGCGGGTCGCCGTCGCCTGGCTGGCCTGAGCGAGGAATCCGCGCCGGCGCGTAACCAGAGGACGAAGCCCGCGTCCACCAACCGAGGGAGGCATCGCGACATGAGCAAGCCGCTGCTGGGACTCGTACTGGGGGGGATCCTCGGCATCTTCGACGGCCTGAGCGCGCTCGTTTCCGCTCCCGAGACCGCGCCCCAGATCGTGGGCATCGTGATCGGGTCGACGTTCAAGGGCCTGATCGCGGGCGTCCTGATCGGGTGGTTCTCGAACAAAGTCGACTCGCTGCCCCTGGGGATCCTTTTCGGCCTGGCGGTGGGGGCGTTCTTCGCCTTCCTGGTCGCGATGATGCCGGCCGAGGGAGGCGTGCACTATTACTGGGAGATCATCCTGCCGGGGAGCGTCCTGGGGATCATCGTGGGGTACGCCACCCAGCGCTACGGAAGGCCCCCGCGCGCCAGCGCGGCGTGACCGGCCGGCTCAGCCGGCCAGGATGTCCAGGTAGCGGGTGCGGCGGGAGTCCGCGAGGGGCGGGTCGTAGCGGCGCACGAACAGCCGCTCCGCCAGCCGCGCCTGCTCGATCGTCAGGTCGGCGACCCAGTGGACGACCCGCGCGCTGCGCTCGTGCAGCTCGCTCACCTCGAACAGCTCGAGCAGCCGCCCGCGAAGATCGGCCGCGCTCCCGACCATGAGGACCTTGTCGGGGCCACGGCCGGATCCCGCGCCGACGAGGAATACGCCCGTCGAGCGCGGCACGGCGAGCCGGACGGCGATCCGGCTCCAGCGGGTGCGCTGCAGATCCTCCTTCATACGAGGCTGGCTCCCAGTCGCCCTCCGGGCTGCAGTGCCGGTGCGCACGCGAAGAGCGTGCGAAAGATTCGAGCGAGGCCGAACCGATCGACTGGTAGCGCTCGACCCCGCTCTGGCGAGGCGGCCCCATCCGCGCGCCCCGCCGTGTTCGTTCGCCCCGCGCGGGGCGAAGATTCAACGCTCGGTTCCCTGCTCCCCGCTCAGGATCGCGTCCAGCAGCTGGAGCACGGCTTCGTCCTTCTTGAGCTCCGTGACCAGAGATCGGGCATTCTTCGGACCCTCGTAGAGCCCCGGAATCCGATACCAGCTCACACGGGCGGCCTCGTGATGGCGGTCACAGAGCACGACCAGGTTGCCGGGAGCGTCGGTCCCGCCGCAGACCGGCGGGACGACGTGATGCACGTCGATCTCCACCGCCGGCTCGTGGGTGCCGCACACGGCGCACCTCAGCCGTCCGTCCGCCGCCAGCTTCGCGCGGTACAGTGCGAGATCCATCCTCACCCCGCCCGCCGGCTCAGCACTTCGACCAGCCGCAATGCCTGCAGAGGAGACAGGCGTTCTCGCTCACGACCGGGCTCCCGCAATCGGGGCACGACGACATCGGACGGGCCGGCATGGCGCCCGGCCCCTGGAACTCCTCGCTGCGCCGGGCCGCCCGCACGACCGCCTCGGCCGTGGCTCCCCCCGACTCCGGCCCGTGACCGTTCCCGTTGGGCTCGGCGAACCCGCCGGCGAGGGCCGCGGCGACGGCCCCGTCGCCGTCCCCCCTGCGCTCGAGATACCGCTCGACCGCGCGGCCGATCGCGTCGGGCGCCGACAGGATCAGCTCGCCGTCGTCCCAGACCGGGTTCGGTCCGGAGATCCCCTTGAGCTGGTCGACGATCGCGCGGGGGTCCAGCCCGGAGCGGAGCGCCAGCGAGATCAGCCGGCACATCGCCTCGGACTGGGCGGCGGCGGCGCCGCCGGCCTTGCCCAGCGAGGCGAACACCTCGCACATCCCGGTCTCGTCCTCGTTGATGGTGATGAACAGGCTGCCGTCCCCGGTGCGAATGCGCTCGGTCACGCCGCGCGTGATGGCGGGCCGCGGCCGGGGCTTGATCCGGAGCGGGCGCGGCGGGTCGACCGCGGGCGCGGCCTCGGCCTCCGCGCGGGTCTCGGACTTCGCGGTCCGATCCTTACCGGTGACGAGGATCCCCTCGCGGCTCCCCTCCCGATACACCGTGATCCCCTTCAGTCCGGTCTGGTACGCGGTGACGTAGATGTCGGCCACCGTCTCCACCGACACGTCGTTCGGCAGGTTGACGGTGGAGGAGATCGAGGAGTCCACCCAGCGCTGGATGACCCCCTGCATGCGGACGCGGAAGTAGGGATCGATGTCATGGGCGGTGACGACGTGCTCGGGAAGCTCCTCGTCGTCCTCCCACAGCTCGCCGATCAGCGGATGGTAGACCGTGTACTCGGTGAACGTCTCGCCGTCCTCCTGCTTGACCCGCCGCTGGTAGCTGGTGCAGAAGATCGGCTCCACGCCGCTCGAGCTCTGGGCCACGATCGATCCCGTGCCGACCGGCGGCACGGTGAGCACGGTCGAGTTCCGCATGCCGAACTGCTTGATCTGCTCGCGCAGGTCCTCCGGCAGTGCCTGGATGAACTTCGACTCGGCGAGGCCGTCCCACGAGAACAGCGGGTAGGAGCCCTTCTCGCGCGCCAGGTCGATCGACGTCTGGTAGGCGGCGCGGCAGATCGTCTCCATCACGCGGTCGACCGTGGCGAGCGCCTCGTCGGTGTCGTACCTGACGCCCATCCGCACCAGGGCGTCGGCGAGCCCGGTGATCCCGAGCCCGATCCGCCGGTCGGAGGCCACCGCCTCCTGGATCTTGTCCAGGGCGTGGGCCTGCATGTTGTAGTCGATGACGTCGTCGAGGAAGCGTGTCGCCGTGCGCGCCACTTCAGTCAGCTCGTCGTAGTCGAACTCGCCCGACGCGTCGACGAACTTCGACAGGTTGATCGAGCCCAGGTTGCAGGCGGTGTAGGCGGCCAGCGGCTGCTCGCCACAAGGGTTGGTCGACACCAGCGGGTTGGCGTACTCCACGTTGTGGTACTCCCGCATCGTGTCCCAGAAGATGATCCCCGGCTCCGCCGAGGCGTGCGCGTTCTCGATGATCTTCCGCCACAGGTCGCGGGCGCGGACGGTCTTGAACGTCTCCCCGCCCCAACGCAGGTCGAAGTCCGTGTCGTCCACGACCGCGCGCATGAACTCGTGCGTGATCAGGCACGAGATGTTCGCGTACTGCACCTTGCGACGGCTGGTGTCGTTCTTGATCGTGATGAAGTCCTCGATGTCCGGGTGATCGACCCGCATGGTGAGCATGAGCGCCCCGCGCCGGCCCGCCTGGCTGACCGTGTTGGTCGACTCGGAGAGGAGGTTCATGAACGAGGTGGACCCGGGAGAGCCGGCCACGGTGGCGTTGACGGGCGCGTCCTTGGGTCGCAGGATCGACAGGTCGGTCCCCACGCCGCCGCCGGTGCGGTAGACCATCGCGCTCTCGGTCAGGCAGCGGTAGATCCCCTCGAGGCTGTCTTCGGTGATCGGGATCACGTAGCAGTTCGAAAGCGTCGGCCTGCGGCGCGCGTCGGCGCGGCCGGCTCCGTGCATGACCCGTCCTCCGGGGACGAACTTGAAGTCGAACAGGATGCCGAAGAACTCCTCGTACCAGTAGTCGGAGTCCTCCTCGACGCTGGCCAGGGCCCGCGCGACCCGCTCCCAGAGGTCGAGCGGTCCCTCCTCGCCCGGGGCGAGGTACTTGTTCCTGAGCACATCGGCGGCCAACGCGTCGGGGTAATAGGTTTCGGTGTGACGGGCGCGGTCGAGGATCGTGGCGGCGTCGGGCTCGGCGAGAAACGTCAGATAGCGCTCGTGCGGGGTGTCGGACATGAGGACCCGTTCCTTCCTGAACGGCTGCGGCCTGGCGGCCTGGAGACAGGATCGGACGCGACGACGAGGGCTCGGATGCCCGCGGACGGGGTCGGCGCGAACGGCTTCTCGGTGATCGTTCGTTGGGACGAGGCAACGTCGAGTGTATCAAACGCCGATTCCCATGTCAAGAAAAACGCACGAGATACGGTAGGCGGGCGCGATCCGGCCACTAGATATCGTGGATAACGCGGGGAGAACCGGTGGACAGCGTGGGGATGGGCTGTGGACATCCGACCCCCTGCCCGCGGTTGACGGAGACGGGGAGCGACGGTACTCTTTGGGAGCGGTCGGACAGCGTCCGGCCGAGAGATTTGACCATAATACGGAGGATGGCATGGCGGAAGTCGCCGACATCAAGGACCAGGACACGATCATCGAGGCCACGCCTTCGGCGACCTTGAAGATCCGCGAGCTCAGGGATCGCGAGGGACTGGTGGACAAGGGGCTCCGCGTCCGCGTCGTGGGCGGGGGCTGCCACGGGTTCTCCTACGCCCTGGGGTTCGACGACCGGAAGGACGGCGACACGATCCAGCAGATCGACGGCGTCGACTTCCTCATCGACAAGTTCAGCGCCCCGTACCTGATGGGCGCGCACGTCGACTTCGTCGACGGCCTGAACGGAGCCGGCTTCAAGATCGGGAATCCGAACGCGAAGTCGACCTGCGGCTGCGGCGAGTCGTTCACCACGTAAACCGCCTCACCACGCCGCGCCTCGAGGCGCGCACCGCTGCACTGGGAATCCACGGCTCCCTCCCCCCGCGGGGAGGGAGCTTTTTTTTCGTGCCCGCGCAGCGGCCACTCCCCGCGGCCGAGGGATCGCTTGCCGGGGTCATACCGGGCAGCGCATACTGGATCGAGGCCTTCGACAACTCGTACTAGCGGGCCGCGAGAGGTTCACCATGGACCCGACCTTGCCGCACCGGCTTGCGGCCGTGTGGTTCGCCGACATCGTTGGCTATGGCCGGCTTGCGTCCGCCGACGAGGACCAGGCCCTGCGCCTTGTCCGCCAGTTCCAGCGCGCGTGCCGGGCGGTTGTCCATCGGCACTCGGGTCGGTTGGTCAAGTTCATGGGGGACGGCGCGCTGGCCGAGTTCCCGAGCACGGAGAGCGCGGTACGATCGGCCTGCGCGCTTGAGGCCGTCTTCCAAAGCATCGCGGCCGAAGCGACGCTCCCCGCCGCCCGCGTCCATGTGGGCGTCCACGTCGGGGAAGTGGCGGAGGGCCCGGACGGCGATCTGTACGGCGAGGGGGTGAATCTCGCCGCGCGCCTGCAGGACGTGGCGGCGGCCGGTCAGGTCCTGGTCAGCGGGGACGTACTCAGGCAGCTCCATCACCGCGGCGACTTCCACTTCGAGGGTCTCGGCGAGCGGACGTTCCAGGACAGCGAGACTGTGGTCGGCGTCTATCGCGCCGACGCCCATCTCCGGGAGGGGCCGGGGGGCGATCTGACGCTCGCCGAGCGCGTTCGCGCGCTCCACCGCGAGCTCCGGCAGCGGAAGGTCTACCGGATCGCGGGCGCTTACGTCCTCGTGGCGGCGGTCGGGATTGCCGCGCTGTCCTTCGCGCTGCCGCGGACGGGGGCGCCCGGCTGGACCCTCCGCCTGGGCCCCTTCCTCGCCGTGCTCGGCCTCCCCCTCGTCGTCCTTCTGGCGTGGACCTACGAGATCAACCCGGAGGGACTCCACCGCTACAGCGGCACGGCGGGGATGCAGGAGACGGGGATACGGCCCCGCACGGCCTACATCCTGCTCGTCGCGATCGCCGGCGTCCTGGCCGTGTCGACGCTGCTCCTGGACGTTCCGGCGCGGGTCGAGGCGGGACCGCTGCCGGCGAACCGGGTGGCCGTCCTTTACTTCGACGACTTCAGTCCCGATCGGAGCCTGCGTCACATGGTGGATGGGCTCACCGAGCTGCTGATCCAGGAGCTGTCCGCGGTGCCGGGGCTGGAGGTCGTGTCGCGGAGCGGCGTCAAGCCGTTCGAGGACTCCGACGTGCCGGTCGACAGCATCGCCCGGGCACTGGGGGCCGGCACGCTCGTCCATGGAAGCGTGGCGGAGTCGGGCCACCGGCTCCGCGTCACCGTGCAGCTGATCGACGGCGGGTCCGGGACCGTGCTGGCGCAGGAGACGCTCGAGCGGCCGCGCGGAGAGCTGTTCGCCCTCCAGGACGACCTCGCCCACCAGGTCGCCCGCTTCCTGCGGAGGCGCCTGGGCGAGGAGATCCGGCTGGCCGAGCTGCGGGCCGGCACCGAGAGCGTGGCCGCGTGGGAGCTCGTCCAGCGGGCCAAGCAGCTGCGCGAGAGCGCCGCTCCGATGGTGGCCGCCGGAAGCCTCGAGGAGGCGGGCCGGCTGTACGACCGCGCCGATTCCCTGCTGGCGGTCGCGCGCGCCGCCGACAGCACCTGGATCATGCCCGTCGTGCAGCGGGGCTGGATAGCGCACGAGAAGTCGCTGTGGTACAGGTTCAGCGACTTCGCGGCCTTCGACCGCTGGAGCCGGACCGGGCTCGACCACGCCGTCACCGCCGCTCGCCTGGGCGGTACCGATCCAAACGTGCTCGAGCTTCGCGGGACCCTCCGGCTGTACCGCGCCCTGTTCGCGCCCGAGACCGAGCCGGCCGCCGCTGAGACCCAGTGGGAGGAGGCGATCCGGGATCTCAGGGCCAGCATCGAGGCGAACCCGGACCAGGCCGGGGCGTGGTCGAAGCTCGCGATCGCGCTGGCCGCCCGGGGTCGTTCGTCGGAGGCGCTGGCGGCAGCCGAGCGCGCCTACGTGACCGACGCCTACCTGCAGCTCGACCGGGAGACCCTCTGGCGCCTGTTCGCGATGTCGTTCGACATCCCGCTCGCGGAGGAGGCCCGCCGCTATTGCGAGGAGGGGCGCCGGCTCTTCCCCGAGGAGCCCGACTTCCACCGCTGCGGCGTGTGGCTGATGACGATCCCCGAGACGGAGCCGGACCCGGCGCGCGCCTGGTCGCTGCATCGGGAAGTGGACCGGCTCGCGCCACCCCATGAGGGGGGCCGGGACAAGGTGACGCAGATGGCGGTCGGTGCCGTGCTGGCGCGGGCGGGCCTGCGGGACAGCGCGCTTGCCGTTGCCGCGCGCGCCCGGTCCGATGAGGCGGAGGACCCGGCGCGCGAGATGATGTACTTCGAGGCCTTCGTCCGGACGCTCGCCGGGGACGAGGAAGAGGCAGTGGCGCTCCTGGAGGCGTATCTCGCCGCCAGCCCGGGGCAGCGGATGGAGGCTGCGAGCACGTGGTGGTTCGACGATCTCCACGATCGCGCCGACTTCCGCGCGCTCGTGGGACGGGCGGACTCGGCCCCGCCCGAATAGCGCTGGGAACGGGCCGGGGCCGCCCTACGGCACGACGCCGGCGAACGGGCTGGTCCCGCCCCCTTTCCCTCCCAACCCCTCCTGGGCGACAGCGGCGTGCGCGGGTGTAGCCGTGAGCGGGCTTCCTCCGAACCAGTCGTCGAGCCAGGCCGCTGTCTCCGACGCTGAGTACTCGTTGCAGGTCAAGCGGCACGCGTCGGGCACCGGGACCACCGGGAGATACTCGAGGGAATCGGCCGAGACCGCCCGCGCGAGCGCCACCTGAGACGGTCTCGGGGTGTTCCCGTAGTTCACGCAGATGGCGAAGTCGACCGAATCTATGAACTGGGCCGTGTCGCCATTCTGATCCCTCACAACGAAGTCGTAGACCGGCGGAAAGACCTGCGAAGCCCGGTCGAAGCCCGGGGGGAACGGGGGGACGAGCTTGATCTGGACATCGAGCGTCTGTCCCTCCGGGATGGCCGAGGGCGGCACGGACACGCACGCCTTCCCGCTCTTGGCGCGGACGATCCAGTCGCCCCCGATCGTCGCCACGATGCTGTCGCTGGGGATGGCCGTGGTGTCCTCGACCGCCTCCTGCTCGTCCGTGGACTCCTCCGCGGGCTCGCAGGCCAGGGGGGCGAGGACGAGCGAGAGCGCGATCAGTGAGACGAGGGTAGCCTTGAGCATGCGCGCCTCCGGATGGGGTGGTCGTGCATGGAGAAGCGGAGAGGTCTTCCATCCAGCGTATCCGGGCGGGAATCGAGCTGTCAACCAACTTCGCGTGGAGGCCATGGCGAGGGAGTCGAAACCGTTGAGCGCCCGCACCCGCCGGCTGGCCTGGATCCTGGGCGGCGCCGCCCTGCTCGTCATCCTGGCCTGGGTCGTCACCCTCCCCATGCGCCAGACGCGCTTCCAGGTCGTCGAGCACGCGCTCGTGCCGGCCGGCGAGGAGGTCGAGATCCGTGGACGGCTGCGGAATCGGGGAGCGGAGGCCCGGAACGTGCTAGTGGAGGCCTATCTCTACGACGACGGGAACCGGTGGCTCGGGACCGCCCAGTCGCGCGTGGCGCGGGCGGCGGCGGACTCCACGATTTCGTTCGTGATTCCGGTCGAGCCCCGGCTGGCGCGGTCGGTGGAGCGGTACTCCCTCTACGCGGGCCTCCAGCCGAACCCCTTCGCGCCCGGGATGTGAAGGGTGGTGTCGGGCTCAGGCCGCGCGCACCGCCTCCAGCACCTCGTCGGCGTGGCCCTGGACCTTGACCTTGGGGAAGACGCGCGCGATGCGGCCGTTCTCGTCGATGACGAACGTCGTACGCTCGATCCCCATGTGAGTCTTGCCGTACATCGACTTCTCCTTCCACACGCCGTACCGCTCGCACACGTCGCCATCCTCGTCGGAGAGGAGGTCGAACGTCAGCCCCTCCTTCTGGCGGAACCGGTGATGGCTCTCGAGGGAGTCCTTGGAGATCCCGAGGATCACGGTGTCGGCTTCCTCGAAGTCGGGCAGCGATGCCTGGAACGCGCACGACTCGGCGGTGCAGCCGGAGGTCATGTCCTTCGGATAGAAATAGAGGACGATCTTCTTCCCGGCGAGATCGGAGAGCCGGATGTTGCGGCCGGCGGTCGAGGGGAGGTCGAAGTCGGGGGCTCGGTCGCCGGGCGCGAGCTTGGGCATGGGTGCTCCTCGGGTCGGGGTCCAAAGGGCGCGGGGTCGGAAGGTACCTTACCTTGAGCGCGTGAACCGCTCCGAGACGATTCTCGCGGGGGCCGCCCTCCTCGCGGTCGTAGCCGCCTGCGGCGGCGACGTGCCCGACCGTGCCGGGGCCGAGCCGGGATCGGTCCTCCGCGGCACGGTCCTGGATCCGTCCTGGCCCAAGCCGGAGTTCACGCTCGTGGACACCCAGGGCCGGCCGTACGACTTCCGCTCCGAGACCGAGGGGTTCGTCACCCTGCTCTTCTTCGGCTATACCCATTGCCCGGACGTCTGTCCCATCCACATGGCGAACATCGCGGCCGTCCTCCGCGACCTGAAGTACGCCGAGCGCGCGCGGATCCGGGTCGTGTTCGTGACGACCGACCCCGAGCGCGACACCCCGGAGCAGCTGCGCTCGTGGCTCGACCGGTTCGACCGCTCGTTCGTCGGGCTCCGCGGGACCGAGGCGGAGGTCGACGCGATCCAGGCCGCGCTCCATCTCCCGGGTGCCGTCCGGCAGCCCTCGCGGCCGGGGCCCCTGCCGGGCGCCTACGCGGTGGGGCACGCGGCGCAGGTGATCGCGTTCACCGCCGACGGCCGGGCGCGGGTGGTGTACCCCTTCGGGACCCGGCAGGCGGACTGGGCGCACGACCTGCCGAAGCTCGTCGGCGAGGGGGCGTGGCCCGAGCCCGGGCCGGGGGCGGCCGGCGGCTGATCCGTGCAATGGTGGTGCTCCGCCCAGGGGCTGGCCTGGTCGTGGACCTGGCGGCCCTACGTCGGCGTCTGGATCCTCGTGGCGCTGCTCGCGCTGGGCTACGTCGCGCTGACGCGGCGCGCGGGCGGGGTGTCGGCCGGCCGGGGCTCGGCGTTCGTGGCCGGGGTGCTCTGCCTGTGGGTCGCGCTCGACTGGCCCGTCGGGGCGCTCGCGGCCGGCTACCTGGCCAGCGTCCACATGCTCCAGTTCCTGCTCGTCGCCCTGGTCGCGCCGCCGCTCCTCCTCCTGTCGGTCCCCGAGGCCGGTTGGGAGCGCCTCGCCGGCCGGCGCGCACTCGTCGGCGCGCTCCGCGTGGCCACGCGGCCGCTGATCGCGATCCTCGTCTTCAACGCGATCGTCTGGCTCACCCACTGGCCGCCGCTCGTCGACGGGCTCATGTCGTACCAGGCGGGGTCGTTCCTCATCGACATGCTGTGGATCGTCGCCGGAACCATCTTCTGGTGGCCGGTCGTCGCGCCGGTCCCCGCGCGCCCGGCATTCGGCTACCCGCACAAGGTCGGCTACCTGATCCTTGCCACGATCGCCAACACCGGCGTCTTCATCTACCTGACGTTCAGCCACCTGCCCCTCTACGCGACCTACGAGCTCGCGCCGCCGATCCCGTGGATCACGAAGCGCGAGGACCAGCAGGTCGCCGGGCTCCTGATGAAAATGGGTGGCGGCGCGGTCCTGTGGGTCGCGATCGCGATCCTGTTCGCGCGCTGGTTCCAGGCCGAAGAGGGCTGATCCGGTCGCCGCGGCCGCGGTTGTATCCGCTCCCGGCCCGGGCTACCTTCGCCCTGGTGCCAACCCCGAACCGACTGATCCTGTTCGACATCGACGGGACGCTGCTGACCGCTGGCGGCGCCCCGCGGCGAGCGTTCCGCCGCTCCCTGATCGAGCACTTCGGCACCGATGGGGACGAGGCCCGCACGGACTTCAGCGGCAAGACCGATCCGCAGATCGTCTACGAGCTCATGGGCGGCGCCGGCTTCGCCGACGACCACATCGAGGAGCGGATCGAGGACCTGTTCGCGCACTACCTCGCGGGACTCGAGCGGGAGCTGGCCACGGAAGACGACGGCCATCGCCTGCATCCCGGCGTCGCCGAGCTGGTGCCGGCGCTGGCGGATGATTCCCGGGTGCTCCTGGGGCTCGTGACCGGCAACGTCGAGCGCGGCGCGCGCCTCAAGCTGGAGCGATTCGGTCTGTGGCCGAGCTTCCGGGTCGGCGCCTTCGGCTCGGACGCGCGGGAGCGCGACCGGCTCCCGTCGATCGCGCTCGAGCGCGCCCTGCGATTGACCGGCCGCCGCTTCGCCGGGCACGAGACGATCGTCGTCGGCGACACCCCGGCCGACGTGCAGTGCGCCCGGGCCGCCGGCGCGGTAGCGGTTGCGGTCGCCACCGGGCGTCCGAGCCGCGAGCAGCTGGCCGCCGCGGGCCCCGATCACCTGCTCGGCTCGCTCGAGGAGTGGCCTGCCGTGGCGCCCGAGCTCGGCCTGGCGATGGAATCCATTCCTACCTAGTCGTCCGCGAACGGAGGAAGCCGTGGAATCGATCAGCGTCCTGAGTGTCGTAATCGCGTTCGTCGTGTTCCTGCTGCTGAGCGCGGTGCGGATCCTGAAGGAGTACGAGCGCGGAGTGATCTTCCGGCTCGGCCGACTGGTGGCCTCCAAGGGCCCGGGTCTCATCCTGCTGATCCCCATCATCGACAAGATGCAGAAGGTCGATCTGAGGATCATCGCCTTCGACGTGCCGCCGCAGGACGTGATCACCAAGGACAACGTCTCGGTCAAGGTGAACGCGGTCGTGTACTTCCGCGTCTTCGACCCGAACAAGGCGATCGTCGAGGTCGAGGACTACCTCTACGCCACCAGCCAGCTGGCCCAGACGACCCTGCGCTCGGTGATCGGCGAGGCCGAGCTCGACGAGCTGCTGGCGGAGCGCGATCGGCTCAACGATCGCATCCAGGCGATCCTCGACGAGGCGACCGACACCTGGGGGATCAAGGTCGCGAGGGTGGAGGTCAAGCACGTCGACCTGCCGCAGGAGATGCAGCGGGCGATGGCGCGCCAGGCGGAAGCCGAGCGCGAGCGGCGGGCGAAGATCATCGTGGCAGAGGGCGAGTTCCAGGCCTCGGAGCGGATCGCGGAGGCCGCGGCGATCATCGGCCGGCACCCCGAGGCGCTCCAGCTGCGCTACCTGCAGACCCTGGTCGAGATCGCCGCCGAGAACAACTCGACCACGCTGTTCCCGATCCCGATCGACTTCCTCGACGCCTTCCGCAAGGCGCAGGAGCGCAGGCCCTCGGGCGGCTCGTCGTAAGCGATCGTCGACTCGAACGGACCGACAGGAGGACCCGCATGAAGCTTTCGGCCATCAAGGCGGACGCCACCGAGGTCGAGACCGCCGCGCTCGTCGTCAACCTGTACCAGGGCGTGAAGACGCCCCGCGGCGCGACGGGCGCGGTCGACGCGGCCCTGGAGGGGCAGATCTCCGAGCTGATCGCCGACGGCGAGATCACCGGCAAGCCGGGAGAGGTCACGATCGTCCACACCCATGGGCGGATCCCGGCCCGCCGGGTGGTCGTGGTGGGCCTCGGCAAGAAGGCGGAGTGCGACCTCGAGACCCTGCGGAAGGCGACCGGCAACGTGACACGGCGGCTCCTCAAGCACCACATCACCCGGTTCCACACGGTGCTCCACGGCGGCGGCGACCTCGAGGCGACGGGGACGTCGACGCGCGATCTGGCGCAGGCGATCACCGAGGCGGCGGTGCTCGCCGGCTACCGCTACGACCGCTACAAGACGGTGGAGCCGGAGGAGGAGCCGGGAGAGCCGACCGAGGAGCAGCGGGATCGGCTCCAGGGGATCACGGTCGTCGAGTCGGACGGCCGCAAGCTGCGGGCGATCCGGGCCGGCCTCGAGCGCGGAGCGCGGATCGCGGAGGCGGTCAACTGGACACGGGACATCGGCAACGGTCCCCCCAACGAGATCACGCCCTCCACTCTGGCCGACCGGGCGCGCGGGCTCGCCGAGGAGTTGGGGCTCGAGTGCGAGGTGCTGACGAAGAAGGACCTCGAGAAGAAGGGGATGGGGGGCATTCTGGGGGTCGGCCAGGGATCGGTCCAGGAGCCACGAATGATCGTGCTCACCTACCGCGGTGGACGGAAGAAGGCCCGTCCGTCCATCGTCGTCGGAAAGGCGATCACGTTCGACACGGGCGGCATCTCGATCAAACCGTCGGCCAACATGGAGGAGATGAAGTTCGACAAGATGGGGGGCTGCGCCGCGCTGGGGATCATGCGCGCGGTCGCCACGCTCAAGCTCAAGATCAACCTGATCGCGGTGATCCCCTCGGCGGAGAACATGCCCGGAGGCACGGCCTACCGGCCGGGGGACATCCTGAAGTCGTACTCGGGGAAGACGATCGAGGTGATCAACACCGACGCCGAGGGTCGGCTGATCCTGGCGGACGCGCTCGCTTGGGCCTGCGAGCAGGACCCGAAGGAGGTCATCGACCTGGCCACCCTCACCGGCGCCTGCGTGGTGGCGCTCGGTCATTACGCGTCGGGAGTGTTCGGCGACGACCGGATGGTCGAGCGGCTGAAGCAGGTGGGGGAGGCGACCGGCGATCGGGCATGGCCGCTGCCTGTGTACGACGAGTACGGCGACGACATGAAGTCGGAGGTGGCGGACATCAAGAACTCGGGCGGCCGCTGGGGCGGGGCCTCGACCGCGGCCGCGTTTCTGAAGTTCTTCGTGGCGGACGGGACCCCCTGGGCCCATCTCGACATCGCCGGCACGGCCTGGACGACCAAGGCGCTGCCCTGTCACCCCGTGGGGGCGACCGGGGCCGGCGTCCGGCTGGTCACGGAGTACCTGGCCGGCCGCTGAGCGTCAGATGACGTACGGCCCGGCGCCCGGCCGCGGTGCACCGTGGAGCGGGGAGGATCCGACATGGAGCTCAGCGAGGCACAGCGGGAGGAGAACCGGCGCCTGCGGCGTCTCCGCCTCCTGGTGGATTTCACGCTGGCCCGCCTGTACCAGGACCCCGACCTGTCGCTGCTCGACGCGCTCGAGCTCGCGGAGCGGTGCCGCGACGCCGCGCTCTCGATGTTCCCCGGCAAGGAGACCGCCTTCGAGCTGATCTATCGTCCCCGCTTCGAGCGCGTCCTGCATGCCCGCTGGCCGCACGAGATGCCGGTCGAGCTGGGCCGCTCGTTCGTGCTCGGAGAGCCGGGCGAGAGGTGAAGCGATGAGCCCCCTCCGCCGCGGAGTCGAGTACGATCCGACCGGCGTCTTCCCGCCGGCCATCAAGGCGCTGCTGATCGCCAATGGCGGTGTGTTCGTCCTCGACATCCTGCTCCGCGGGCTCCTCGGCGTGACCCTCGTGGGACTGCTCGGTCTGACGCCCGCATGGGTGATCGAGCGCGGGTGGGTATGGCAGCCCCTGACGTACATGTTCGTCCACGGGGGCTTCTTCCACCTGCTGTTCAACATGTTCGTGCTGTGGATGTTCGGCGGCGAAATCGAGCGGATGTGGGGCTCGTCCGAGTTCCTGCGGTACTACGTCCTGTGCGGGCTGGGGGCGGCCGCGCTTTCGTTCATGGGCTTCTACGATCGCACAGTGGTCGGTGCCTCCGGGGCCGTCTTCGGCATCCTCATCGCGTTCGGGATGCTGTTCCCGAATCGGTATATCTTCCTGTGGTTCCTGATCCCCATCAAGGCCAAGTACCTGGTGGGTGGGCTCGCCGCGATCGAGATCCTGGCCGGGATCTCCGGCCGCGGAGGCAGCGTGGCCCACCTCGCGCACGTGGGCGGCATGGTGGTCGGGTTCGCGTACCTGAAATGGTGGCGGGGCGGCAACGCCGCGGCCCGGCTGGTCACGCGCTGGCGCCGGCGTCACCTCGAGGTCGTGCAAGGCGGAGGAGGACGGGCCCCGCGGGTGGAGGCCGAGATCGACCGCATCCTGGACAAGATCTCCGAGCAGGGACTGAGCAGCCTGACTCCAGAGGAAGAGCGGATCCTTGACGAAGCCAGCCGTCGTCCGGAACGGGATTGACGTAGCCGCGCGCCCGGGCCCGCCGGAGCCGCTGGACGTCATCTTCCGGCCCCGGTCGATCGCGGTCATCGGCGCCTCGCCGCGGCGGGGTTCGATCGGCCACGAGATCCTGCACAATCTGATCGAGCACGACTTCCAGGGGGTGGTGTTCCCCGTGCACCCCACAGCCCGCGTCATCCACTCGATCAAGGCCTATCCCTCGGTCCTCGACATCCCCGACCCGGTCGACATGGCGGTCGTCGTGGTGCCCTACCGCCACGTCCTGAAGGTCGTCGAGGAGTGCGGAAGGAAGGGAGTCTGCGGGCTGGTCGTGATCACCGCGGGTTTTCGCGAGGTCGGCGGCGAGGGGATCGCCCGCGAAGAGGCGCTGCTCGAGCTGGTGCGGGAGCACGACATGCAACTCGTGGGGCCGAACTGCATGGGCGTGATCAACACCGAGCCGGGCGTCTCGATGAACGCGACGTTCGCGCCGACGTTCCCGCCCCCGGGGCCGATCGGGTTCATGTCCCAGTCGGGGGCCCTGGGGGTCACGATCCTCGACCACGCGCGCGAGCTGGGGCTCGGCGTCTCGATGTTCATCTCAATGGGCAACAAGGCGGACGTCTCCGGCAACAAGCTGATCGAGTACTGGGGTCGCGACCCCGGGACGCGGCTCATCGTGATGTACAACGAGTCCTTCGGAGACCCGCGGCGCTTCACGCTCCTGGCCCGCCGGGTGACGAAGGAGAAGCCGATCCTCGCGGTGAAGGCCGGGCGCACCCGGACGGGTGCGCGCGCGGCCTCCAGCCACACAGGCGCGCTGGCGGGGATGGACGTGGCCGTCGACGCCCTGTTCGAGCAGTGCGGGGTGATCCGCGCCACCACGCTGGAAGAGCTGTTCGATTTCGCGATGGCGTTCTCCAACCAGCCGATCCCGCGCGGCGACCGCGTCGCGATCATCACCAACGCGGGAGGCCCCGGCATCCTGACAGCCGACGCGTGCGAGTCCCTCGGGCTCGAGATCGCCCCGCTGGCCGAGGAGACCCGGCAGCGGCTGAGGGCCGAGGTGGCCGAAGAGGCCAGCGTCGAGAACCCCGTCGACCTGATCGCGAGCGCGGACGCCGCCATCTACCGGGAGGCGCTGGACATCGTCCTGCAGGACCCGAACGTCGACGCCGCGATCGCGATCTTCGTCCCCCCCGTCCAGGTCGACACGGGCGCGGTCGCGGCCGGGATCGCGGAGATCGTCGGTCATCACGAGGAGAAGACCGTGCTCGCGTGCCTGATGGGAAAGAAGGGGGTGCACGGCGGGATGACGGAGCTCAAGCGCCACAACATCCCCGCCTTCATGTTCCCCGAGTCGGCGGCCCGCGCGCTGGCGGCGATGAGCCGCTACCGCCGCTGGCGCGAGCGGCCGCTGGGGGAGGTCGTCGAGTTCGATGTGGCGCGGGAGCGGGCGGCGAAGGGGATCGCCTCGGCGCGCGCGGACGGCCGCGGGGACCTCTCGCTCGGCGAGGTCGAGGAGGTGCTGGCGGCCTATGGGATCCCGCTGGTGGAGAGCCGGTTCGCGGCTTCGGCGGAGGCGGCCGTCGCCGCCGCCGAGGATCTCGGGTGGCCGGTCGCGCTCAAGGTCGAGGCGGCGGCTGTGGTCCACAAGACCGACGTGGGCGGCGTGCGGCTGGGCCTGGAGAACCCCGACGAGGTGCGCGCGGCGTACGCGGAGATCGAGTCGGCCGTGGGCGCGGGGCGGATGGAAGGCGCGCGGGTGCAGTCGATGGTCGAGGGTGGTCGCGAGACCGTGATCGGGATGACCAACGACCGGCTGTTCGGTCCGCTGGTGATGTTCGGGCTCGGCGGGATCCACGTGGAAGTGCTGAACGACGTCGTGTTCCGGATCGCGCCGGTGACGGGGATCGACGCCGCCGAGATGGTCCGCTCGCTCCGCGGAGACGCTCTCCTGGCCGGTGTGCGGGGAGAGCCGCCGGTCGCGTTCGGGGCGATCGAGGAAGCGATCCTCCGGGTGAGCCAGCTGGTCCTCGACTTCCCCGAGATCGCCGAGATGGACGTCAACCCCTTCCTCGCGTTTCCCGAGCGCGAGGCGTGTCGCGCGGTCGACGGGCGGATCCGGTTGGCGGAGGAGGCCGAACTCATTGCAACGGGAGGAGGGACATAATGAGCGAGACGCTCTGTCGCGTCCTGGTGGTCGATGACGATCTCACCCTGCTGGACATCTTGAAGATGCGCCTCGAACTATGGGGATACGAAGTCTACCTCTGCGAGAACGCGCTGACTGCGGCGCGGTTGTCGGCCGAGAAGTCTCCCCACGTCATTCTGACCGACGTTTGGCTGCCCGACGTGTCGGGGGTCGACCTGCTGCGTGCCCTGACCCAGATCGATCCCACACCCGTCATCATCCTCATGAGCGCCCATGGCTCGGTCGATCTCGCCGTCGAGTCGATGAAACACGGAGCGAAGGACTATCTGACGAAGCCACTCGATTATCCCCGTCTCAAGTCCTTGATCGAGGAGGCGTGCGCCGAGGCAGCGGGATCGAGCGAGGATTGACACTGGGATTTCGCGTCGGGCTGGCCCTGCTGGTTCCCGTCTTGACGCTGGTCGGGATAGCTGTCTATCAGATGTGGGTGATCGATCGTCTCGTGAGACAGAATCGCGAGATCGGGATGATCCACCGCTATGTCGAGACCGCGGCTTCCGAGCTCCGTGAAGATCTCCGTAGGTTGTCGGAGTTCGGGGAGAAGTTGGGGGCGACCGGGGACCCTGCGTATCGTGAAGCGGTAGAGCGCGCCAGGACGGGCGCGGAAGACCGGATCGACGTCGTGCTGGAGCTCCCCCTGGAAGGGGAGCAGCGACGGGTCGCAGCGGGAATCGCCGAGCTGTGGAGTCGCACGATTGCCACTGATAGAGTTCCGGAGCCGGCCTCGATCGAGCGGCTCGACGCCCGGGTCATTGAGCTGGCGGAGGTCACGCGCGCGGCGGCCGTGCGAGTTATCGAGGACGGCGCGGAGCAGGCGGCACGGGCGCGACGAATTTCCCGGGCGGCGGCGTCAACCTGCGTTCTCGTGGCGGCCATCCTCTCGTTGGTACTGGCGCAGATGGTGATCGCCCCGGTACGGCGGGTCGAGCGGGCGGCGAGGGATCTGTCTGAAGGGGACTTCTCGCGCCGCGCGCGGCCTACAGGGCCGCCCGAACTGGCAAGACTGGCGAACGCTTTCAACGCGATGGCCGAGCGGCTGGGCGAGATAGATCGACTCAAAGAGACACTGGTCTCCAACGTGTCCCACGACCTCAAAGCCCCTCTCGCATCCATGTACGAGGCGAACGCAGCGCTGCTTGACGAGATCACCGGGCCGCTGAGCGAGGGTCAGCGGACGTTGATCGAGAGGAGTCAGCAATCCAATGCGAGGCTGTCCCGGATGGTTTCCGATCTGCTCGATCTGTCACGATTACAGGGCGGGGCCATGACCTTCGAGAAGACGCGCCTAGACCTCACCTGCCTCGTCCTCGCCGCCGTCGACGACCTGAAGGCGGCCGCGGAGGCGCGTGGCGTGACTCTGGAGGTTGAAGCCCCGGACGGTCCCGTGGAGGTCGAAGGGGATCAAATCCTGCTCCTGCGAGTGCTGGAGAACCTTCTCTCCAACGCGATCCGGTATTCTCCCGCAGGGGAGAGTGTCCGACTGACGTTGACCGAGGACCCCGCCGCCGCGACGCTGGTAGTCGACGATCGTGGCCCGGGGATTCCGGACGAGCACAAGGCGCACATCTTCGAGCGGTTCTATCGGGTGGGGGCGCGGGTCAGCGCCGACCAGGGCACCGGTGTTGGCCTTGCGATCGCGGCGTCGGTCATCGCCGCCCACGGAGGGTCGATCCGCGTCGAGGACGAGCCGGCAGGTGGAGCGCGCTTCGTGATCGAGGTCCCCAGATCATGACCAGGTGGTTCGTGTATGCGGCCGCCGTGCTGGCGTGTGCCACCTGCGGGAGCGGACCTCGCGTACCAGGAGGCGCTCCGGCAGACGCTCCAGCGGACGCTCTCGCGCGGGGTGACGCTCTGTTCGCCGAATCGAGGTACGAGGAGGCGGGCCAGGAGTACGAAGAGCACCTCCTTGCGCGCCCCGACGATCCACGAAACGATCGGGTGTTGCTGCGTCAGGCGCTCCTGTTCCTCGTCTATGGCGTCCCCGAGTCCGACCCGGCGCGTGGTGAGCGTAGCCTACGGGAGCTGACCGCGCGCTTTCCGGCAAGCCCGCTCAGAGAGGCAGCCGACTACGTCCTCGCGCTACGGCGGGAGCTCGCGGATCAGAGAGCCGCCGCGGAACAGAACCGGCAGCGAGCGCGGAAGCTCGAAGAACAGCTCGCGGAGCTGAAGCGGATCGACCTGGAGCGGAGCGAGAACCCCCGCTAGCTTGGATTGCTCATGATGACGACAGTCACGCTGACGACCGATTTCGGCACCGCCGACGGATACGTGGGCGCGATGAAGGGCGTGATCGCGTCGATCGAGCCGCGCGCTCGGCTGGTCGACCTGACGCACGAGATCCCGCCCCAGGCCGTCTCCGCGGCCGCCTACGCGCTGTACCGGTCGATCCCGTACTGGCCGTCGGGGACGATCCACTGCGTGGTGATCGATCCCGGCGTCGGTTCGAGCCGGCGAGGGATCGCGGCGCGGGTGGACAACGGGCAGTACCTGGTCGGGCCGGACAGCGGGATCGCCACGCTGTTCTGCCCCCCCTTCACCGACAGCGAGCCCGAGGCCGTCGAGCTGACCGACAGCCGGTGGTGGCGGGGCTCCGGGCCGGCCAGCGCCACCTTCCACGGCCGTGACGTGTTCGCCCCCGTGGCCGCCCACCTGGCCCGCATGGTCGAGGACGGAGAGGTCGACCTGAGCGCGTTCGGTGCCCGCGCGACCGAGCTCCAACGGTTCGAACTCCCGGCCCCGGTCGAGGAGCGCGGGGGTGGATACCGGGGCGAGGTGCTCCACGTCGACCACTTCGGGAACGCGGTCACCAACCTCCCCGAGCGGTGGGTGGACCACGCCGGGGGCGAGGCCCTCGTCGAGGCGGGTGGAAAGGCGATGCCTGTGGTCCGCACCTACAGCGACGTCCAGGTCGGCGATCTGTGCGCGGTCGTGGGATCCACCGGCTGGCTGGAGGTCGCCATCCGGGACGGATCGGCCGCCTCGCGGCTGGGCCTGGCGCCCGGGCAGCCCGTCGTCCTCCGGCGCCGATGACGGTCGCGTGAAGCTCGACTGGGAGCGGATCCGGCGCGACGCGGTCTTCACGGGGCGGGTCGTCGACGTCTTCCGCGACGTCGTCCGGGTGCGCCGCGACGGGACCGAGCGCGAGTCGGTGTACGACCTCGTCCACCATCCGGGAGCCGCGGCCATCGTTCCCCTGTTCGCCGACGGCACGGTCGCGCTCCTCCATCAGTTCCGCTACGCCGTCGGCGGGGAGATCTGGGAGATCCCCGCGGGGACGCTGGAGGACGGCGAGCCGTTCGAGGCGTGCGCCCGGCGGGAGCTCGAGGAGGAGATCGGCCGGCGCGCGGGAAAGTGGACGCCGCTGGCGTCGTTCTACGCCTCGCCCGGGTTCTGCGACGAGGAAATCCACGTCTTCCTGGCCGAGGATCTGACGGAGGGAGAAGGCGGCCCCGAGCCCGACGAGCATCTGGAGGTCGTGCGGGTCCCGCTCGCCGAGGCGCTCGCGTGGATCGCCGCGGGAAAGATCCGGGACGCCAAGACCGTGATCGGTCTGCTCACGGCGAGAGAGCGTCGGGAGCCCGAGGGGCGTCCGGCGTCCGAGGAGCGCGGATGACCGGGCTGGCGGACGGGAGCGGGGTCGTCGTCGCGCTGGCCACCTGCCCGGACGAGGCGACCGCGCTGGCGCTGGCCCGGACGCTCGTCGACGAGCGGCTGGCGGCGTGCGTCAACGTGGCCGGCCGGGTGCGTTCGATCTACCGCTGGAAGGGAGCCGTCGAGGAAGCGGACGAGCGGCTGCTCGTGATCAAGGCCCGCGCCGACCGGATGGAATCGCTGGCGGCCCGGCTGGCCGAGCTCCATCCCTATGACGTTCCCGAGCTCCTCGCCTTTCCCGTCGAGCTCGGGCTCGGTCCGTATCTCGAGTGGGTCCACGCCGAAGGCGGTTGAGGAACCGCCGGGGGCGGCGTACCTTGCGAGTCGACCCCCATCCCGAGAAACGGACTCCATATGCGCAGGATCGCCGTCGTCAATCACAAGGGCGGCACGGGGAAGACCACTACGGCCGTCCATCTCGCCGCCGGCCTCGCGGGCGCGGGTCGCCCCGTCCTGCTCTGCGACCTCGACCCCCAGGGGAACGTGGGGGCGTGGTTCGGCCTCGAGCCCGACGAGTCGTCGATGGCCGAGCTCGCGCAGGGACGGGTGGCGGCTCCCGAGGCCCTCGTCGAGGTGCGCGAGAACCTCGACGTCATCGCCAGCGACTGGCGACTGGCCGAGGCGGAGGAGACGCTGGTCACGGGCCGCGAGCGGGAGAAGTGGCTGTCCAACCGGTTGAAGGGCCTCCCCGAGTACGATTTCGTGATCGTCGACTGCGCCCCGTCGATGAGCATCCTGACCACCAGCGGCCTGGCGTTCGCGGAGGAGGTCGTGATCCCGATCTCGATGGAGTACCTGGCGCTGATCGGCGTCAAGCAGCTGGTGGAGAACATCCTGCGCATGTCCTCGAGGAACGGGGGTCCGGTGCGGATCACGGCCGTGGTCCCCACGTTCTACCAGCACAACCTGCGGAAGAGCCGGGAGATCCTGTCCGCCCTCGAGAAGCATTTCGGGTCGGCGCTCACCGAGCCGATCCGGGTCAACGTCCGCCTGTCCGAGGCGCCCAGCTACGGGCAGACGATCTTCGAGTACTCGCCGCGCTCGCGCGGCGCACAGGACTACCGCCGCCTGGTGAAGCGGTTCGCCCGTGGCTGAGCCCAAGCGCAGGGCGCGCGGGAAGCATGCCGTGGGCGACGATCCCCTGGCGGGGCTGGACAGCGATCGTCTGGCCGGGTTGCTCGGCGCGGAGGCGAAGCCGCGCTCCCCGAAAGTGCCGCCGCCGGAGCCCCCGCGGCGCAAGCGGAGCGCTCGGCGGGCCGCCCCGCGCGCCCAGAGCCGGGACCGCGGGGAGCTCGAGCTCGACCTGAACGGATCGCCGCTCGCGGCGGACGGCTCCGCGGAGCCGGAGGCCAGGGCGGCGCGGGATCCCGCGCAACCACCCCCGCCGTCCCGGGCCGCGCCTGCGTCGGAGGACCCGCCGCCCCCGGTCCGCGACCCCGTCGAGCCGGAAGAGGTCGTGCGAACCGCGCGCGATCTCGTCGAGCAGGGGCGGAGTGTCCAGGCGATCGCGCTCCTCGAGCGCGCGCTCGCGGGTCCCGCTCCCTCGTCCGAGGTGGCCGTCGAGCTGGGTCGCGCGCAGCTCCAGGCCGGAGCCTACAACGAGGCCGACGAGGCCCTTCAGCGCGCCGTCCGACTCGATCCGAAGAGCGGCGCCGCGCACCTCGAGGTCGGGATCCTGCAGAGCAAGAAGGGTCTCTACGCGCACGCGATCCACGCGCTTCGCGAGGCGCTCGACCTGGGGTGCGATCCCGCGCGCGGGCACTACTACCTCGGGATCTGCCTCAACCAGCTGGACCGCGTCGACGAGGCCCAGGCCGCGTTCGAGGAGGCGGTCGCCGCCGATCCCGGCTTCGACCGGGGCTGGTACCAGCTCGGCATCGTGTGGGACCGCAAGGGGGACGTGGGCCGGGCCCGGGAGATGTATCGCCAGGCGCGCCAGGTGACGCCCGGGGCCCGTGGCTGAGGGGCGCGAGGAGCGGCGCCTGGGGTTCGCGACGCGGGCGATCCACGCCGGCCAGGAGCCGGACCCGGTCACCGGCGCGGTGATGCCGCCGATCTACCAGACTTCGACCTACGTACAGAGCGCGGTCGGCGAGCACAAGGGGTACGAGTACGCGCGGACGCACAACAAGACCCGCGCGGCGCTCGAGGCGTGCGTGGCGTCGCTGGAAGGGGTCGAGCACGGCGTCGCGTTCGCGTCCGGCACGGCAGCCATCCACGCCATCATGACGCTCCTCGAGGCCGGCGACGAAGTGGTGGCGGGGGAGAACCTCTACGGCGGGACCCACCGGCTGTTCGACCAGGTCCTGCGCCGGTTCGGCCTGAGGTTCCGGTACGTCGACGCGCGCGAGGAGGGGGCGGTCGCCGCGGCGCTCGGGAGCGCGACCCGGATGCTCTACGTCGAGACCCCGTCGAACCCGCTCATGCGGCTCACCGACCTGGCGGCGATGGGGCGGCTGGCGCGCGAGTCCGGATGCCTGCTCGTCGTCGACAACACGTTCATGACCCCGTACCTGCAGCAGCCGTTCGAGCACGGCGCCGACCTCGTCGTCCACTCGACCACGAAGTTCCTCAACGGCCACAGCGACATGGTGGGCGGGATCGTCCTCGCCCGGGACGCCGGGCTCGCGGACCGGCTGCGCTTCCTCCAGAACTCGGTCGGCGCGGTGCCGGGCCCGCTCGACTGCTGGCTCGCGCTGAGGGGTCTCAAGACCCTGCCGATCCGGATGGATCGTACCGAGGCGACCGCGCGTCGCCTGGCCGGGTTCCTGGCCGGCCATCCGGAGGTCGCGGCGGTCCACTACCCGGGCCTGCCCGACCACCCGCAGCGGGCGCTCGCCGAGCGGCAGATGCGCGGCTTCGGCGGGATCATCTCGCTCGAGCTCGCCGACGGCGCGCTGGCGCGGCGGTTCCTCAAGTCGCTCGAGGTGTTCCAGCTCGCCGAGAGCCTCGGCGGCGTCGAGAGTCTCTGCAGCCATCCCGGGGAGATGACCCATGCCGCCGTCCCCGTTGCCGAGCGCGAGCGGATGGGGCTCCCCGACCGACTCGTCCGGCTCTCGGTGGGGATCGAGGACGCGGACGACCTGGAGGACGACCTCGGGCGGGCGCTGGGCTCGCTCTGATGCGGATCCTCCTCGTCGGCCACGGGGGGCGCGAGCACGCCCTCCTCTGGAAGCTCCGCCGCGATCACCCCGAGCACGCCTACCTCTTCACGGCCGGCAACGCCGGCATGGAGTCGATCGGCCGTCCGGTCGACGCGAGGCCCGCGGACGTCGAGGCCGTGGCCGCGCTGGTGGCGGCCGAGGACGTGGACTTCACCGTGATCGGTCCCGAGGCGCCGCTCGCCGCGGGCCTGGCTGACCGGCTCCGCGCCGAGGGCCGGGCGGTGTTCGGGCCCGGCGCGGACGGGGCCCGGCTCGAAGCGTCGAAGGCGTTCGCGAAGCGGCTCATGGACGAGGCCGGCGTGCCGACCGCGCGCTTCGGCGTGTTCACCGAGCGGGCGGCGGCGGCGGAGTTCGCGCGCGAGCTCGGCGGGCGCTGCGTCGTCAAGGCGAGCGGGCTCGCCGCCGGCAAGGGCGCGCTCGTCTGCGGGACGCCGGCCTCGGTCGACGACGCCCTCGACGCCTGCTTCGTGCGGCGCGAGTTCGGCTCCGCCGCGGACGAGGTCGTCGTCGAGGATCTCCTCGAGGGCGAGGAGGTGTCGCTGATCGCCGTGACCGACGGCGAGCACCTCGTCCCCTTCCTTCCGAGCCAGGATCACAAGCGCGCGCTGGACGGCGACCGCGGCCCCAACACGGGCGGGATGGGGGCCTACGCGCCGGTCTCGATCGCGGACGAGGCCTTCGTGGCGCGCGCGCTCGAGGAGATCTTCCGTCCGACCCTCGCGGGGCTGGCCGCCGAGGGCGTGGCGTTCTCCGGCGTCCTGTACGCCGGCCTCATGCGGACCGCCGACGGGCCCAAGGTCCTCGAGTGGAACGTCCGGTTCGGAGATCCCGAGTGCGAGGCGCTCCTCCCGCTCCTCGAGAGCGACCTCCTGGAGCTCCTCCTCGCCGCCTCCCCGGGAGGCCGCGGCCTGGCGGGCGCGGCGGCGCGCTGGCGGGCGGGCGCGTGCGTGACGGTCGTGGCGGCCTCGGAGGGGTACCCCGACGCCTACGAGACCGGGGCGCCGATCGGGATCCCGGTCGACCTCGAGTCGCCCACCGCGTTCGACCAGGCGGGCGTGGTCGTCTTCCACGCCGGCACGCGCCGCGACGGGGACCGCCTGGTGACGGCGGGTGGGCGGGTGCTCGACGTCACCGCCGTGGGGACGGACCTCGAGGATGCGCGGTCCCGCGCCTACGCCGCGCTGGACCGGATCGACGCGGGGGCGCTCCGCTGGCGGAGGGACATCGGCTGGCGCGAGCTCGCGCGCGGCTGAGATGCCCGAGCTTCCCGAGGTCGAGACGATCGTGCGTCGGCTGGCGCCGCGGCTCCGCGGGCGGACGGTGGTCCGCGCCGAGGTGCGGCGGCCGAACGTCGTCCGCCCGACGCCGCGCCGGTTCGAGCGCGCGGTCACGGGGGCGACGATCGATTCCGTCGAGCGGCGCGGGAAGTTCCTCGTCTTCCGGCTCGCCGACGGGCGAGTCTGGTGGAGCCACCTGCGGATGACGGGAAAGTGGCGGATCGAGAAGCCGCGGCGCGGACGGGAGGGGAGCGCCGAGGGACCGTACGTGCGCGCGGTCTTCGAGCTCGACGACGGCCGGCGGCTGTCGTTCGACGACGTCCGGACGCTGGGGGAGATGGAGGTCGTCCCGGCAGCCGAGTGGAAGCGCCGCGATGCGGCCATGGGGCCCGAGCCGCTCGGCCCCGACTTCACCCCGCAGGACCTGCGGGAGCGGCTGTCGGGGAGCCGCCGCTCGGTCAAGGAGTTCCTGCTCGACCAGACGAAGGTCGCGGGCCTCGGGAACATCTACGTCTCGGAGGCCCTGTGGCGGGCGCGGGTCAGCCCGCGGCGGATCGCGCGGAACGCGGGGCCGGAGCGCGCCCGCCGCCTCCACCGGACGATCGTCGAGGTCCTCGAGGAGGCGATCCGGAAGGCCGGGACGACCCTCGGCGAGAGCTGGATGAACTACGCCGACAGCGAGGGCGTGCCGGGAGCGTTCCAGGAGTTCCTGAACGTCTACGACCGGGAGGGCGAGCCCTGCCGCCGCTGCGAGACCCCGATCCGGCGCATCGTCCAGGGCCAGCGCTCGACCTACTACTGCCCTCGGTGCCAGCGGTAGGGGATCACGGGACGGCTCCCGAGAGAGCGAGGTGCTCGACGGTGAACCGCCCGTCTCGGATCTCCAGGATCCCGCAAGTCGGGGGCGCCCCGATGCCGCCGGCGGTGCCGGGGTTGAAGTACGTGACCCCGTTCCAGAGCCGCGAGACCGGCTCGTGGATGTGGCCCCAGACGACGAGGCCCGGCGCGAGGGAGTCGAAGCGGCGGATCAGATCGTCGACCGAGGCGCGTCCCAGCCGGTGGCCATGCACGAGAGCGATCCGGATCCCGTCCCGGGTGACGAAGGCCTCCTCCGGCAGCCGCTCCGCGAGCGCGCGCTCGTCCATGTTGCCCCGCACGGCCGTAACCGGGGCGATCGTCTCGATCTCGGCCAGCGCCCCGGGGCTCGCGATGTCGCCGGCGTGAAGGATCTCGTCGACGCCCTCGAGCGCCCGGTGCAGGGCGGCCGGCACCTCGTCGTGCGTGTCGCTGACGATCCCGATCCTCAACGCGGTCTCCTCCTGTTCGGTAGATCGCTCAAAATGGTCGAGATCCAAGGCGCGCGACGAGGGGATTCCGAGGCGCACTGAAAGGTGCGCCGCAGGAAGACACGAGGCGCAACGCAGGAGACCGGCCATTTTCAGCGATCTAGAGGATGGATTTGCCGAAGGCGGACAGGATCAGCTCCATCCCCAGTTGTCCTGTCCGGTTCCGCTCGTCCAGGATGGGGTTCGTCTCGACGAGGTCCATGCCGATCATGCCGTCCGTGTCGCTGACGATCTCGAGCGCCAGGTGGCCCTCGCGGTAGTCTACCCCGCCCTTGACCGGGGTGCCGACCCCGGGCGCGAAGTTGGGATCGACGACGTCCATGTCCCACGAGACGAGGAACCCGGCCGTCCCCTCGGTCACGATCGCGAGCGCCTCCTCGAGCACGGGCACGATGCCGTCCTCGTCGATCTCCCGCATGGTGAAGGCGCGGATGCCGGACTCGCGCACCAGCGGGCGCTCCGCGCGATCGACGGCCCGCGTGCCGATCACGACGGTCCTGTCCCAGCGGACCTTGGGGGAGAACCCGCCGATCTCCGTCAGCTCCGGGGGGCCGTACCCGAGCGACGCGGCAAGCGGCATCCCGTGGATGTTCCCGCTGGGAGACGTCTCGGGGGTGTTCATGTCGGAGTGAGCGTCGAACCACAGCAGGCCCACGTCCGTCTCGTTCTCCCGGGCCCACTGGGAGGCGCCCGCGATCGTTCCGATCGAGAGCGAGTGGTCGCCTCCCAGGACCAGCGGGATCGCGCCCTCCCGCAGGGCCTCGGCGACCCGGAGGGAGAGCGCCTCCGCGACCTCGGCGATCTGGGGCAGGTAGTGAGCGCGCGGATCCCCCGGGTCGGCGGACTCCGGGATCGGCACCGCATGGTCGCCGGCGTCGGTGACCTGGTAGCCGAGCCGCTCGAGCCGCTCCTGGAGCCCGGCGATCCGGAGCGCCGAGGGACCCATGTCGACGCCGCGTCGTCCGGCTCCCAGGTCGAGGGGGACGCCGATCAGTCGGATCTGCTCGGGGTACGGGCGCGGCATCGTACGGGTCACTCCCTGAGGCCGGTGTGGAGCGCGGCGATCCCCCGCGTGAGGTAGCGCCAGCGGACGTCGGTGAAGCCGCAGCCGGCCACGATCCCGGCGAGCTCCGCGGCGCGAGGGAAGCGCGAGACCGAGTCGGGCAGGTAGCGCGCGGCGGCCGGCTGGCCCGAGATCCAGGCGCCCGCCCGCGGCAGCACGTGGTGAAAGTACGCGTGATACAGGGCGCGGAACACCCGGCCGGGCGGGGTCGTGAACTCGAGCACCACGAGGCGGCCGCCGGGCTGGAGCACGCGCGCCATCTCCGCGAGGCCGGCCCGCGTGTCCGCGAGGTTCCGCAGCCCGAAGCCGATCACGATCCCGCGGAAGGCGGCGTCCCGGAACGGCAGCCGGAGGGCGTCGGCCGCCACGGGCTGGATTCCGGCGCTCCGGAGCCCGAGCTTGAGCGGGACCTGCTTGCCCCGGCCACGCTCCAGCATGGGAAGGGAGAAGTCCGCGCCCACGACCCGGGCCGCGGGAGCGCGCTCGAGGAGCGCCCGGGCGAGGTCGAGCGTCCCCGCGCAAAGGTCGAGGTAGCGCCCGTCCGGCTCTGGGGCGAGGAGGTCGATGGCGTCCGCACGCCAGCGGCGATGCACCCCGGCCGAGAGGACGTCGTTGAAGAGGTCGTAGCGCGGGGCCATCCGGTCGAACATCCGGCGCACGCGCGCCGCCTGCTCGGCCTGCTCGGTCGCACCGTCATGAAACCCGTGGGATGTCATCGTCGTTGGGAGAGCCAGTGAGTGCGGCTGACGAACAGCTCGTCGAGGAGGCGCTGGCAGGATCCCAGCGAGCCTATGGTGAGCTGGTCCGCCGCTTCGAGCGCCCCGTCTACAACCTCGTCGCCCGCATGGTCCGCGACCGCACGCTCGCCGAGGACCTGGCCCAGGACGCCTTCGTCAAGGCGTTGACCCGTCTCGACAGCTACCAGCCCGCGCAAGGCAAATTCTCCAACTGGCTGTTCAAGATCGCGCACAACACGGCGATCGACCACTTGCGGCGGTCGCAGCTGGACACGGTCCCGATCGACGCCGGGGATCCGGAAGCTACCGACTACCACGCGATCCTGGCCGATCCGGATGCGTCGAGCCCGTTCGACCGGGCGCTCGACGCGGACCTGGGGGAGGCGCTGGGGGCGGCGGTGGAGCGACTCCGGCCGGAGTACCGGGAGGTGATCGTCCTGCGCCACCAGGAGGGGATGGCGTACGAGGAGATCGCCGACATCGCCGGGCTGCCCCTGGGGACCGTGAAGACGTACATCCACCGGGCGCGGAAGGAGCTCGCCGCCCTGCTGAGCGAGGCCGGTTGGGGCCCCGCGGATGCCGCGGCGCGCGAAACCCGGACGCACCCTCTATCGTAGGACCGCGCAGGAGGATCGGATGAACCGCAGACTGCATACGGATCTGGAGCGCTGGCTGGCCGCAGAGGCGGCCGGCGACGACGCCGGCGCGGAGGACGCGTTCGGGGCGCTGTTCGCGGCGCTCCCGCAGCTCGCCCCCCACCCCGGCTTCGCCCAGCGTGTGGTCATGGAGCTCCGCGAGCCCGAGACGGGCCGCGTGCCATGGCTGTGGAAGGCGGCGCTGGCCGCCGCCGTCTCGCTCGCCGGGCTCACCGTCGGGCTCCTTCCGCTCCTGCGCTGGATCCCGATCGACCTGCCGCGGCCGGGCGAGATCGTGTCCGCCGCGGCGCGGGGCGTGGCCTGGCTCGCTCAGTGGCTGAGCTCCGGCCTGGACCTGTGGAAGACCCTGGCGCGCGTGGGGAACGCGGTCGGCGTGGCCGTCGCGACCCCGGAAATCGCCAGCGCGATGTTGGGCAGCGCGATGTTGAGCGTCGTGGCCCTCTATACCCTGCATCACCTGCTCGTCTACGAGAGGAGAGTCTGACGATGAACGGGTCCCTGCGCGCAAGCGGACGCGCCCTGTTCCTGATCCTGGGCCTGGGGCTGGCGCTGTCGCCGGCCATGGTCCCGGGCGGGGCGCAAGCCCAGACGCCCGATACCCTGACCCAGGCGCAGGACGGCTCGCTCCGCGTGCTGCGCGACCGGATCGAGTCCCGCTACCAGGTCGTGCCGGTCCAGAACGGCATCCTGCTGCTCCCGCAATACGGCATTCCGGCCGTCCAGTCGATCCAGCTGACGGACGGCGAGATCGCGATCAACGGCGAGGGTGTGACCGGCGCCGAGCTGCGGACCCTGGTGCCCGAGGACGCCGACGCGATCCTGCGTCTGTCCTACCTGGAGACGACTGAACGCCGGATCCTGTTCGGGATCGGCGGTGCGCCGGCTCCGGCCGACACGGCAGCCGCGGTCGAGGACACGACCGCCCAGGCGGAGGAGGAGGAGGACTACGAGCGGCCGGAGCGCGCGGTGCGCTCCACGGGCGACCGGGTCCGCGTGGGAGCGAGCATCCACATCGACTCCGACGAGCTCGTCGACGGGGACGTGGTGGCGGTGTTCGGCGCGGTTCGGATCGACGGCACGGTGACCGGCGACGTGGTCGCGGTCGGCGGCTCGGTCCGGCTCGGGCCGGACGCGCTGATCGAGGGCGACGTGACGGCGGTCGGCGGCACGATCGACCGGACGCAGGGCGCCCGCGTGATGGGCTCGATCGACGAGGTCGCTTGGGGCGGCCCCGACATCCGTGTCCGCGGCCCCCAGTTCCACGCCCCGTTCCTGGAGGGGATCGGTGGCTTGGTGGGGACGGTCGTGGGGATCATCCTCCTGGGCGCGTTCGCCTCGCTCGCCTACCTGCTCGCGCGCAGGCCGGTGGAGCGGATGGCGTACCGGGTCGCCACGTCGCCGTGGAAGTCCGCGCTCGTCGGCCTGGTGGCGCAGATCCTGTTCTTCCCCGCCCTCGTCCTGCTCGTCATCCTGCTGGCGGTGTCGATCATCGGGATCCCGCTGCTTCTCGTGATCCCGTTCGCCCTGGTGGCCCTGGTGCTCGGCGTCCTGGTCGGCTTCACCGCGGTGGCGCGGCAGCTGGGTGGCGCGGCCGAGCAGCGCTTCGGCTGGCAGCACGACAGCCCGTTCATCGCCGTGCTGATCGGTGTGGGCATCATCATGCTGCTCTCGTTCTTCGCCAGCGCGCTCGGCGTCGCCGGCGGCCCGCTCAAGGTGTTCGCGGTGATCCTCGGGATTCTCGGATTCGTGGTCCAGTACGCCGCCTGGACGGTGGGCTTCGGCGCGCTCCTGCTGACCCGCTTCGGCACCCGGTACGGGTGGGGCGATGCCGGGACCGAGACGCCAACGCCGCCCGCGCCGGGCGCTCCCGAGGCCCCGGGGCTCCCGCCGGGGACGGCGGCCCCGCCGGAGGGCACCGCGGGGGTCTGAGTCGGATCCGGCCGCGCGAGCGGAAGGCCCGGCCGGGAGGCGATCCGCCCCCCGCGCCGGGCCTCCGCGCATGCGGAAGGAACTCGGTGCTCCGGAGCCGGTATCAATGGCTGGAGGTCTATCCATGAAGCGAAGGTTCCGTTCGGTCCCGACCACGCTCGTCGCCCTGGCTCTCGGTCTGGCGGTCGCCCCGATGGGCGCGCGCGCGCAGGCCGGGGCCTCTCAGCCGGACACGACGTACCGGGTCATCCTCTACCTGGCCGAGGACGGCGTTCCGGGCGATATCTCGTTCCGCCGGCTGAACGAGGTGGTGGGCGAGGAAGCCGGGGCGGAGCGCATCCGCCAGCTCCTCGAGTCGAGCTCGGTGCAGCGCCTCCAGGACGTGACGATCCTCCCGGGCCGGGAGACGCCGACGCTCCAGATCGGCAACGTGACCGTCCGCGTGAAGGGTGTCTACAAAGAGCCGCGCCGCGATTCGATGTTCCTGCGGGTCGAGGTGGACGGCGGCCGCGAGGCGTTCGTCAAGGAGATCGTCTCCCGGTTCGACGAGTCGCTGGTCATCGCCTATCCCCTCACCGAGGGCGACCGCTCGATCATCGCCCTGCTGGTGCCGACCAAGATCTCACCCTGAGAATCGAACGGTTTCTCGTCGACCGGTGAGCTTGGGGCGCGATCGGCGCCCCAAGTCTTTTGCGGGACCCGCGGGAGCCGCTAGCTTTGCCGCCCGTGCGGCGCTATCGGCCGCGCCTTCGCTCCGCGGGAGGCGGTGATGACCGAGCGGTTCGACAATTGGATCGGGGGAGAATGGGTCGGGTCCGGGGAGCTGGACCCGATCGTCGACCCCTTCAGCGGCGAGGTCGTCGGCGAGATGGCCCTGGCCTCCCCGGCGGACCTCGAGCGCGCGATCGGCGCGGCGGAGGATGCGTTCCCGGTGACCCGCGACCAGTCGGCCTGGGAGCGGGAGGGCATGCTGCGCGGCACCGCCGAAGGGATCGCGGCCCGGCGCGCGGAGATCGTCGAGCGGATGATCGCCGAGAGCGGCAAGCCCCGCCGGTTCGCCGACGCGGAGGTGACGCGAGCGGTCTCCACCTTCACGCTTGCCGCCGAGGAGACGAAGCGGTTCGGCGGCGAGGTCCTCCCGGTCGACATCCTGGAGAGCTCGGCCGGCTACTTCTCGCTCACGCGGCGGTTCCCGCGCGGACCCGTGGCCGCCATCGCGCCGTTCAACTTCCCGCTGAACCTCGTCGCCCACAAGGTCGCGCCGGCCCTCGCCACGGGGAGCACGGTCGTGGTGAAGCCCCCCATGCAGGCGCCGCTCACCAGCCTGCTCCTGGCGGAGATCCTGGCCGATGCCGGTGTCCCCCACGGCGCGGTCAACATCCTGCACATGGTCCCCGAGGTGGCCGAGCGGCTGGCCACCGACGAGCGGTTCACGATGCTGACGTTCACGGGCAGCGCGAAGGTGGGCTGGATGCTCAAGTCGAAGTCCGGCACCAAGCCCGTGCTGCTGGAGCTGGGCGGCAACGCGGGGATGATCGTCCACCGCGATGCCGATCTCGGCTGGGCGCGCGAGCGCGCCGCCGTAGGAGGGTTCGCTCACGCCGGGCAGGTGTGCATCAAGGTGCAGCGGCTCCTGGTCGACGCGGCGATCGCGGACGAATGGATCCCGGCCTTCGTCGACCGGGTGGACGATTTGCGGATGGGCGACCCGCGGGACCCGGAGACCGTCGTCGGCCCGTTGATCGACGACGCGCAGGCCGACCGCGTGGAGGAGTGGATCGGCGAGGCCCTCGACCACGGCGCCGAGCTGCTCACCGGCGGCCGTCGTGAAGGCCGCTTCATCCGGCCCGCCGTGCTGACCGGCGTGCGGCACGATCTGAAGGCCTGGAGCGAGGAGGTGTTCGGGCCCGTGGTCGTGGTCGAGCGGTATCACGATTTCGAAGAGGCCGTGGCGCGGATCGACGACTCGCGCTACGGGATCCACGCGGGCGTCTTCACCCACGACATCCGCCGCATCGACCACGCGTTCCGGAACCTGACGGTGGGGGGCGTGATCGTGAACGACTATCCCACGTTCCGCGTCGATAACTTCCCGTACGGAGGCGTCAAGCGGTCGGGCCTGGGCAGGGAGGGCGTGCGCTACGCGATGGAGGCGATGACCGAGCCCCGCATCCTGATCTTCGATCTCAATCACTGAATGGAGGCGTGCGACGAATGACGTCCTTTCGCAGGACGCGGGGCCGGCTGGCGGGCCTCGCGCTGCTCGCGGGTCTCGCCTGCGGCGAGACCGACGACGGCGGTGACGCGTTCCCGAGCCGCGACTGGAGCGGGACCTACTCGCTCCGGGTCGTGGAGTCCTCGACCGACTGTCTGGAGGCGGAGGCGCCGCCTCCGCTGGGAGACCTGTCGCTGGAGATCCGCCAGACGGTCTACAACGACGTGACGGTGGTGATCGGCCCGCTGGTGGCGCTGGGAGGACGGCTGAACGGCGACGAGCTGGAAGCCCGCGGCGAGATCTGGCAGCCGATCTCCCTTCCCGACTCGCTGGTCGACCGGGCCACCGAAGCCGATAGCCTGGAGACGATCGCCTACCGGCTGGAGGCGGAGCTGGCGGGGGACTCGCTGCGGGGGCGCTACGTGATCCGGGCGCCGGACCTGATCGCGCTCACGCGCGGAGCGGGACAGCGCCGCTGCGCCTACGAGTACGAGGTGCGCGGCGGGGAGCTCACCGGCGCGCTGTCGCCGGACCGTCGGCCGGCGGAGGGAGCACCCGGCGGACCCCGGTGAGGATTTCCGCCAGGCGGTCGCCGCGTCCGTCCCGGGTGGTGGGGTGGAGGTCGTCCAGGGCGACCCCGTTGCGCGAGGTGGAGGCGTGGAGCATCCGGCCCCCCTCGGCCAGGATGCCGACGTGGGTGGCCCGGCCATCCTCCCGCTCGGAGAAGAACGCGAGGTCGCCGTCCACCACCCCGCTCCAGTCGGGACCCGGCTCGATCGGCTCCCCGCAAGCCGCCTGGTGGTCCGAGTCGCGCGGCAGCCAGGTCCCGTGCAGCCCGAAGAGGCGCTGCACGAACCCGGAGCAGTCGAACCCCTTCTCCGACGTTCCGCCCCACAGGTAGGGAAGCCCGAGGAACTGGGCTCCATGGTCGAGGATCGCCCGGCCGGTCGGTGTGAACCGCTCGGCGAGGTGCTCGGCCGGGACGGCGTCGCCGCGGCCCAGCCACCCGGTCACGCCGTCCGGCAGGAGGACCCGCACGAAACGCCCCCGGCTCTCCGTCACCTCGACGATCCCACCCTGGACGAGGTCGGACACGGGCGGCGCGAAGGGGGCCGGGTCCGCCAGCGCCCGCGCGGCGCGGGCGGTGACGATCCAGCGGCCCGCGGGTGGCCGACGCTCCCGGAGCCGCGCGCGGAACCCGGCCTCGTCGGCGGGGGTCTCGCGCACGATCGATCCCCGGTGGACCCACGCCACGTAGGGGTCCGCCGTCCGGACCTGGATCCACTCCCCCTCCGCGCGGAGCGCCAGCGCTTCCTCGCCCAGGATCATCTGGGAGACGAGCTCCGCCGCGTGGCGCGGCTCGGACCGGAGATGCGCCAGGCTCCGGTGGCAGACGGCCCGGATCCCGTCCCCGGGACCGGGTAGAGGAAGCCGCCGCACCGAAGTCCGTGCCTCCGCTTCGCGCGCCAGCGACTCCACGTCGCCCTGTGCCGCGTCGGTGGAGACCGCACCGGTCACGTGCAGCTCCCCATAGCGCTCCTCGACGACCACCTCCCACACCGCGAGGCGGGGATCGGGCGCGTGGAGCGCCCGCAGGGTCTCCAGGCGGGCCTGGATCTCGTCGACGGTCACCGGATGCCCGCGCGCGTCGCCTCGGAGCCCGACTGGTCGGCGAACTGGAGCTGGTACAGGCGCGCGTAGATCCCCTCGGCGGCGAGCAGCTCGGCGTGCGTGCCGGTCTCCCGAACCTCGCCGTGGTGGATCACGACGATCCGGTCGACGCTGCGGATCGTGGCCAGGCGGTGGGCGATGACCACCGATGTCCGGCCCGCCATGAGCCGCGCGACCGCCGTCTCGATCAGCCCCTCGCTCTCGCTGTCCACGCTAGACGTGGCCTCGTCCAGCACCAGGATCGGCGGGTCGAACGCCAGCGCGCGCGCGAAGGCCAGCAGCTGCTTCTGTCCCGTGGAAAGGGCCCGACCCCGCTCTCCGACCTGCGTGTCGATGCCGCGCGGCATGGTGTCGACGAACCGATCCGCGCCGACCGCCCCGAGCGCGGCGCGCACCCGCTCGTCATCGATCCGCTCGTCGTGCAGGCGGACGTTATCGCGGATGGAGTCGGAGAACAGGAACACGTCCTGCACGACCAGCCCGATCCGCCGCCTGAGCTCGTCGCGCGGGTACTCGCGCACGTCGACACCGTCCAGTAGGATGCGTCCGCGCTCGATCTCGTAAAAGCGGGACAGGAGGCTCGCGCACGTCGTCTTGCCCGAGCCGGTCGGCCCGACCAGGGCCACCCGCTCGCCGGCTTCCACACGGAACGACACGCCGCGCAGCGTCCACGAGTCGGGCCCGTAACGGAACCAGACGTCGTCGAAGACGATCTCCCCCCGGGGCTCCGGCAACTCCTCCCGAGCCTCCTCGACGTCCTGGACCATGGGCTCGTCCAGCAGGGCCACCAGCCGCTCGCCCGACGCCATCGCCGCCTGGAGCAGGTTGTACTTCTCGGCCAGGTCGCGGATGGGCGTATAGAACTTGTGAAGATACTGCAGGAAGGCGACCAGCGTCCCGAAGGTCAGGGCGCCCTGCAGGATCTGGCCGCCGCCGAACCACAGGATCATCGCCACCGCGACCGCGCCTCCCACCTCGACGAGCGGATAGAACAGGGCGTAGTAGAAGATCGACCGCAGCTGGGCTTTGAGGTGGGACTCGTTGATGTCGGCGAACTCCCGCCGACTCTCCTCCTCGCGCAGGAAGAGCTGGACGATCGCGAGCCCCGTCACCCGCTCCTGGAGGAACGCGTTGAGCTGTGCCACCCGCCGACGGATCTCGCGGTAGGCGTCGCGCATGCGGCGGCGGAAGAAGAACGAGACCAGCGCGATGGCGGGAAGGAGCAGGAGAGTGACCAGCGCGAGCTGCCAGCTCATCACGAACATCATGATCACGATCGCGACCATCAGCACGATGTCGCCGATGATCGCCACAACCCCCGAGGAGAAGAGGTCGTTCAGCACCTCGACGTCGCTGGTGACCCGGGTGATCAGGCGGCCGACCGCGTTCCGGTCGAAGAACGGTACCGGCAGCCGCTGCAGCCGCTCGAACAACCGCTTCCGGAGATCGTGCATCGCCCGCTGGCCGACCCACGTCGTCAGGTACGTCCGTGCGGCTCCGCCCGCGAGCTCGGCGATCAGGAGGCCCAGGTAGGCGAGCGCCGGCACCCACAGCCCGGACACGTCCCCGACCGCGATGTGCTGGTCGATTGCGATCTTGATGAGCAGCGGCCGGAGAGCCGCGGTGGCGCCCAGGAACAGGAGGAGCCCCAGCGCCACACCCACGTATCGCCGATACGGCTTGATGTAGACCAGCAGGCGGCGGGCGACGTGCGGGTCGTAGGGAGCGTGAAGGGGCTCGTCAGCCGGAAGGGGCATGGATGCTCGCTGAGGTCGGGGGGTGACCGCGCGGCGGCGCGAAGACGGAATCGAAACTGTCCGCTCCCCGGGCGAGGGTCAAGCGACGGGCCTTTTGTGAGCTTCCGGGTCAACGGCTACCTTGAGGGGAGTCGACACACCGTCGGCGGGGCCCGACATCAGGAGGGATGACGGAATGAACGCACGTACGACATGGCTGCTGGTGGCCTTACTCGCCGCGCCTCTGGGCGTCGGCTGCGATCGGGAATCCGGCCCGGAGGACGGCAACGGCGACGTCGAGGTGGACCCCGATCTCGGGACCCTCAGGGTCGTCAACCGGACCACGGAGCCGATCGCCATCTACCTCGACGGTCAGGAGCTGTATGCGATCCAGCCTGGCAGCGAATCGACCTTCCGCAACCTCCCCGTCCGGCGAGTGGACATCTACGGGGTGGGGCGCATCACGCAGAAGCACTACGGGATCCCTCAGCTGACGATCGCCGAGAAGGGGGATTACGAGTGGACGATCAACCCCTGAGCGATCCGCGTCGGGGACTCGGGCGCGCGGCCAGCCTGGTCGTCCTGGGAGCCCTGGCCGGCCTCACGATCGGCTGGCTGGCGTGGCGCGCTCGTGACGCGCCGTCATCGGGGCCGACCGCCGCGACCGCAGAGGCGGGGCTCGAGTACGTGGAGGGGGTCGATGTCAGCAACGACCCCGTGCTGGGGCCCGCGGACGCCCCCGTCACGATCGTCGAGTTCAGCGACTTCGAGTGCCCGTTCTGCGCCCGTTTCGCCCGGGAGACGGCGCCGGCGCTCCGGAGTCAATACGGGGACGCCATCCGCTGGATCTTCGTGAATTATCCGCTCCGCTCGATCCATCCCAATGCCTACGAGGCGGCGCTGGCCGCCGAGTGCGCGGTGGAGCAGGAGCGGTTCTGGCCCTTCTACGACGCGCTGTTCAGCGGACGCTATCCGCTCTCCGCGCCTGGCTACACCGCGGCGGCGCGCGACGTGGGCCTCGACCTGGAGCGGTTCGAGATCTGTTACGAGAACGCGGACTACGCCGCCGAGGTCGCGCTCGACATCAAGGAAGGGGAGAAGTTCTATATCCTCGGGACTCCCACCTTCTACGTCAACGGAAAGCGGATGGAGGGCGCCCAGCGGCCTGAAGCGTTCGCGGCCGTCATCGACTCGATCCTCGCCGACTGACCCGCGCGGCCGCCAGCCGGCGGGGATTGGTGGCTCGGGATCCGATCACCTATCTTGGCGACCGTCCGAAAAGCCGACATCCCCCGAGAGAACCGTGAGATCGTGAGCCAGCCACCTTCCACTCGGCGGGCGGACCGGCCCAGCGGAGCCGAGTTCGCCGTGCTGACGCTGCAGCTGGGCGTCGTTCTCCTCCTGATCCGCTCCTACCGGATCGAGCAGGACTTCGGCCTGCTGCAGCTGCTCCCGGTCGTGTTCGCAGGGTTCGTGGTCCACACGTGGGCGCCGCCGCGGGCCCGGCTGCCGCTCTTCCTGGGGGTCTCCCTCGCCGCCTTCGTGGTCATCCTCTCACCCCTGCAGGCGATGGCCCTCGTGGGGCTCGGTCTCGGGCTGATCGCGATCTGTCATCTGCCGGTCTCGTTCGGCACGCGGGTCGGCCTGCTCCTCCTGGCGGGCGCGGGACTGGCCGCGATCCGCGCCGAGCTCGTGCTGCTCCCGTGGAAGACGATCCCGACCCTCGTCCTGCCCGTTCTCGGGGCGCTGTTCATGTTCCGCCTCATCGTGTACATGTACGATCTCCGCCACGAGAAGCAGCCGGCCACCGTCTGGCAGCGACTCTCGTACTTCTTCCTGCTGCCCAACGTCTGCTTCCTGCTGTTCCCGGTCGTCGACTACAAGACGTTTCGCCGGAGCTACTACGACTCCGACGCGACGGCCATCTACCGGAAGGGCATCCACTGGATGTTCCGCGGCGTCGTCCACCTGCTGATGTACCGGCTCGTCTATCACCACCTCGTGATCCCTCCGCACGCGGTCGGGGACCTCGCGGACGTCGTCCGGTACACGACCTCGTTCTGGCTGCTCTACATGCGCATCTCGGGCCAGTTCCACATGGCCATCGGAATGCTCTGCCTGTTCGGGTTCAACCTTCCCGAGACGAACCACCTGTACTATCTGACGTCGAGCTTCACCGACCTCTGGCGGCGCACGAATATCTATTGGAAGGACTTCATGCAGAAGGTCTTCTACTACCCGATGTACACGCGCTTGAAAGGGCTGGGGACGATGGTCGCGGTCCTCCTGGCGACGGCCGCGATCTTCCTCGTGACGTGGCTGCTCCACTCCTATCAGTGGTTCTGGCTGCGAGGGGACTTCCCCCTGCGGACGATCGACGCCGCCTTCTGGGGATTCATCGGGTTCGGTGTCGTCGTGAGCGTATGGTTGGAGATGAGGCGCGGAAAGAGCAGACGGCTGGGGCGCCCCGCGTTCTCGCTGGCGCGCGCAACCTCACGGTCGTTCAAGACGCTGGCGATGTTCGCGACGATGTCGATCCTGTGGTCGTTCTGGAGCAGCTCCTCGGTGCGGGAGTGGCTCGACGTCTTCTCCCGCGCGGCGGCCGGTCCGCCCCGGCAGCTCGTGCTGCTGGTGCTCGCCACGCTCGCGCTCGCCGCGCTCGGCGTCGGCGCCCAGTACGCGGAGAGCGCGGGCTGGCCGAAGTGGATGCCGCGCCTCTCCCTGGCACGGGCGCGGGTGCCGGCGGCGGTCGCCGCCCTCGGCCTGCTCGTCGTCGCCCAGCCCGGCGTTCAGGGCCGTCTGTGGGGCCCGGTGGGGGCGGTGGCGGCGTCGTTCGGGCACATCGGGCCGAACGAGGCCGACGAGGAGCGCGAGACCCTGGGCTACTACGAGGACCTGCTGGACACGCAGCAGGAGGCCCGTCCCGGGTACGACCGTCCCGAGGACTGGGTGACTCTGGAGGAGACCGACGCGGTCCTCAAGACGAACGACCTGCCGGGTGTCGAGCTTCTCCCGGACTACGTTGGCTCCTTCAAGCGGAAGACGCTCCGGACGAACCGCTGGGGCCTACGCGATCGGGAGTACGACCGGGAGAAGCCGGCGGGGACCTATCGCGTCGCGGTCCTGGGCGGATCCCACGCGATGGGATCCGGCGTGGAGAACGAGGAGATCTTCGAGAACCTGATCGAAGCGGAGCTGAACCGGCTGCGCGCGCTGGCTCCCTTCGACAGCGTCGAGTTCCTCAACTTCTCGATGGCCGGGTTCTCGGTCCTGCAGAGCATGCACGTCCTGGACACGAAGGCCGTCGAATTCCAGCCCGACATGGTGCTCTGCGTGATCCACGTCAACGAGGACATCATGGTGAGGCGCGCCCTCCGGGCGGCGGTCGGTCAGGGGCGCGACCTCGGATACCAGTGGCTGGAGGACATCGTCGCCCTCTCGGGCGCGCGGTCCGGAATGTCGACGACCAAGCTCGAGCAGCGGATCGAGCCGTATCTCCTGGAGGTGATGGAGGGCGCCATGCGCGCGATCGCCGAGACCTCGCGACGCCGCGGGATCGTCCCCGTGGCTCTCTACGTGCCGCTGACGAGGGAGGACATCGAGCGCTCCGCGACGCGACGCGAGAGCATCCTCCGCATGGCCGGGCGGGCCGGCCTGATCCCGCTGTCGGTCCACGAGGCGTACGTGGGACATCCGCCGAGCGCGCTCATGGTCGCGGAGTGGGACGCCCACCCCAGTGCGCTCGCGCATCGCCTGATCGCCGACCAGGCCGTATCGGTCATCCTCGGCGCGCGATCCTCATTGGGGTTCGCCGACATGGAGACCGTCTCGATTCCCGACAACGCCGACAAGGAGCCGAACCGATGAGCGACCGGGAACGCATCGTGGGAGAGGTGAAGGGATACCTGCTCGAGGAGTTCCTGCCCGAGGAGGATCCCGGCTCGCTGACCGACGACACCTCGCTGGTTTCGAGCGGGGTGCTGGACTCGATCGCGCTGGTCAAGCTCGTGGCCCACCTCGAGGAGACGTACGGCGTCGAGCTCGAGGCGCACGAGATGAGCGCCGACTACCTCGACACCCCGGCGATGATCGCGGAGACCGTCGAGCAGAGAAAGGAGCCGGGGGGAGGCGGCGGATGAGCGAGAGGCTGGACGAACTGCTCGCCGGCTCCGCCGAGCGCTGGCCCGAGCGGCCCGCCGTGTCCAGCGCGGACGGAGAGGAGCGCCTCACGTATCACGAGCTGGAGCGGAGCGCGGCCTCGCTCCGGGACGCCCTGGCGCGGCACGGGATCGGGACGGGGGATCGGATCGCGGTCTGTGCTCCCAAGTCGCCCGCTTCGCTCGCCGCGGTGCTGGGGATCCTGCAGGCTGGCGCGGCGTACGTTCCCGTGGACCCGACGGCTCCCGCCGCGCGCGGGGCCTACGTCATCGACGATTGCGGCGTGGCGGCGGCGGTCGTGGCCGCGGACCTGCTTGCCGGGCTGCGGGAGTCGGGATCGTCCGGACTCGAAGGCCTGGAGCCGTGGCGCGAAGCTCCCGGGGGCCGGGCGATCGAGATCGTCCGGGGACCCGGCGGAGAGAAGGCCGGCGCCGGAGAGTCGCCGCTCGCGTACGTCCTCTACACCTCCGGCTCGACCGGCCGCCCCAAGGGTGTCGTCCACACGCACGCCAGCGCGCTCAGCTTCGTGCACTGGTGCGCGGAGACGTTCAACCTGTCCGAAGCGGACCGTTTCTCCTCCCACGCCCCCTTCCACTTCGATCTGTCGATCTTCGATCTCTACGTGTCGCTTCTCCACGGTGGCGAGATCGTGCTCTTCGGCGAGGAGATCTCCAAGCAGCCGACCGCCATGGCGGCGGCCATCGCCGAGCGCGGCATCTCGGTGTGGTACTCGACTCCCTCGGTGCTCCGGCTCATGGTGGAGTTCGGCCAGCTCGAGGCCTATGACTGGGCGGCTCTCCGCCTGGTCCTGTTCGCCGGCGAGGTGTTCCCCGTCAAGCACCTGCGCGCGCTCGTCGAGGCCTGGCCGGCCCCGCGGTACTTCAACCTCTACGGTCCGACCGAGACCAACGTCTGCACCTACTTCGAGGTCCCGGAGGAGATCCCGGCTGACCGCCAGAACCCGTTTCCCATCGGCCGCGTCTGCGAGAACGACCTCGGGCGGGTGGTAGACGAGCACGGCCATCCCGTCGCGCCCGGGGAGGAGGGCGAGCTGCTGATCGCCGGCGGAACGGTCATGCGCGGGTACTGGAACCTCCCCGAACGCACCGCCGGCGCGTTCCACGTGGACGAGGAGGGAACCCGCTGGTACCGGACCGGCGATCTGGTGCGGGAGACGCCCGGTGGCGACCTCCTGTTCGTGGGACGCCGCGACCGGATGGTGAAGCGACGGGGCTACCGGGTGGAGCTGGGTGAGATCGAGTCGGCTCTCTATCGTCACCCCGAGGTCGTCGAGGCCGCGGTCATCGCCGTGCCCGACGAGGACGGGGTGAGGATCGAGGCCTTCGTGAGCCGGACGGACGGCGAGAAGGGATCGATCATCCAGATGAAGACCTTCTGCTCCAAGGAGTTGCCCTTGTACATGATTCCCGACCGCTTCCACTTCCGGCCGTCGCTGCCGAAGACCTCGACCGACAAGATCGACTACCAGGCCCTGGCCGGAGGCGCGGCGTGAACTTCGATCTGTCCCCGGAGCAGAAGCTCCTGCGCGACGAGATCTCGCGCTTCGCGCGCAGCGAGCTCAACGAGGGTGTCCGCGAGCGGGACCGGGACCAGGAGTTCCCGCGCGAGCTGTGGAACAAGTGCGGCGAGATGAAGCTGCAGGGTCTTCCGGTGGACGAGGAGCACGGCGGGGGTGGGCTCGACGCGCTGGACACCGCGATCGCGCTGGAGGCGTTCGGGTATGGCTGCGACGACGGCGGCCTGGTGTTCGCGGTGTGCGCGCACCTGCTCGCGTGCGTGGTCCCGATCTGGAAGCACGGCACCCCGGGGCAGAAGGAGCGCTGGTTGCCGGGGCTGTGCGAGGGGTCCACGATCGCGGTCAACGGGATGACCGAGCCCGACTCCGGCTCCGACGCGTTCGCGATGTCGACGCGGGCGGAGCGCGACGGCGACGGCTGGGTACTCAACGGAGCCAAGACCTTCTCGTCCAACGGCCCGGTCGCGGACCTCGCGCTCGTTTACGCGGTCACCGATCCGGGCAAGGGGTTCGGCGGCATCACGGCGTTCGTCGTGGAGAAGCAGGCGGGAGGGTTCCGCGCCGGGCAGAAGTTCGAGAAGATGGGGCTCCGCAGCTGCCCCATCGGCGAGCTCGTGCTAGAGGACGTGCGGGTCGGGGAAGACGCGGTCCTGGGCGGGGTCGACGCCGGGGCGACCGTGTTCTCGCAGTCGATGGACTGGGAGCGCGCCCTTCTCGGAGCCACGCACGTGGGAACGATGGAGCGGCTGCTCGAGGGCTCGATCCAGCACGCGCGGACCCGCAAGTCCGGCTCGCAGCCGATCGGGAAGAACCAGGCGATCTCGCACAAGATCGCGGACATGAAGGTGCGGCTCGAGGCCTCGCGGCTCCTCGTCTACCAGGCGGCCTGGAGGCTCGAGCGGACACGGGCCTCGGCCATCGACGCCTCGATCGCCAAGCTCGTCGTCAGCGACTCGCTCGTAGAGAGCGCCCACGAGGCCGTCCAGATCCTGGGCGGCTACGGCTTCCTGGTGGAGCAGGGAGTCGAGCGAACGCTGCGGGACTCGGTCGCGAGCACGATCTATTCGGGGACGAACGAGATGCAGCGGAACATCATCGCTCGCTGGCTCGGTTTGTAGTCGGTCGATGAAAACGGGTCATCTGCGGCGTTGGGCTCCTCGTGTCTTCCTGCGGCGCACCGGAGTGCGCCTCGGAATCCCCTCGTCGCGCGTCCATCTGGAGAGTTCTAGGCGCGTTCGACTTCTTCCTCCAGGCGCTGGCGGCGGTCCAGGGCGGCGTAGGGGCCGCCTCTCGCGACGAGGTCGTCGTGGGTGCCGCTCTCGACGATCGTCCCCTCGTCCAGGACGATGATCCGGTCGGCGGCTCTCAGAGTCGAGACGCGATGGCTGACGAGGAACGTGGTCCGGCGCGCCATGAAGTCGCGCAGCCGCTTGAGGATCAGCTCCTCGGTCTGGGTGTCGACCGACGAGAATGCGTCGTCGAGGATGAGGATGAGCGGATCGGACAGCAGGGCCCGCGCCAGCGCGGCGCGCTGCTTCTGTCCGCCCGAGAGCGTGATTCCGCGCTCTCCCACGATCGTGTCCAGGCCCAGCGGGAACGACTCGATGTCGGCGGTCAGGCCGGCGATCATGGCCGCCTCTTCCAGCGTCAGCAGGCTGTCACCGTTCCGGCGGCCGAACTCCAGGTTGGCCCGCAGGGTCGCGCTGAACAGGAACGGCTCCTGAGGCGCGAACCCGATCGTCTCCCTCAGCGCGCCCAGCGGGTATTCGCCCACTTCCCGACCGTCGATCTCGACGACCCCGGAATCCGGCTCGTAGAGCCGCGGGATGAGCTGGACCACCGTGGTCTTCCCCGCACCGGTGGGGCCGGTCAGCCCGATCGTCGTCCCGGCGCTGACGTCGAGATCGAACGACTCGAGCACGGGGAGCCGACCTTCCGAGTAGCGGAACGTGACGTCCCGGAACCGGATGTCTCCGGTCGTCGGCCGCGCCCCGCGGATCGCCCTCCGGTCGTCGATGGCGGGCTCCGACAGGAGGATCCGATTCAGCCGCCGCATGGCGGAGGAGGCGCGCTGGTAGGCGTTGGCGATCCATCCGAAGGCGATGAGCGGCCAGGCGATCATCGCCAGGTACATGAGGAAGGCGACGAAGTCGCCGAGCGTCATCGCGCCCTGCACCACGCGGCCGCCCCCGACCCACAGCAGCACCAGCAGGCTCAGCCCGAGCAGGAAGCCGAGGAACGGCCCCAGCAGCGACTGCACCCGGGCGAGCCGCATGTTCGACGCCACGTAGGCCTCGCTCCGGTCGAGGAACCGGTCGCCCTGGGTGCGCTCGAGCCCGTAGGAGCGGACGACGCGCAGGCCGGCCAGGTTCTCCTGCAGCGAGGTGGTGACGTCGGCGAGAGCCGCCTGTGACACCTCGCTGCGGCGATGGATGTGACTTCCCATCAGCTTGACGCTCACGGAGACGAACGGCAGGGGGAGCAGCGCCCACAGGGTCAGCCAGGGATCGAGCCAGAGCATGAACCCGATCGACAGCAGGATCGTGAAGACCGTGTTGATGCCGAACATCAGCCCCGGACCGAGCATCATGCGAACGGCGTTGACGTCGTTCGCGAAGCGGCTCAGCACGTCGCCGGTCGGGAACGTGTCGAACCAGGCGGGCGGCTGGCGGACGAGGCGGCCGTAGAGGGCGTTCCGCAGGTCGGCGTCCACCCGTCGCGAAACCGCGAAGATCAGCCGGCGTTGGGCATAGCGGAAGACGCCCTGCACCAGCGCGATGGCGACGATCAGGGACGAGAAGAAGGCGATTAGCCCCCACGTCACGTCCTCGCTCAAGGCGTCCACGGTGAGCTTGACCAGATACGGCTCGAGCGATCCCAGCGCGGCGCCCACGGCGATCGCGGCTGCGCCAATGAGAATCGTGCGGCGATACGGCGCGAGGAAAGGGAGGAGGGACGAGAGGGGGTGCGTGCTCACCCTGCCGGAGCGATCAGAAGCCCTCGGCCAGGCCGCCCCCGCGCAGGTCGGTGCGCCCGAACAGCAGGCCGCGTTCGAAATCGACCTCGATGCCCTCCGCACGGCCGGAGTACCCGTTGCGGAAGCGAACTTCGTGGCCCATGCCGGTCAGGCGATCGATCGTGTCCTGGGAGAGGCCGAACGGCTCGACGTCGATCCGGTCGGGGAGGTGCTGGTGGTGGATCCGCTTCGCGTCGTTCGCCTCGGCCATCGTCATGCCGTAGTCGATGGCGTCGATCAGGATCTGCGTGACGGTGGAGATGATCGTCGAGCCTCCCGGGGTCCCGAGCACGTACTTCAACCGGCCGTCCTTCTCGACGATCGTCGGCGTCATCGCGGAGAGCGGCCGCTTCCCCGGCTCGATCGCATTCGCGCGGCCCTGGACGAGCCCGTACGCGTTGGGGACCCCGGGCTTGATCGTCGCGTCGTCCATCTCGTTGTTGAGGAAGAATCCGGCCACGGTCGCGTAGGAGCCGAAGAGGCCGTTGATCGTGGTCGTGGAGGCGACCGCGGATCCGTCGGGCGCGACGATCGAGAAATGGGTCGTCTCGGTGGACTCCGATGTGGACGCCGTCGTGAGCTGAGTCCGGATCCGGTCCGAGGGTGTCGCCCGCAGCGTGTCGATCGAGGCCGCGAGCGCGGTCCCGTACGAGGGACGCCACGCCTCGTCGGGGATCTCCGCGAAGTCGGGGTCCCCGAGGAGCGCGTTCCGCTCCGCGTACGCCCGCCGCATCGCCTCGACGACGCGGTGGACGGAGCCGGACGAGTGGAACGGATAGCGCGCCAGGTCGAAGGTCTCGAGCTGCTCGAGGATCCACATCATCGTCAGGCCGCCGGAGGACGGCGGGCCCATCGAGTGGATCGTGTGGCCGCGATAGTCGAAGGTGACCGGGGGACGCTCCTTGGCCTCGTACGAGGCCAGGTCCGCGCGCGTGATCAGGCCTCCATTGGCCGCCATGGCCGAGGCGATCGAATCCGCGATCTCGCCCTCGTAGAAGACGGCCGCTCCCTGGTCGGCGATCAGCCGCAGGGTCCGGGCGAGAGCGGGCTGGCGCAGCGTGTCGCCGATCGCCGGCGGTCGCCCGGCGGGGAACAAGATCGCCTCCGCGCCCGGGAACTTGCGGATGTCCTCGGCGTCGCTCGTGAGGAGCGCGGCGAAGTAGTAGTCGACGACGAACCCCACCTCGGCGAGCCGGACGGCGGGCAGGACGAGGTCGCGCCAGGGCAACGAGCCGTGCCGCTCGTGGACCAGCTCCATGCCGGCGACCGAGCCCGGCGTGCCGACGGCTTTCCAGCCGTACCAGGAGAGGCCCTCGACGGGCTCCCCGCGCTCGTCGAGATACATGTCATCGGTGGCGGCGAGCGGAGCGCGCTCGCGGTAGTCGTAGGTGTGGACCGAGCCGTCGGCTCCGCGGACGACCATGAATCCGCCGCCGCCGATATTGCCCGCCGAGGGGAGTGTGACGGCCAGCGCGAAATGGACGGCGATGGCGGCATCGACCGCGTTGCCGCCCCGGCGCAGGATGTCGAGACCGACACGCGTCGCCTCGGGCTGGGCGGATACCACCATGGCGCTGTCGGCCACCGCGGGGCTCAGCCAGCGGGCCTGCTGGGCGGCGGCGGGCGTGGCGAGCGCGAGGCAGAGCGTGCCGGCGGCGAGGAGACGGGTTCCCATCCGAGGGGCGCAATATCGAGCCCTGCGGGGGGACTCGGCAACCGGGCGCGCTATATTGGATTGCATGCGACACGGTTCGGCCCCCGGCCTCGCGTTGGCCGCGGCGGCGCTGCTCGCGGCCAGCCCCGCGGTGGCGCAGCCGGACTCGGCTCCCACCGTCCCCGACGGGGGTGGAGAGCGGGTCGTCCTGCGGCTCGTCATCGACGGCGCGATCTCCCCGGCTTCGGCGGAGCTCCTCGAGGACGCGATCGAGGAGGCGGAGGAAACGGGCGCCGAGGCCCTGGTCGTCCTGCTCGATACCCCGGGGGGCCTGGTGGAGTCGACCCGCCAGATCGTCCGGGCGATCATGGCGAGCCGGGTCCCGATCGTCGTCTACGTGGCTCCTTCGGGGGCCCGGGCAGGATCCGCCGGCGTGTTCCTGACGCTCTCGGCCCACGTCGCCGCGATGGCTCCGGGGACGAACATCGGAGCCGCCACGCCGATCTCGATGGGTGGCGGGGGCCTCCCGGGCGGACCCGCGCCGGCCGACAGCGCCCTTCAGGAAGCGGGCGGCGACGACCCGCTCGAGCGGAAGATCCTCAACGACACGGTAGCGTTCATCCGCACGATCGCGGAGCGGCGCGGACGGAATGCAGACTGGGCCGAGCAGGCGGTCATCGAAGGGGTCTCGGTGACGGAGACCGAGGCGCTGGCGGAGAACGTCGTCGACCTGATCGCACCGAGCCTTTCCGCGCTGCTGGCGGAGATCGACGGACGCGAAGTCGAGCTCGTGGACCGGACGACCATCCTGCGGACCGCCGGCGCGGAGGTCCGCACGATCGAGAAGGGCTTGCGCTTCAAGATCCTCGACACGATCGCGAACCCGAACATCGCGTTCATCCTGATGATGATCGGGATCTACGGGATCTTCTTCGAATTGATGAACCCGGGCTCGATCCTGCCCGGTGTCGTGGGCGGGATCTCGCTGGTCCTGGCGTTCTTCGCGCTTCAGGCCCTGCCGGTCAACTACGCGGGCGTGCTGCTCATCCTGTTCTCGCTGATCCTGTTCATCGCGGAGGTGAAGGTGGTGAGTTACGGGCTGCTGACCGTGGGAGGCGTCGTCGCGTTCGTGCTGGGAGCCTTGATGCTGTTCGACACGCCGGGATCGCTCTTCCGCGTGAGCTGGAGCGTGATCATCCCGGCCGCCCTCCTGACCGCGGGCTTCTTCCTCTTCGCCATGGGGATGGCGTGGCGCACATGGAAGTCCCGTCCGACCACCGGACGCGAGGGCCTGATCGGCGAGCGCGCCGTGGTGCGCCGCCGGATCGACCCTCAGGGCCAGGTCCTGATCCGGGGCGAGATCTGGCAGGCGCGCGCCGACGAGACCCTGGAGCCGGGCGATTCGGTGGAGGTGGTGGCGGTGGACGGGCTGACGCTCGAGGTCCGGCGCGCCTGAAGACGGGCGCGTGACCGACGGCCAGACGAAGGCCGAGATCCGCCGGCGCCTGCTCGCCGAGCGCCGGGCCGTCGGCTCGCTCGACCGGGAGGCGTGGACGGACACGATCGCGGCGCGCCTCGAGGAGCTCCCCGCCTGGCGCGAAGCGGACATCGTCCACACCTACGTGGGCGCGGTCGAAGGCGAGGTCGGGACGCGGGAGATCGTCCGCCGCGCGCTGGCGGAAGGCAGGACGGTGGCGTGCCCCCGAGTCCGCTGGGACCCCCCGCGTCTCGAGTCGTACGCGATCCGCTCGCTGGAGGACCTGGTCGAGGGGCGACGGGGACTGTGGGAGCCCGACCCGGCTCGCGCCGAGCCCGTCGCCGACTCCGCGCTGGATCTGGTCGTGGTTCCCGGCCTGGCGTTCGACCGCCGCGGCTGGCGGATCGGATTCGGGGCGGGCCTCTACGACCGATTCCTCTCGGGGGTGGACGCCGCGAGGGTCGCGCTGGCATTTTCCTTGCAGCTACAGGACAATCTGCCCGTCGAGCCCCACGACGTGCCGGTCGACTGGATCGTGACCGAGGGCGAAACGATCGCCTGCCGTGCGATCCGCGAGCTATCCGAGCGCGAGGCCATCCCATGAACGCGATCTCCTGTCGCCAGCTGCGCAAGACCTTCGGGCACTTCGAGGTCCTGCGGGGTATCGACCTGGAGGTCGAGCGGGGCGAGATGTTCGGCTTCCTCGGCCCCAACGGCGCGGGCAAGACGACCACGATCCGGATCCTCACCGGGATCCTCCTTCCGACATCCGGCACCGTGGAGGTCGCCGGCAGCGACGTGGTCAAGAGGCCAGAGGACGTCAAGCGGCGCGTGGGCTACGTCCCGGACCGCGCATACCTGTATCCCAAGCTCACCGCGCGCGAGTTCCTCGAGTTCGTGGGCCACCTCTACGGGCTCGAGCCCGACCGGGTGGAACGGGTGGCCGGGGGGCTGCTCGAGCGGTTCGATCTCTCCGAATGGATCGACGAGCTGATCGAGGCGTTCAGCCACGGGATGCGCCAGAAGCTGGCGCTGACCGCGGCGCTGATCCACGAGCCGGAAATCGTCGTCATCGACGAGCCGATGGTGGGCCTCGATCCCCGGAGCGCGCGGGTCATGAAGACCCTCCTCACCGAGCTCGTGGCCGCGGGCCGGACCGTGTTCCTCTCGACCCACACGCTGGAGGTCGCCCAGGAGCTCTGCTCCCGTGTGGCGATCATCCAGAAGGGGCACATCGTGGCGCGCGGCACGCTGGAGGACCTGCGGCGTCAGGCGATGGCCGAGCAGGGATCGCTGGAGGCCGTGTTCCTGCGGCTGACCGAGGAAGGGCCGCCCCCGGCCGTCGAGGACATCTCCGAGCGCCGGATCCGGAAGGCCCTCCCTTGAGGACGCTGCTCGCTCCCCGGTTCCTCGCGGCTCGCCGGCAATGGCGGAAGGGCGGGTTCTGGCGGCCGCTCATCCTGGCGGGCGTCGGTGCCCTGTTCCTGACGGCGGGCTACCGGATCAGCGCGCGCGTGCTCGAACACTTCGTGCTGGTGGATCCCGACCTGGGGCGCGTGCTGGGCGTCAAGCTGCTGGCGTTCCTGCTGCTCGTCCTGCTCTCGTTCCTGCTCTTCTCGTCCCTGATCACCGCGCTGTCCCAGTGTTTCCTGGCCAACGACCTCGAGCTGATCGCGGTCGCGCCGGTCCCGTTGCGTCGGCTGTTCCGCGTGAAGCTCGTCGAGGTCGCCACGTTCGCCTCCTGGACGGCGGTCTTCCTGGCCCTGCCGATCTGGCTCGCGTACGGGAGCGTGTTCGACGCCGGAGCCGGCTACTATCTCACGCTCGTTCTCGTGATGACGCTGATCGTGGCGATCACGGCCGGGCTGGGGATCCTCGTCTCGGTCGCCCTCGTCAACCTGTTCCCGGCCCGAAAGGCGCGCGACCTGCTCTCGCTTGTCGCGCTCCTCTTCATCATCGGGGCCGTGATGATGGCGCGTGTGGTCCGTCCCGAACGCTTCACCCGCCCCGAGGAGTTCGGCACCTGGGCGGAATACCTGGTCGAGCTGTCGAGCCCGACCCTCCCGTGGCTCCCCTCGTACTGGGCATCCCGCATTCTGGGCGAGGTGCTGGGGCTGTACGGCGCGGAGCCGAGCTGGAGCGCGGTGGCGTGGTACGGCGGCGCGCTGGTCCTCGGGGCGGCGATCGTCGTCCTCCTCGCCGCGCTCGTCTTCCGCGAGGGGTTCCGCTCGGGCTTCAGCCGCTCCCAGGAGGCGCGCGAGCCGCGCTGGACCCGTCAGTCGTGGTGGCGCGGCACGACCACGCGGGCGAGCCGGCCGTTCCCGTCCGGCATGCGGGCGATCATCGTGAAGGACGTGACCACGTTCTTCCGCGATCCGGGCCAGTGGTCGCAGCTCTTCCTGCTGCTCGCCGTCATCGTGATCTACCTCTACAACTTCAAGGTGCTTCCATTGGACGCGGCCGGCGGTACCGGCTACTTCATGCGCAACCTCCTGGCGTTCCTGAACGTTGGTCTGGTGGGACTGGTCGTGGCCGCCCTGGCGGCGCGGTTCGTGTTGCCGGGGATTAGCCTGGAGGGGAGTACGCTATGGATGTTGCGGTCGAGCCCGCTGTCCTCGCGCGAGCTGCTGTGGGCCAAGTTCTGGGGCGGATTCCTGCCCCTCGTGGTGGTGGCCGAGACCCTGGTCGTGGTGTCGAACCGCATGCTCCACACGACCACGCTCCTCGGCGTCCTCTCGGTCGCGGCCGTGTTCTGCCTGTCGGCGGCGATCGTGGGGCTGGCGGTGGGGCTGGGAGCGATCTATCCGCGGTTCGACGCGTCGGACGGCACCGAGGTGGCGGCGGGCTATACCGGCATCCTGTTCATGATGCTCAGCGCGGTCCTGGTGCTGTTCTCGGTGACCATCCTGGCGTGGCCCGTGTACCACAGCTTCAGGGCGCGGTGGCTCGGCTGGAGCCCCGGCGCCACCGAGTGGGGAGGAGTGGCGGGCGGCCTGGCCGCGGTGGCGGGGCTGTCGCTGATCGCCCTGCTCTCGGCGATGCAGCGTGGACGCCACTCCCTGGAGGCGATCGACGCCTGAGATGGAGCGACCTGCGACGATGAATCGTGTGTGCATGCTGATGCTGGCGCTCGTCCTGGCGGGGGCGGTTCCGGTCGAGGCCCAGACCCCGCAGGGGACGAGCCCGGACGAGCTCTATGCGCCGTCCGCGAGCCCCGCCGCCATCGCCTCGACGCTGGATCCGGTGCTGCGCGCGAGGCGGGGGTCGATCGGGGTGGCGGTCTACTCGGTGGACCGCTCCGCGCCCCTCTACCTGCGGGACGCCGACCGGGCCCTCCTGCCGGCCTCGAACATGAAGCTCTACACGACTGCCGCCGCGCTCGACAGGCTGGGCCCGGACTTCCAGTACACGACTTCGGTCTACGCCGATGGCCCGCTCCTGCCCGGTGGGGTCCTCGACGGCAACCTGATCCTGGTCGGCCGCGGCGACCCGTCTCTGTCCGGGAGGTTCTTCGCCGATAGCGCCCCCTACGTGCTCGACAAGTTCGCCGACGAGCTGCGGCGCGCCGGCGTTCGCCGCGTGACCGGCCGTCTGATCGGGGACGCCTCGTTCTTCGACGACGAGCTGGCCGCGCGCGGCTGGGAGGTCGGGAACCTGCTCTGGTGGTATGGAGCCAGGGTGAGCGCCCTGTCATTCAACGACAACGTGGTCACGGTGGAGATCCGGCCCGGTCCGGCGGTCGGGGCGCCGGCCGAGATCTCGTTCTATCCCCGGAGCGACGGCCTGAGGGTCGCGAACCGCGCGGTGACGAGTGGGCCGCGGGGTGGACGCTCGATCGGGATCGGCCGCCGGCCGGACATCGGCGGGTACGACATCTGGGGTCGCATCCCGGTGGGGGGAACACCGGTCCGTTACGTGGTCGCGGTCGAGGACCCGGCCGTGTTCACCCTGTCGGTGATGCGGGACCGGCTCCAGCGCTTCGGGATCGAGGTCACGGGCCGGGACCAGGTCGTGTACGACCGGGACCTCCTGCCACGTCGGGCCCGTCGGCTGGTGGCGAGCCACACGAGCCCGCGACTGATCGAGTTCGTGCGCGTGGTCAACAAGCGCAGCCAGAACTTCTTCGCCGAGCAGATCCTCAAGACTCTCGGCGCCGTGGTCGAGGGCGACGGTTCCTTCGACGATGGCGCGGACGTCGTGCACGACCTGCTGCGTGGCTTCGGCGTCTCGACCCGCTCGGTCGTCATCGACGACGGCTCCGGCCTCAGCCGGCGGGACGTCGTCACCGCGCGGACGACGGCCGAGCTCCTGGTCGTGATGCGCTCCCACCCGCTCTTCGACGAGTACTACGATTCGCTGCTGATCGCGGGCCTCGACGGCGATCCCCGGCGGCTCGACGCCCCGGCCGCGCTCGGCAACGTCCGCACGAAGACCGGCACGCTGCGCGGGGTCTCTGCGCTCTCAGGCTACGCGACGACGCGCGACGGCGAGCTGCTGGCGTTCTCGGTGATCACGAACGGGATGCCGGGCGGCAAGGGTGCTTCGATCGGGCTGGAGGACGCCGTGGCCGAGGCGCTGGCGGCGCACACCTGGCGAACATCCCCCACGCTGGAGCGCGAGGTCGGGCGCTAGCGGGCGAGCGGGGTCACCGGTCGCGGAGCTTGAGGGAGAGCTTGAGAAGCCCCGCCGCGGTCGCCAGGGCGAGCGACGAGAGCACGACCTTCGCCGCGGTGGTCAGCGGCAGGCCGAAGTGGAGGCTGTGCTTGTGCCGGCTGACGTATTCGCCGGTGGCGCTCACGGACCGGTCGTAGTCCTCGGCGAATCCCTCGAGATTCCGCTGGATGGCGCGACGCAGCTTGCGCGCGGCGCTCGCCTCCGTCTGCCCGTAAGCGACGAACCCGGGCAGCGCCGGGGAAGTGGCCACGTACGACCCGTCCTCCTCCCGCTCGAGCAGGACCTGGTAATCCCGGTCGTCCTCCAGACGCTGTCTCAAGAAGTCCAGCATGGCGAAAAAGTATCCCTGCAAGGGTGGGGCCGCCAATCGTCCGCGGGTCGAACTCGGCCGCCCCGACGGGGTAGAATCAACGGGAGGGAGCCCGCGCCCGGCCGAAGGAGTGTCCGCGCCCCGGCCCGGACGTTGTGTCGTACGCCGGGAAGCCGCAGATTGGAGCTGAACCCATGATCTTCCGTATCAGCCTCGTGATCGCCCTGCTGATCCTCGCGGGACCGAGCGCTCGCGCCCAGGTGCCCGACGCCGCCCTGCGCGACGCGGTACGGGCGTACGACTCCCGCATGTCGCTGGCCTCGGACCCCGCGCTCGTCCAGTCCGCCGACTTCACCGGCGACGGTCGTACGGACGTCGCGGCCGTGCTCCAGGGGGGTGGAAAGTCCGCCCTGGTCATCTTCAACCGGACCCCCTCCGGGTTCGAGCCCCACGCACTCTACGCGTCCCTCCCGCGGGCCGATTACCGGCTGCGGGTCCTCGCTCCGGGGCGGTACCGCGTCGTCGGCGGCCAGGGCACGGTCGAGGTCACCACCTCGGCGGCCGAGCTCGTGTTTCCCGGGCGCTCGAGCGCGATGTATGTGTGGCGGGGGGATCGGTACCAGGTCCACGGCACCGAGAACTATCACTAGGGGTCGCTGAGGGCGGCCCATCTGCGGCGTTTCCCGCCTCGCTACTTGCGGATCAGGGCCTGGGGTTGGGCGTCGGGGTCCTTGCCGATCGCGGCGAGGAAACGGCGGCGCACCTCGCCGGCCACGTCCGCGCCGTCGGCGGCGATCTGCGCCCCCGCCATCGTTCCATGCCCGCCCGCCGTGCCGAGCTCGCCGACCACTCGCGCGATCGTCGCTCCCGCGTCGTGCTCGTCGGTGCGCGTCCGCAGGCTCAGGTAGAGCCGACCCTCGTGGCGCCCCATGACGAGCGCGTAGTCGGCGCGCTCGAGCGGTATGAAGAAGTCGGCCATCTCGGCGACCATGTCCGGGTTCTCGACTTCGCCCATGTCGACGACCACCACCCCGTCGTAGAGCGCGCTGACCTCGAGCGCCTGGTGGAAGGCCTCGAAGTATCGCTGAGGGATCCGCGGGCTCTCGATCCTGGCCATGAGCGTCAGATCGGCGCGCGGGAAGATCTCGAGGTACGCGTGGAGGTCGGCTTCGCTGGCCTCGCGCTCGAGGCCCCGCGTGTCGGACTTGATCCCGATGAGGAGCGCGGTCGCCAGCTTGGTGGGGAGATCGAGGCCGGCGGCCTTGAGGTAGTAGAACATCATCGTGCTGGTGGCGCCGTACTCGGTGCGCACGTCGGTGAATGCGGCGCGGCGCTCGTCCGAGCGCGACGGATGATGGTCGATGGCGATCGCGATCGGGATGTCGTCCGGGATCGAGTTGTTCCCGGTCCCGGGCTGCGTGTCGATCATGCAGTGGGTGCCGTACTCTTCGTGCCGGATGCCGGACATTTGATGCAGGCGGATCCCGAGAAGCTCGACCATCGCGCGATTGGTCGCACGCCCGATCATGCCGCCGTAGGCGATGACCGAATCGATCTCGAGCCGCCGCCCGAGCAGATGCTGAAGCGAATACGCGCTGGCGATCGAGTCCGGGTCGGGCTGGTCGTGGGTGTAGATCGCCACCGGCTTTTCGGGATCGACGGCCGCCAGCAGCTTCTCCAGGAGTCGCTGGGCCTCGCTCTCGGCCTCGGCGGGCGTCGCGCGCCGCTCTCCGCCCTCCCCGCTGGACCCCCGCTCGGCCACGGGGTCAGGCGCCGGCCACGATCCGGCGCGCGATCTCCCGGAACCGCTCCGCGATCGGCGAGTCGGGGCGGGCATGGACGATCGGGTCCCCCTCGTCCCCGGACGGCGCGATGTCCTGGTGGAGGGGGATCGTCCCCAGGAAGGGGACCTGGTAGCGCTCTGCCGTGGCGCGGCCGCCCCCCCGCGAGAAGATCTCGTGCTCCGCGCCGCAGTCCGGGCACACGAAGGTGCCCATGTTCTCGACGATGCCGAGGATGCGAGCGCCGACCTTGTCGAACATCTTCAGGCCCTTCCGGGCGTCGATCAGCGCGATGTCCTGGGGTGTCGTGACGATGACCACCCCGTCGAGCGGGACCGCCTGGGTCAGCGTCAGATGGGCGTCCCCGGTGCCGGGTGGCATGTCGACCACCAGCCAGTCGAGCTGGCCCCAGTCGACCTCACGCAGGAACTGGGTCACGGCCGAGTGGACCATCGGCCCCCGCCACACCATCGGGGTGTCCTCCTCGACCAGGAAGCCGAGCGACATGACATGGACGCCGTGCTTCTCCACCGGCTGGATCCGCTTCTCGACGACTCTCGGCTGGACGCCCTTCAGGCCCATCATGGTGGGAAGCGAGGGCCCGTAGATGTCCGCGTCGAGGATCCCGACCCGGTGTCCCTCCGCGGCGATCGCGAGGGCCAGGTTGACGGCCACCGTGGACTTGCCGACGCCTCCCTTGCCGCTGGCCACGGCCAGGATGTGCGCCACGCCTGGGATCGGCTGCTGCGGGGCGGGACGCTTCATCGGCCCGCCCGCCGCCCCGGACTCCTGCTGGAGCGAGATCGCGACCGTCCGGACGCCGTCCAGGTCCTCGAGCAGGGAGCGCAGGTCCTTGAGGACGGTCTCCGACAGCGGCCGGTCGGGGTCGACCACTACCTTGAAGGCCACCTCGCCCTCGCGGACGGTCAACTCCTTGACGCGGCCGAGCGAGATGAGATCCTTGTCGCTGTCCGGATCCTTGACCCGCCGGATCGTCCGGATGACGTCTCGTTCCTGTACGGTGGGCAACGGTGGAACCCCGGGCGGTGGGCTATGTTGTGCGCAAAGTGCGCGCGGAAACGGGAATATAGCAGGATACCAGAAGGAGGTCATATGCGGAGGAAGGAAGGGTCGATACTGGCGCTCGGGCTGCTGCTCGGCCTGACGGCGCCGGCGGCGGGGCAGACGGGCACGGCGCCCGCCCTGCACCTGCGCTCCTCGGCGGAGGAGCTCCTCGAGATCGCGTATCCCGCCCGCTACGGCGGCGATCCGCGCGTCCTCCAGGACGACATCGCGTGGGTGCACGATCACGACGACGAGCTGCGCGACTGGTGGGACCGGCAGGGGCCCCTCTTCCTGCTTCGCGCTGCCGACGTGGCGGGCCTTCCCTGGCCGTATCGGGACATCGAGGTCTACCTCGTCCGCACGTGGCCGGTCGTGTCGATCGAGTATCCGCTCGTCCTGGCCCTCGACGCGGTCCAGGGCCCGGGCGGCTCGGCGGAGGTGCCCCGGGACGACGATCTGCGCGTGCTGCTTCTGGCCCATCAGCTCGTCCACTATCTCCTCGACGACCCGCCCGTGTCCCCCGGCGGCTCGCTCGCGGCGGCCTACGAGCACCCGTTCATGACGCCGGGGACCTTCGAGGGCGAAGCGCTGGTCAACTGGGTCACGTACACGGCGCTCGAGGACCTGTGGGGCCGCGACCGGTTGGAGCGGGCGACCGGGCGCGAGCTGTGGCGCGCCTACAACCCCAACCACGAGTTCGTGACGCAGGCGCTCGCCCGTGACCGGCGGCTCTCGCGGACCGCGCCGCTGACACGGTGGCTGGAGGACAACCCGCGGGGCAGCGCGATCTTCCAGGTGGCGGACGACCATCGGCGCCGCGCGGGGGTGACCGGACAGCCCGCGGGGCCGGCCGGCGAGGGGCTCAGCGGGACCCCGTTCGGGCTCGATCTCGGAGCGAGCTACGACGGCCGGATCTTCGTGGCCTACGTGGACCGGGGCTCGGCCGCGGATCGCACCGGGGTCCGGCAGGGCGACCTCCTCCGGACGATCGAAGGCCGCGCCGTGGGGAGCGACGTCGTCGAGGCCCAGCGACGCCTGCGGGAGTCGTGGGAGGAGAACCGCGAGATCAACCTCAGCGTCGAGCGCGAGGGTCGCGAGGTGTACCTGACGCTGCGGGGCGGTTGAACGCCCGGGTGTAGCGCGGGCCGCGGAGGGCGGGATAGATTGCCGCGCGTCCCGCCCTGCCCCACCTGCAGCCCGAGCCGATGTGAGAGAAGACCCGTACCCCAGTCTGGGCAGCACGGCATGGCTGCTGGCCGGCACGCTGCTGGCGGCCATCCTGCTGGCGGTCGCGACGATCGCCCTCTTCCCGGACTGGCCCCAGATCGTACAGATGGCGCTCCCCACCGAGCTCGCGCTCGCCGGCGCCATCGCGTGGGGTCTCCGCCGCAGCGGGCGCCCGTGGCGGAGCGCACTCGGTTTCCGCCCCCTCTCTCCGGCTGTCCTGGCGCCGCTCGCGCTGATCCTGATCGGCGCGGTCACCGTGTTCGGCGAGATGTACGTGATCGTCCAGCGGATCGTACCGGTGCCGCCGGAGTTCGAGGCGCTGCTCCGCGACCTGCTGCGGATCAGCGACGAGGCGGACCTCCTGTTCACGGTCGGGGTGGCGGTCGTGCTCGCGCCGCTGCTCGAGGAGGGGTTGTTCCGCGGCCTGATCCTCCATGGGTTGGCGCGGCGGATCGGGCCGCGAGCGGCAACGGTCTGGACCGCGGCCTTCTTCGCCTTCTTCCACTTCTACAACCCGTGGCAGATCCTGCCGACCTTCTTCCTCGGGCTCCTGCTCGCGTGGATCGTGCTGACGACTCGCTCCCTGTGGGCTTCGATCCTCCTCCATAGCGCCTTCAACGGTCTCTCGCTCGTCGTTTTCGCCTTCCCGGTCCGAACGCCGGACGCCCGCCCCGCGCTGGTCGTCGCGGGGGTGGTCGCGCTCCTGCTGCTCGGGAGCGCCGCGCTCCTGGCGGGCATGGCGTGGCTGGAGCGGATGACCGGGGGCGGGGAGTTCGCGACCACCTACGGCGCCGAGGACCCTCCGCCCTCCGGCAACCCGGCGTCGTCGGTGAGGTCGGAGGGGTTCGGCGATCGGCCGACTGCGCGCGGGTAGCGAGCCCGCGCGAGCTCGACGGCCTCGATCACGCGGCCCGTCTCGATCCGCTCCATCCGCGCGCCGCGGTAGCCCGTGCGCGGCGGGTGCCACGCCTCGCCCGGATCGTGGAAGGCGTCGACCACGAGCTCGGTGAAGCGACGCCCGGGACCGACCCGGGCGGGATCCGTATACCCGTAGAGTCCGATGCTCGGTACCCCCAGCGCGACCGCCAGGTGATACGGCCCGGTGTCGGGGCTCACGACGAGCGCTGCCCCGTCGAGGAGCCAGATCAGCCGCCGGAGGTCGTCCCGACGCTCGTCCAGGATCGGCGAACGGGAGAGCCGCGCGATCTCGAGCGCTCGCGCCCGCTCGCCGGGCCGGTCGGATCCCACGATGCAGACCTGGTACCCGAAGTCCGCGTGGAGCGACTCGGCGAACCGAGCCCAGCGATCGACAGGCCACTCCTTGGCCGGGCGGGAGGTTCCCACGACGAGCGCGGCCAGCGGGGACCGGAGGCCGGCGTAGAACGCGGCCTGCGCGGTGCGCTCCTCGGGAGAGAGCGGCAGCGGCCACTCGTAGCGGCGCGGGGCGCCGAGGTGATCGGCGAACTCGAGATACTGCTCGCACGCCTGTCGCGGCGGCCCCGGGGCCAGTCGCTCGTTCGTCACCAGCCAGTTGAGCTCCCGCGCGCGCGGCCGGTCGAACCCGAGCTTCCGTGGGCTGTCGAGCATCGCGGTGACGAGGCTCGCCTTGGCGTACACCTGGAGGTCGACGACGAGGTCGAAGCGCTGCCCGCGGAGCGCCCGCCGGAGGTCGCGGAACCCGCGCCAGCCGCGGCCGCGATCGAGCGTCCAGAGGCGGTCGACGGCGGGATGCCGGCCGGCGATCTCGCCGGCGACGGGCTGGGTCACCCATTCGATCGAGAGCCCCGGGGCGGCGGCCTTGAGGGAAGAGACGAGCGGCAGGGCGTGGACGATGTCCCCGATCGCCGAGAGCAGGACGATGGCGGCTCGCTGGCCGTCAAGCACGGAGCCCCCCCCTCATGGCGACGCCGCCGGGGTCCCCCCGCCGGCCGCGTAACCCCGCGCGTGACCCCGACCGAACGCCGCCTCGTCGGGCGCGTTCCACCTCAAGCGGCCCGCGCGGCGCTCCTTCTCGACGGAGCGCCGGAACCGCTCGAGGTTTTTTTTTTCGCGCGAGCCGCGCCCGTCAGGCGCGCCCGATCGAGGTCGAGGAGGAAGGCCTCCCACCGCTCGGGATCGAGCGGCCGCAGGAACAGGTTCCGCGGGCGGAGGTCCGGATGGTCGAGGCCGGCCGCGTGGGCGCGACCGACCGTCTGCCCGGCGGCCTCGACGGCCGCGGCGCGCGCCTCGTCCGGGTAGAGACCGGGCCGCAGGAGCGCGGCCAGATCGAGGCCCGGGGTGATCCAGGCGGTGGCGAGATCGGCACGGTAGCCCGGCCGGGTGGGCAGAACCGCCGCGGCCAGGACCCGGGGGGTCGGAACGCCGGCCGCTCGCAGCGCCTCGCTGACCTCCAGCTCGGCAAAGGGGCGCGGTGGGCGGTCGAAGTACCGATCGCCGAGGAGCGGCCCCATCCAGCCGCCGCGGCGGAAGTGGCGGACCGCCGCGGGGATCCCCCCGAGGTCGACCCGCCAGGCGGGTCCCCGGCCGCCGGCGACCTCGCGCTCGGCGCGCGCGGCCGCCCAGCGCGCGAGCGTGGGTGCCTCGGCGAGCGCCCGCTCGACCGCCTCGATCACGCTCTCCCAGGCGACCACGTCGTGATCGCCGAGCCGGCGACGGACGTATCCGGGCGGCGGGAAGGGCCGTCTCACGGCGCCCGTCCCTCTACGAGAGCCACGACGAGGCGGTCGATGGCCGCCACGGCGGAGGCGCCCCCCGTCTGGTTGACGATCACGCTGAACGCGTACTCCCCGCCGTCGAGCGCGGTCAGATAGCCACTGAGCGCGTAGACGTTCTCGATGTAGCCGGTTTTGGCGCGGACCCGCCCCGCGGCGGCTGTCCCCTCGAACCGGCGCCGCAGCGAGCCGCTCTCGGCCGCGACCGGCAGCGCGCGGACGAATGCCTCACCCGTCGGCAGGTCCCGCATCGCAACGAGGAGCTCGACCAGCGCCTCGGGGGTGACCAGGTTGGCGCTCGAGAGCCCCGAGGCGTCACGCAGCAGGAAGGCGGTCGTGTCCACTCCCAGGGCGGCGAGCGTCCGCCGCTCGACCCCCAGGCCCGCCCGCCACGACCCTTCGCCCTCGACCTCGCGGCCGATCGTCTTGAGGAGCTGCTCGGCGTGCCAGTTCTGGCTCCGTCCGAGGACGGCGTCGACGACGCGGGCCAGCGACGGTCCCGCGTGGGCGGCGAGCGCCACCGTATCGCCGACCGCGACCGGAGACGAGGCGGCGAGCGAGACCGTCCGCGTCGCCCCCTCCACTTCGACCCCCCGGCGCGCCAGCACCTCCCGAAAGACGGTCCCGGCCCAGCCGGCCGGGTCGACGACCGCGAAGTACTCGACGTCGGCGTCGGCATCGATCGGGAGCGAGCCATAGGCGACGACGCGATTGGTGCCCGGCTCGCGGGTCAGATCGAACGTGCGCTCGGAGTCGACGGGGCCGGTCGTCGCGCGGTTGTCGAGAGTGTAGAACGACGAGACCGGTTCGCCCTCGAGGATCGGTGGATCGCCGACGGCCGCGCCGGGCCGGATACGGATGTCGATCGAGTTGTCGTTGAAGCCGAGCGCACCGACCGGCGCCGCGTACCACCACAGGAGGTCGTAGCTCGCCCAGTCTCCGCGCACGTAGTCGGCGTCCCACAGGCTCTCGTCGGCGAGGAGTCGGCCCGTCACCCGCGTGAGCCCACGGCCGACGAGCGAGTCGGCGAGAGCCTCGAAGATCGCGGTCATCGACGGGGCATGGCGGCCGGAGAGGTTGGGGTCGCCGCGGCCATAGAGGACCAGATCGCCTTCCAGCACCCCGCGCGGGCCGATCGGCGCGGTCCCGTAGACACTCGTCCGCCACGTGTAGTCCGACCCCAGACGCTCGAGGGCGGTGGCGCTCACGACGAGCTTGAGGTTGGAGGCGGGGACGAAGAACCGGTCGGCGGCGTGGCGCGCGACCCAGCGCCCGGTATCGAGGTCCCGCACCGCAACGCCCCAGTGGGCGCGGGCGAGGGGGCCTGTGGCGACGTCTGCAAGCCAGGTGGGGAGGGAGTCCCCCTCGTCCCGATCCTCGCCTGCGACCGGTGGCCGGCTGGCGGGGACCGTCGGGGGCGGTTCCTGGCGGGGAATCGACGTGCACGCGCCGGCGACCACGACCAGCGCGGCGAGAGCGGCGACCCGTACGCTCACCGGTCGAGCCGCGCCCGCAGCGCGTAGTACAGGAGGGGGATCGAGATCTCGTGGTGGCCGGTCAGGTGATATCCGCGGCCCCCCTCCAGGACGGGGCGGCCGATGACGTTCATCTCCGGCCGGTAGTGCCGGGTCATGTCGAGGTTCGCGGCCGTGAAATCCTTGAGCGGCGGCCACAGGTGGCGGGCGACATTGAGGGCCTTCACGAACACTTCCGGGAGCACGACGGCCGAGCCCAGGTTGGCGACGAGACCGCCCCCGTGCAGATCGCGCAGCGACGCGGCGAGGATGCGGAAGTCGCGGTGGCTGGTGGCTCCCAGGGCCGCCCCGTCGAAGCGCGGATGCTGGTGGGTGATCTCGGCGCCGATCGCCGCGTGGACGGTCAGCGGCACCCCGAGCTCCCAGGCGCGCGCGAGCAGGCTCTCCCGCGCATGGGGGACGGCCGGCTCGCGCCCGGCCAGCCAGCGGCCGAGCGCCTCGCCGCAGCCCAGGCCCTCGGCGTGGCCGGCCGCCACGGCCGCGGCCATCCAGGCTCCGGTCTCGTCGGCCAGGCCGAACGTCCCGTCGGCCAGGCTCTCGGCGACGTCCTCGGAGGTTTCGCCGAAGCAGGCGATCTCGAAGTCGTGGATCGCGGTGGCGCCGTTGAACGCCAGGTGGGTGATCCACCCGCGCTCGAGGGCGTCGACGAGGAACGGGGAACAGCCGGTCTTCACCACGTGCCCCCCGCACATGACGACCACCGCCCGGGCGTCGTGCACCGCCTCGACCCAGCGGTCGATGATGGCTCGCAGGTCTGCGGCGGCCAGGATGTCGGGGAGCGCTCCGATCAGCGGCTCGACCGCGGGCGCATGTTCGAGCACCTCGCCGAACTGGGCGATCGAAACCTTGTTGTGACGTTGCGAGAAGGGGAGCGGCGTGACGGCGGCCAGATCGGCCGCTGGGTAGCGTGAGGTCAACGCGCTCGAGGGCTAGGGTCCGAGGGGCTGAGCGCGGGCAGCCCCGCGTCTCGTCAGCGGGCGGAAGTTACGGGAGCGCCGCGGGCGTAGTCAACCAGCTCCGCCTGGAACGATCCGAGGCCGATCTTGCTGGAGATCCTGACCGGCACGTGGAGGGGGTCGGCCGTCACCCAGATGCGGTTCTCCCCGCCCTTCTTGAACAGTCCGCCGTCCGTCTTGACGTCGAGGTCGAGAACGAAGGTGTCATAGGATCCGGCGGGCACCTTGACCCGCTCCTTCTTGAGCACGGTGACCGTCAGCGGGTTGTCGTTGGGATCCGCCTGGTTGCGCAGCACGAACTTCGACCCCGGCTCGAGCGGGAGCAGGCGCACGAAGTAGAACATCGCCACCTGGTCGACGGCGCGCGGGCTAGTCGGCTCGACGTCCCCGTCGGGCTCGATCCGGACGTTCCGATCGTGATCGAAGGAGTACTCCTTGAACCGCGTCCGGTCGTTCTCCGTCGAGCGACGCTTGTAACGCAAGGAATAGAACTCCTGGGCGTCGAACCAGGACTCTTCGATCGAGTTGATGTCGTAGACGTAGGAGATGGCCTTGTTGCTCTCGGCCGTGAACACGAAGTGGTACGCCGGTCGGCCGTCGATCGTGTCCAGCTCCTCGATGCGGATCTCCAACGTTCCGGCCGGCACCATCCCGTACTTCACCGTGTACTCCATCGACTCCCCCGGATGAAACGGAGCCCGGAGCCCGGCGGAGGTCTGCGCGGTCGCGGGACGAGCGGAGATCGACGCCACGAGGGCCAGGAGGAGGATCAGTGTGCGCTTCATGGTTGGATAATACGCAGTGGGGAAGGCTTTGTTCCTCGGGTGCGAGCCGTCAGGCGCGCATCGAGACCACCCGGTCGACCCGTCCGGTGAGGCTCAGCTGGTTTCGCACCGCGCGCACCCATCGGTAGCGGGAGGGTCGGGGGCGGATATCGTAGCGGCAGCGGACGGGGACCTCTGCGAACGTGGGATGGAGCCGGCCGAGACGGAGCAGGAACTCCACGCTGGCGGCCGCGTCCCGCGACGTGATCAGGTTCTCCTGATGAGCCTCGATCGCCCGCTTGATCGTACCGATCCGGTACGCCTGGAAGGTGGACGTGTAATCGCCGACGCCGGGCAGTGGCATCACCGCCCGCAGCACGGTGCACACGATGCGGGATCCGAGACGCTTGCCCGAGGGAATCTCCCCCGGCTCGCTGTCGTGATGGGTACGGGCTCCGATCACCACGTCCGCCCCGGCCTCGATCTCGCGCACCATGTCGGGAACCGCGTCCGGACTCAGCGAGAAGTCGCCCTCGATCACGATCGCGATGTCGCGCTCCGGGTAGCGGGACAGCCGCGCGGCTTCCCGCAGGAGGCGGTCGAGGCTCGGACCGAAGCCCCGGTTCTCGGCGTGGCGGAGCACCTTGACGGGCAGGAACCGCTTGTATTGCTCGGCGACCGTGGCGGTGCCGTCCCGCGACCCATCGTCGAGAACCACGGCCAGGTAATCGCGCCGCACCTCCCGCATGACCTGCCGGATCTTGTAGAGCAGGAGACCCACCGTCCCCTCCTCGTCGTACGCCGGGATCAGGAAGTAGACCATGGCGGGGAATCTACCGCGTTCCATGGGCGACCCGCCACGGGCTTGAACGCGCTTCCGCCCGGTGGCGTCGTTCGTGACAAACCCGCCGTCCCGGGAGGCGGTTTCCCCGGCGAGCGTTGACAGTCGATCGACCGGATGCTATAAAAAACAGCAGTATGCTAAAAATATAGCACATGGCCGAAGTCGCGGCCGGGACTCCGGGTCGAAACGTCGGAGGCGAAGATGGCGAAGAGGACCGAGCATCACAGCGAGCTGAGCCGTCGCGAGCGCCAGATCATGGACATCGTCTATCGGCTGGGAGAGGCCGGCGCGGCCGAGGTGCGCGGGAATCTGTCCGACCCGCCCAGCTACTCGGCGGTGCGGGCGATGCTGCGCGTGCTCGAGGAGAAGGGGCACCTGCGGCACGAGGAGCGAGGTCCCCGGTACGTCTTCCACGCGACCGTGTCGGTCGAGTCGGCCCGGCGATCCGCCCTGCGCTGCCTCCTCCGCACCTTCTTCGACAACTCCCTGGAAGAGGCCGTCGCAACCCTTTTGGATGTCGAATCGTCCAATGTCACACAGGAAGAACTCGACCGTCTCGCGCGCATGATCGATCAGGCTCGGAAGGAGGGACGCTGATCCCATGGGAGAGTTTCTGCTCGACCTCACGATCAAGGGCACCCTCGCTCTGCTCGCGGCAACAGGTGTCGTCGCCCTCCTCCGGGAACGGTCGGCCGCGACCCGGCACGCCGTGTGGACCATGGGAATGGCGAGCGCGCTCTCGGTCCCCGCGCTCTCCCTGCTCCTTCCGGGCTGGAGCGTGGCCCTGATCCCGGCGGTCGCTCCGGGCGACCCGTCGGTCGCGCCCGTGAGCGTCGCCACCTTCGACTGGGGCTTCTGGATCGCCTCCGTCTGGGCGGCGGGCGTGGCCGTCGTGCTGGCGAGCGTGGTCCTGGGCCGGTTCCGCGTCTGGTGGATCGCCCGCCGCTCGACCGCGATCGACCACGGCGAGATCCCGGCCCTGACCACCGCGCTGTGCGGCGAGATGGGGATTTCGCGTCGAGTCTCCGTGCGTCTGTCCCCGGATCGGGTGATGCCGATGGTGTGGGGCGTGACGCGGCCCGTGGTCCTGCTGCCGGCGGAGGCGATCCTGTGGTCGCCAGAGCTGCGCCGCGACGTGCTCCTGCACGAGCTGGCCCACGTGCGGCGCCACGATTACCTGAACCAGTTCGTCGCGCGTTTCGCGTGCGCGATCCACTGGTTCAACCCGCTCGCGTGGGTCGCCGGGCGGCGGCTGCGCACCGAGCGCGAGCAGGCGTGCGACGATCACGTCCTGGGGACCGGGGCCAGCCCCTGCGACTACGCGGACCATCTCGTCGCCGTGGCTCGCGGCATGCTGCCGGCGGCTCGCGGGACGCTCGGCGTGACGATGGCGGGCCGCACGGCCTTCGGGGAGCGGGTGGCCGCGCTGCTCGACACACGACGAGCCCGCGGGATCCTCACCCGGAGTCTCCTGATGCGGAGCGGCGTCGGCGCGGCGTGCCTGGTCGTGCCCCTGGCGGCGCTGCACCCGGCAGCGCGCACGGCCGCGAGCCCGGACGCGTGGCCTCCCGCCCAGCTCATCGGCCCGCCCCCGAGCGCGAACGCGCGCGCGGCGGGAGCGCTGCCCGAGGCCGGGCCGACGCCGCCGCCGACCGACGAGCAGGAAGTCGAGCGGGCCCGGCCGCCGCGGCGGGAAGGCGCGGTCCGGTCCGCTCCGCCACCCGCCGCCGAGCCAGTGGTCCAGGCCCCGATCATCCGCGCGGTCCTCGAGGCCGGGGGGTCGGCCGCCGTGGGGACCGCCGTGGGCAACGGAGAGTCGAGCGAATGCACGGAGTCGAAGGCCCCGGCGATCCGGGGCGACGCCCTGACGACCTGAACGGACAATCACGCACCCAGGAAAGGTGGACATGCGCTCGACATTGAAAACGATATGCGTGGCACTTCTGATGCTCACGACGGTCGCGTTCGCCCAGCCCCTTCCCGACGAGCGTTCGTCCGCGGAGCAGACCCCGGTCCCTCCGCCCAAGGGTGGCGACCGGCTCGAGGTGGAGGCGGTGCGGATCCGCAGCGGGACTCCCCAGATCGACGGTCGGCTGGACGAGGAGGTGTGGCAATCCGCCCGCTGGATCGCCGACTTCGTCCAGAAGGAGCCCGACCAGGGGCAGCCGGCGGAAGCGCAGACCGAGATCGCCTTCCTGTTCGACGACGGCGCGCTGTACATCGGCGCCCGCATGCAGAGTGGCGGGAGCCGGATCAGCGACCTGATGACCCGGCGCGATGAGCCGGGGAACGCCGAGCGGCTGATCGTCTCGCTCGACACCTATCTGGACCGGCGCACGGCGTACACGTTCGCGGTCACCGCGGCCGGCGTCCGGCTCGACTATTTCCATCCCTTCGACAACGAGCACCAGCGCGACTACACCTTCGACCCCGTCTGGGAAACCCGTACCGAGATCGGCGAGGACGGCTGGACCGCGGAGATGCGGATCCCGTTCTCCCAGCTGCGCTTCAACGACGCGCAGGATCTCGTGTGGGGGGTCAACGTCAACCGCTACGTGCCGGCCAGCAACGAGGACTCCTACCTCGTCCTGATCCCGCGCGAGGAGACCGGCTGGGCGTCCCGCTTCGCCGACCTGGTCGGCCTGCAGTCGATCCCCGCGTCCCGCCGGATCGAGATCACGCCCTACCTCGCCAGCTCGGCGAAGTTCACCAGCGAGGCGCTGTTCGACGCGGACGACCCGTTCCGGGACGGCAGTGACCTGGACGCACGGGTGGGGGTGGACTTCAAGATGGGCCTGGGATCGAACCTCACGCTGGACGCCGCCGTGAATCCCGACTTCGGTCAGGTGGAAGCCGACCCCGCCGAAGTCAACCTGTCGGCCTTCGAGACGTTCTTCGAAGAGCGACGGCCGTTCTTCACCGAGGGCCAGCAGAACTTCCAGGGCAACGGCCCGTCGTACTTCTACTCCCGCCGGATCGGAGCCTCGCCCCACGGGCAGGCCGACGGCGACTTCGTCGACACGCCGAACACGACGACGATCCTGGGAGCGGCCAAGCTGACCGGCCGGCTCCCGTCGGGGCTCACGGTCGGCGCGCTGGGCGCGATCACCGACGAGGAGCAGGCGCGCGCGTTCGACGTGGTCAGCAAGGAGACCCGGGATGTGAGGGTCGAGCCGCTCACGTCCTACGGCGTCGTCCGCCTCCAGCAGCAGTTCGGCGACGACGCCTCCACCATCGGTCTCACGTTGACGGGTATGAAGCGGGACGTCGACGCGGGCGACCCGCTGGCCTCCATCCTGACCGAGAACGCGTTCACGGGCGGGCTCGACTGGAACAAGCGGTTCAACGGAGGCGAGTACGAGCTCCTCGGCCACGCGGGCTACAGCTGGGTGGGTGGCGACTCGCTGGCGATCGCGCGGGTGCAGCAGCGGAGCACCCACTACTTCCAGCGCCCCGACGCGCCACACGTGGAATTCGATCCCTCCCGCACCTCCCTTTCCGGCTGGTCGGCGGCCGTCCGCGGCGGCAAGCGGAGCGGCACCTGGACCTGGAACGGCGGTCTGTGGCTGGACTCGCCGGGTTTCGAGGTCAACGACGTGGGGCGGCTGAACCGCGCCGACAACGTCAACAACTGGGCGAACCTGAGCTACAACGACCGGGAGCCGGGCACGTGGCTCCGGCGGTGGAACGTGGGCCTGTTTCAGAACGCCAACTGGAACTTCGATGGCGTGCACCGGTTCCAGAACCTCGGCTTCTACACGAACTACACGCTGACGAACTTCTGGAACGGCTTCTTCGAGCACGGGTGGGATCTCCCCACCATGTCCGACAACGCTACGCGCGGTGGGCCGTTGATGGAGCTGCCCGGCGGCTGGTGGGTCGCGGGAGGGATCTTCAGCAACCAAAACGAGCCGACCCGGTACGGGATCCGCTCACACACCTGGCAGGATGGGCTGGGAGGCTGGGTGTGGCAGATCGATCCCGAGTTCACCACGCAGCCGACCGACCGGCTCACGCTGACGATCCAGCCGCGCTACATGAGAAGGCACGAGCCGCGCCAGTTCATCACCTCGCGGAGCGGTGGCCTCGACGCGACGTTCGGCCGCCGCTACCTGTTCGGCCTGATCGACCGGACCGAGATCGCGACCCCGGTGCGGGCCAACTTCTCGTTCACGCCCGACCTCAGCCTCGAGCTCTACGCCGAGCCGTTCGCGGCCTCCGGACGCTACTCCGACATCGGTGAGCTGGCCGCGCCGCGCACGCACGACCTGCGCATCTACGGCGAGGCCGAGGGGACGGGTGCGAGCCGCGACGAGGAGTCGGGTGACTGGACCTTCACCGACGGCGACGCGGAGGTGGAGCTCGGCAACCCCGACTTCGACGTGCTCTCGTTCCGCTCCAACCTCGTCATGCGGTGGGAGTGGCGGCCGGGAAGCACGTTCTTCCTGGTTTGGCAGCAGAACCGCTCGGCCGCGGACGACGAGGGACGGTTCGTCCGGGCGGGCGATCTGTACGACACGCTCGGGGCGGATGGGGAGAATGTCCTTGCGGTTAAGTTTACCTACTGGCTCCCTCTTTAAGTCGGTCGATGAAAACGGGTCATCTGCGGCGTTGGGCTCCTCGTGTCTTCCTGCGGCGCACTTGAGTGCGCCTCGGAATCCCCTCGTCGCCCGCCTTGCATCTGACCCGTTTTGATCGACCTCCGGTAGGGCGGGCGATGAGGAGCGAGGGGTAGGGGGGGCGTTGACGGGGCGGGGTGGCGGGGGCAGCTTTCTGCACCGGCTTCGATCCTGATCTCGGCTTCGCCATCCAACCGCTCGGAGGCCCCCATGCATCGCATGCTCGCGCTCGGCGCGCTCTCGCTCATCCTGGTCGCTTTCGCGCATCCCCGCACCTCGTTCGCCCAGGACGAGGACATGGCCCCGGCCCCGCCGGTGGCGGATCCGGCCGACGTCGAGTCGATCGACGCGATCATTGCCGCGCTCTACGAGGTGATCTCGGGACCCGCGGGAGAGCGCGAGTGGGACCGCTTCCGCTCGCTCTTCGCTCCGCGCGCGACCCTGTCCCCGATGGTCCCGCGACCCGACGGGTCGATTCCCGTGCGGGTGATCACGCCCGAGGAGTACGTGCAGGTCGGCGGCGCCTATTTCCGTGAGAACCCGTTCTACGAGGTGGAGGCCGGACGGGAGCTCGAGCGCTTCGGCAACGTGGCCAACGCGATGAGCTTCTACGAGTCCCGCCATGCGCCGGAGGAGGAGCCTTTCACCCACGGCGTGAACTCGATCACTCTGATCCACGACGGAGCGCGCTGGTACGTGCTCTCGATCGCCTGGGACGAGGTGCGCGAGGGGCTGCCGGCGCCGGCCTACGCGGACTGAAACCGCGAGGAGAGGAGGCCCGTAGGAAAAGTGGGAGGGGGTGCGTCCGCTCCCACGCCCTGTCACCGCCTTCCGCGGAGGAATCATGCGTTCGACCGTCTCACGTCTCGTCATCCTGGCCGCCGCCGCTCTCGCGGCGTGCGCCGGGAACCCGAAGCCCGGCGAGTCGGGCTACCCCTATAACCTCAGCGGTGTCTACCAGGTGGTCGTCCTGGTCGAAGGAACGCCCTATCGCGGGACGATGGCGCTCTCGACCGCGCCGGGCGGCGTCGTGAGTGGGAGCTTCATCGTCACCGATCCGGTCCGCGTGGACGGCGCGGTGGAGGGAACCATCGCGGCGGATACCCTCCGTTTCGAGATGCCCTACGAGATCCAGGGCAACGAATGCCTGGGGACGGTCAGAGGCGCGGCCCCGGTGGCCGCGGGCGGCGCCGGCTTCGACGGCCCCGTCGAGCTCGACGACTCGTGCGGAGGAGCGCTCTCCGGCACGATCACGGTCACCCGCTAGTCCCAGCCGATCCGGCGCGCGCCCGGCCTCGGCCCCCGGGCGCGTTCCAACCCTTCCCGCCTCACTCCCATCCAATTCGGTGCAAGACGGAAACCCGGGCCGCGGAGGATCCCTGCTGGCGCTCAGCGCTGACACGTCGACGCCGGAAGGCGACCTGAAGGACGCCCGGCTGGCGGCCGGGGGAGACACGCGGGCCTTCGAGCGGCTGTACCGTGGTCACGCCGCCCGGGTGCACGGGCTGGCCCGGCGGATGGTCGGCTACCAGGAGGCGGACGAGCTGACCCAGGACGTGTTCGTGCGGGCCTGGGAGAAGCTCGACACGTTCCGCGGGGACGCCGCCTTCGGGACCTGGATCCACCGGGTGGCGATCAACCTGATGCTGGCGCGCCAGCAGTCCCGGAAGCGGGACCGGCAGCGGTTCGAGGACGACGACGCCCGGATCGGCCTCGCGCCCGTCCGGCCGCGGCCGACCGAGTCGAAGGTCGACCTCGAGGCCGCGCTGGAGAGCTTGCCCGAAAGGGCCAGACGGGTGTTCGTCCTGCACGACGTGGAAGGGTACAAGCATCACGAGATCGCGGAGATGATGGAGATCACCGTGGGAACATCGAAATCGCAGCTCCACCGCGCGCGCATGCTGATGCGCCAGCAGCTGGTGACCTGAGGGAAGGGGCATGAACGCGCATCCGACCGAAACTCTGAGCGAGTACGTCGACGACGAGCTGACGCGCGCCGAGCGCGGGCGGGTAGAGGCCCACCTCGCGACGTGCGCGGAGTGCGCCGGCCTGGTCGCCGACCTGCGGGCCGTCGTGGCGGCCGCCGGCGAGGTGGCCGACGCGCCGCCCGCCACGGACCTCTGGCCGGGGATCGCCCGTCGGATCGCCGAGCGGGGCCGCGGGCCCGAGGTCGTCGCCCTCGAATCCCGCCGCGGGCCGCGGCGCCTGACGCTCTCGATCTCGCAGCTCGTCGCGGCGTCGCTCGCGGTCGCGCTCCTGTCGGCGGCCGCGGTATGGACCGCCTTGCGGGAGCCCGAGACGGGCGTGGTCCGGGCGCCCGAGGCCACGGCCCCCGCGGGGACCGTCGGCACGGGAAGGCTCGTCTCCGACACCGGGGCCGAGCCGCTCGCGTTCGCCGAGTACGAGGCGGCCGTCGCCGAGCTCGAGCGGATCCTCGACGAGATGGGCGACCGGATCGACCCCGCCACCCGCAGCGCGTTCGACGAGAACCTGGCGATCATCGACGGGGCCATCCGGCAGACTCGACGCGCCCTCGAGTCGGACCCGGACGACGTCTACCTGAACACCCATCTCGCGAACACCATGCAGCGCAAGATCGATGTGCTGCAGGGAGCCACCCGGCTCGCGCGAGCGAGCATCTAGAAAGGACGAGCCTTCATGAAGCCGGCCCGAGTACTCCTGCTCGCAGCGGTCGCCTGGGGGACCGTGGGCGCCACCGCCCGCGCCCAGACCTACCAGACCGACCGCACGGTCGAAACCCCGCAGGGAGCCCGTCTCCACGTGGAGAATCACGCCGGCGACGTCACGATCCGCACGTGGGGCCGCAGCGCGGTCCGTGTCCAGGCGAGCCACCGCCCGAACACGCGGGTGGAGATCCAGACGCGCGGATCCCTGGTCCAGGTCGGGGTCCAGCCCCCGGGCCATCCGGGGAACCCGGTGTCCTACATGGTCACGGTCCCCACCGACATGCCGATCGAGGTCGACGTGATCCATGGCGACGTCGATGTCGCGGGAACGCGCGCCCCGATGCAGATCGACGCGGTCCACGGAAGCATCCGCGTCCAGGGTGGGGCGGGGACGCTGGCCCTGGCATCCGTCCAGGGGACGATCGTCGTGACCGGCGCGCGGGGTGACGTGAAGGCGGAGTCCGTCAACCAGGGGATCGAACTGACCGATATCCGGGGGGACGTCACGGCGGAGGCCGTCAACGGACGGATCCGCCTCAGCGGGATCGACGCGCGGCGGGTCACTGGAGAGGCGGTGAACGGCTCGGTGAGCTACCAGGGCTCGATCCGGCCCGACGGCTGGTACCGCTTCAGCACCCACAACGGGTCGATCGACCTGGCTCTGCCCGCCGACGCCGCCGCCACGTTCACCGCCTCGACGTTCAACGGCACGCTCGAGACCGGCTTCCCGGTGACGCTGCGGGAGGCCAGGCAGGGCAAGCAGTTCAGCTTCATCCTGGGGTCCGGCGACGCGCGCGTGGAGCTGGAGTCGTTCAACGGCACGATGCGGATCCGCCGCACCGGTGAGCCGTGAGAGATCCGAAGAACCCGAGAGAGGGGAAGAGAGCGATGAAACGCACGACATGGATGGCGGTCGGCCTGCTCGCGGCCTCGCTCGCCGCCGTGAGCCCGGCGGACGCGCAGCGGCAGGAGACGTTCCGCTGGTCGGGCCAGCTGGCGGCCGGCAGGACGCTCGAGGTGCGGGGGATCAACGGCGACGTCGAGGCGCGCCCCGCGTCGGGACGCACGGTCGAGATCGTGGCTCTGAAGAAAGGGGAGCGGAGCGACCCGAGCGAGGTGGAGATCGAGGTCGTGGAGCAGGTCGACCGAATCCTCGTCTGCGCCGTCTATCCCGGGAAGCGCGGCGGGCGGGTGAACCGCTGTCGCGACTCCGACGGGAAGCGCGACGGCGACATGGAGCGAAACGACGTGGTCGTCGACTTCACGGTCTCGGTTCCCGCCGGCGTCGTCTTCGAGGGATCGACGGTCAACGGCGGAATCGACGCCGCGAGACTGCAGTCCGACGTCCGGGTGAGCACCGTGAACGGGGGGATCGAGGTGGCCGCGAGCGGCACCGTCCAGGCCCAGACCGTAAACGGCTCGATCCAGGCGACCGCCGGCAGCGCGAGCTGGAGCGGGACGCTCGACTTCCAGACCGTCAACGGCTCGATCACGCTGACGCTCCCGGCGGCCGCCAACGCGTCGGTCTCGGCGGAGACCGTCAACGGCGACTTCTCGTCGGACTTCCCGCTCACCGTCGAGGCCGGCCGCTGGGGCCCGAAGCGGGTGCACGGGACGATCGGCTCGGGCGGTGGCCGCCTGAACCTGCAGACCGTCAACGGCCGGATCTCGATCCGGAAGTCGTGAGGACGGGCGCGCTATCCCCTCAGCGGGCCACGGGCGTGACCATGACCGTGAACGTCTCGCCGCCGCGGCGCACCACCGCCTCGACCGGCACGTCCGGCTCGAGGGCCGCGAGGATCTCGGTGTAGGCATAGACGTCGGCGACGTCCCGGCCCGCCAGCAGGACCACGACGTCGCCCGCCCGGAGGCCGGCCGCGCCGGCGGCGCCCTCGGGGCGCACGCTCGCCAGGAGCAGCCCGCCGTCGGCGTATCCGTAGTCGGGGATCACCCCAAGACCGACCCGGAATGAGACCGCCCGCCGCAGGGTGACCGGGGCTTCGGCGTACGGGATCTCGCGGCCGTCGGCGACCGCCGCGACGATCCCCGCGGCGAGGGCGAGCACCCGTACCTCACCGTGGGCGTCGATCGTCTCGAGGTCGTCGCCGGGGCGGTGGTACTCCTCGTGCGCGCCGGTGAAGAGCGCGAGCACGGGGATCCCGGCACCGTAGAACGAGGCGTGATCGCTGGGGCCGAATCCGTCGGGCACGCGGGAGATCGCGGGCAGCGCGGGATCGGCTGCCAGCGAGTCGAGGAGCCCGGGCCAGGCGCTCGACGTGCCGGTCCCGTGGACGTCGAGCTTCTCCCGCAAGCGACCGACCATGTCGAGGTTGATCATGGCGACCGTGCGGTCGAGCGGCCACGGGGGATCCTTCACCCACGCGCCCGATCCGATGTTGCCCAGCTCCTCCGCGCCGAAGGCGGCCAGCACGAGCGTCCTGGGCTGCGGATGGGCGGCGAACCACTCCGCCAGCTCGATCACTCCCGCCACGCCCGACGCGTTGTCGTCCGCCCCGTTGTGGATCGCGTCGTCGCCGGGCGCGAGCGATCCCGGCCCGCCCCGGCCGAGATGGTCGTAATGGGCGCCGATCACGACCGCCTGGTCGGCGAGCGCCGGGTCGGTGCCCCGGACCGCCCCGACGACGTTCGCCGAGGCGAGCGTTCCGCCGGCGCTGCCTGCGGCGGACCCGTGCGGGTCGCGGAGGAGCGAAGCGGGGAACGTGAACGGCCGGAGCCAGCCACCCTCCACCCCGAGGGGCTCGAGGCCGATCGCGGCGAAGCGCCCTGCGATCCAGGCGGCGGCCCGGTCGGCGGCCTCGGTGCCGGCCCGGCGCCCTTCCATCGAGTCGGCCGCCAGCACCGCGATCGTGGCGCAGATCTCGCTCGCGGTCACGGGCGGCCCCGCGGGGGGAGGCGGTAGATTGGGGTCGCATCGCTCGGCGGCGGACTGTCCCGCCGCGGGGCCCGCGGCCGCCAGCAGAGCCAGCGCCGCCCACAGGATCCGAAGAGTCCTCATTATCGCTGCGTCCCGTTTCGTCAGGGGGTATGGATGAACACGCCACGAAGGTCGGGTCCGATCCTCGCCGCCGCCACCCTGGCGCTCCTCGCCGGCGTCGCGTGCGCCGGCCGCGCCGGCGATGCCGGCGGGTCGCCGCCTCCATCCGGCGGTCCCGCGGCCTGGACGCCTGCCGTCGGTCACGCCCCGGAGGCCGGCGAGGAGCCGTACCTCGCGAACCTCCGGCAGCTGACCTTCGAAGGCCAGAACGCCGAGGCGTACTTCTCCCCCGACGACCGCCGGCTGGTCTTCCAGGCGACGCCAGACTCGCTGGCGTGCGACCAGATCTACACCATGGGCGTGGACGGGTCCGACAGGCGGATGGTCTCGACCGGGGCGGGCGTCACGACCTGCGCCTACTGGACCTACCCGGAGGGCGACGGGATCGTCTTCAGCTCCACCCACCTGGTCGATCCGGCCTGCCCGCCGCGGCCGGACTACAGCCGCGGATACGTGTGGCCGATCCATCCGGGCTACGACGTTTTCCGGGCGGACCCGGACGGCGGCAGTCTCACCCGTCTCACCGATTCGCCCGGCTACGACGCGGAGGCGACGTTCCGCCGGGATGGGGGGCGGATCGTCTTCACCTCGGTGCGGGACGGCGACCTCGAGATCTACACGATGGACCCCGACGGAAGCGACGTCCGGAGGCTGACCCACGAGGTCGGCTATGACGGCGGCCCGTTCTTCTCCCACGACGGATCGAAGATCGTCTACCGCGCGCACCACCCCACCGAGCCCGAGGAGATCGCCGACTATCAGGCGCTCCTCGCCGCGAACCTCGTGCGGCCGAGCCGGATGGAGATCTGGGTCATGAACGCCGACGGCTCCGGCAAGCGCCAGCTGACCGCGAACGGGGCGGCGAACTTCGCCCCCTACTTCGCGCCGGACGACGAGCGGATCGTCTTCGCCAGCAACCTGGCGGATCCGCGCGGCCGGAACTTCGACCTCTACCTGATCGACCTCGATGGCTCGAACCTGCGGCGGATCACCTTCCATCCCGACTTCGACGCGTTTCCCATGTTCAGCTCCGACGGCCGGACGCTCGTCTGGGCCTCGAACCGGCACGGCGCGAAGGAGGGAGACACGAACGTCTTCGTCGCGGACTGGGTGGGGCCGCGGTAGAAGGCGCCGAGAGCGGCCCGCCGGTGGCACCTTGACACGCGGCCCGACCCGACAAAGTTTAGGTATGACTAAATTCTGGGCCCTGGTCTGGCTCCTCGCTCTCCCGTCGACGGTCTTCCCGCAAGCGGACCCACTCGTCACCGACCGCCCCGACTTCACCGAGAGCGCCGCCGTGCCGGGGGCGGGGCGCGTCCAGCTCGAGGGCGGGTGGACGGTGGAGGGGGCGGGCGACGCGCGCGCGCATTCCCTCGGGGAGATGCTCCTCCGGATCGGGATCGGCGATCGGCTCGAGGCCCGGGTCGAGCCGGGGTCCTGGGTGTCCGCCGACGACGGGGACGGCGGCGAGACCTCCGGTCTGGACGACGCCGGGCTCGGCCTCAAGGTCCTCCTCTTCGCCGCTCGCGCGCCCGCGGTCCCCGACGGGGCCCTGCTGATCTCCACCTCCGTTCCGACCGGGGACGACGACATCGGCGAACCGGGTTGGCAGCCCGAGGCGCGGCTGGCGCTCGGGTGGGAGCTGTCGGAGTCGTGGTCGCTGGGGGCCAACGCCGGCTGGGGCCGGCCGCAGGAGGGCGGCGAGCGATTCGACCAGGCGGTCGGCAGCGTGGCGCTCGGCCGCTCGCTCGGAGGTCCCTGGGGGGCGTTCCTCGAGCTGTACGGGCTGGCCCCGTCGGGACCGGCGGCCGAGGACGCCGCCTACGTCGACGGCGGTCTCACCCTGGGGCTCGGCCCCGATGCCCAGCTCGACCTCCGCGCCGGCGCGGGTCTCACCGACGCCTCCGCCGACTGGCTCTTCGGCCTCGGGTTCGCCCGGCGCTGGTAGGCGGCCCCCGCGCTCCGAGCCTGTCCGATCGGATACGGCCCTTCCTCTCTCCGGCGTCCTATATTCATCCCGCAGAAGACGCGACGGCGAACTCGCACGGGAGGAGATCGATGGCGAGCAGGGACGAGCGCAAGGGCAAGGTCAAGCGCGCGGCCGGCAAGGTCCAGCAGGCCGCCGGCAAGCTGCGCGAGGCGGCGGGCAAGGTGTCCGGGCGGAAGGACCTGAAGGCGAAGGGGAAGGTCCAGAAGGTCCGGGGCAAGGCGGTCGAGAAGGTCGGTAAGGCGCAGGAGACCTACGGCCGGACGAAGCGGAAGGCCGGGGAGAAGCTGGTCCAGGCGGGGAAGAAGACACA
>DATKCO010000134.1:0-12328 GCA_035513155.1 Gemmatimonadota bacterium | reverse complement strand
CCGGCCCCCCGGCGCCGAAGCGCGCGAGGTGCAGGGTGCAGATCAACCCGTACTCGGCCTGGGTCGTGAACCGCATCGTTGAGAGAGAGTATCAATCCGGAGTGAATCAGTCAAGTATCGGGAATGGTTCCTGAAACGGGGTGAGGAAAGACAGGACCGGGCCGCCGCGGAGGCGTGCCGCGGCGGGGAAACACACTCCTCGGGGGCCTTGTTCCAATCGATTGGAACAGGGGGTGCGACCGGTCAGTCGGTCCCCCCGAGCCAGGGATCCCCTGAGGGATTGACTCCGCCGGGAGTGCGGCAGTAGAAAGAGGCGTGCTCGTCGAGGCCCTTCTCTCCGCGATCGCCAACGTCCTCCTCCTGGCGGGGATCCCGTTCCTCGTCTATTGGGCGTGGCACCGGTGGCGGCACGGGCGGCGGCTCCCGGAGGTGGCGCGGCGGGCGGGGCTCCAGGTCGGGGAGACCCGCTACATCGCGTACTGCGCGATCCTCGCGGCCGTCTCCGTCGCGGCGCTCGTCCTCTTCCCGCCGCCCCTCGAGCCGATGACTCGCGAGGCGTCCGCCCAGCACGCCTTCGTCGGCCTGGGCCTCACAGGGACGTCGGTCACGATGGCGCTCCTCTACGGGATCGTGAAGACCGGCTTCGCCGAGGAGTTCCTCTTCCGCGGGCTGATCGCGGGGAGTCTGGGGCGGCGGCTCCCCCTCCTGTGGGCGAACCTCCTCCAGGCGCTCGTCTTCCTCCTGCCGCACCTCCTCGTCCTCGTCGCGATGCCCGAGCTGTGGCCGATCCTGCCGATCGTGTTCGTCGCGTCCCTGGTCCTCGGGTGGGCGCGGATCCGGTCCGGGTTGATCCTCGGGCCGTGGCTCGCCCACGCGGTGGGGAACGTCGCGACCTGTCTCAGCGTGGCGGTGCGGACGGCGGGCTGACCTCCGGTCAGTGCTCGACGACCCGGCGCACGACGACGGTGCCGCCGTGCCGGAGATGCGGGACCGTGCCGGCGATCTCCTCGGCCGCCTCGGCGCTCGGGGCCTCGAGCAGGAAGAAGCCGCTCAGCACACCGGCCGGGCCCTCCAGCGCGCCCGCGGGGTCCAGCTCCTCGCCGCGGATCTCGACGCCGCGATTCCGCAGATCGACCGCCCAGGCCGCGTACTCCCGGACCCGCGCGGCGTGCGCCTCGGGGGTCGCCGGGGCTCGGTAGGACGCGTCCTCGTAGAGGAGGACCATGTAGGTCCCCATCCGGGCGGCCGGCTCGACCCCGGCGCCGCGGTCGGAGATCGCGCGCCCGGCGAGGAAGGCGGCGAGGCAGGCGGCCGCCGCGAACACGGCCCAGCCGAGGGCACGGCGCCGGGGGACGCCCACGTCCCCGCCGCCACCTCCGGAGCCGGCGATCCGCCCCCGGGCGGCGAGCGCGGCCACGACGGCCTCTTCGAGGTCCGCCGGCGGCCCGGCGGCGCGGAGGCGGTCGAGCGCGGCCCGCTCGGCCTCCGTCCACTCGACGCGGGGATCGCGGTTCGGCGTCTCGTCGCTCATCGCGCGCCTCCCTCCGCCGCCGCGAGTCGCGCCCGCACTCGCGCGCGGGCGCGGTGGAGCTGGCTCTTCGAGGTGCCGGCCGCGACCCCGAGGAGCCCCCCGATCTCCTCGTGGGTGAACCCCTCCAGGTCGTGGAGCACCAGGACCTCCCGGTAGCCGTCGGGGAGGGCGTCGATCGCGCGGCCGAGGTCGATCGCCTCGACCGGCATCTCGACATTTCCGAGCGGGTCTCCGAGCGGCGTCTCGCGGTTCGCCCGCCGCGCCCGCTCGCGTCCGACGTTCAGGGCCACCGAGACGAGCCACGTCCGGAGGCTCGACTCCCAGCGGAACCCCTCCAGCCCCTCGACGGCCCGGACCCACGTCTCCTGCACGATCTCCCGCGCCTCTTCCTCGTCCCCGCGCGCTGAGCGGAGCCCCACCCCCCAGAGGACGCCTCCATGGCGCCGGTAGAGGGCGCGGAACGCGGCCTCGTCCCGGGTCGCCAGAAACCGCGCGGCGAGCGCGTGGTCGTCGGGCGCCGCGGTCAGCGGCGTTCCCCCCGGGCGCCGGGACCCCTCACTCCGCGGCCGCCACCGCGGCCGGCGCGACGAAATCGGGCACCACGACGACGAGGCACGCCTCGTCGGTCCCCTCGTCGACCAGGATCACCGAGGCGTCGATCGCCGGCCCCTCGCCGGCCGCGCCCAGGTCGGCCTTCGTGAGACCGGGCCAGTAGAGCATGAGGTGCGGCTTCCACGGGCCGACCGTCTTCCCGTCGTCGTTCACCAGGACCTGCCCTGCCGAGAGCATGTACGACATCGCGGGCCGCGAGGGATAGCGGTAGCGCCCCTCGGCGACGCCGGCCTCGATCGCGCGATCGACCTCCTCCTTCGTCGCGCCCGCGAACGACATCTCCGCCCGCGCGACGTGCATCGGCAGGATCGTCCGCGACCCCTCGGGGTCGAAGCAGTGGGGCTCGAGGCTCTCCTCCCAGGAGCGGCTGACCCAGCACGTCGAGCCGTTCGTCCCCTCGACGGCCGTCACCCACCGCTTCGCCCCGTCCTCGAGGACGAGCACGGTGGCGTCGGCCGAGACCGCGGACGGGGCCGCGCTCCGGGCGAGCGCGATCTCTTCGGCGACGGGGAGCCGGACCGGCTCGCCGTACCGGATCGCGGCCGTCGCGCTCTGACCGGGGAGGCCGGCGGGGAAGACGAGGGGGATCGCGGCCACCAGGACGGTAGCGCCGGACAATGCTCGCATGGCTTCCTCCAGGACGGGGTTCACCCCATCCGTGACGCCAGGGGGCCTGAAGGTTGCATCCCGATTATCATGGTCGGCGCCCCCGCGGAAAGGCGGCGGCGCGCGCCCCGAGACGATAAGGTAGAGCGCATGGAAGCGACGCGAAAACCGGCCAACGGCCGACCCGAGAGCTCCGGCGGGCTCCTCGAGGGGCTCCACAGATGGCGCCGGCTCCTCTTCCTCCACTGGCCCGCCCCCTACGCGGCCGTCCGGCCGGCCGTCCCCGGGGACCTGCCGCTCGACCTCCGGGACGGAAAGGCGTGGGTGTCGATCCTCGCGATGGACATCACCGCCCGCCCGCCGTTCGTGCCGGAGGGGCTCGGTCTCGGCTTCCGCGCGACGAACGCGCGCACCTACGTCCGGCTGCCGGGCGGAGAGCCTGGCGTATGGTTCTTCTCGCTCGACGCCTCGTCGCGGCTGGCGGTCGCGGGCGCACGGCTCGCCTACGGGCTCCCGTACCACCACGCGCGGATGGCGCGCGAGCGGGACGGCGACCTCGAGGTCTTCCGCAGCGCGCGGCGCGGGCCGGAAGCGTCCGGCCTCGAGGTCCGCTATCGCGTGGGAGACCCGCTCGGCACCGCCGTTCCCGGCTCGCTCGACGCCTTCCTCGTCGAGCGGTACGCGCTCCAGGTCGTGCGCCGCGGGTCGATCGGCACCGTGCGGGTCCGGCACGACCCATTCCCGCTCCGCGCGGTGGAGGTCGAGTCCGTCTCCGAGGATCTGCTCGCCGCGGCCGGGATCGAGCGGCCCGACGGGCCGCCGGTCGCCCACTGGTCGGACGGCATCGACGTCGAGGTCCGCCGGGTCGTCGAGTGGCCGCGCGTGGCGTGGCCGGCCGGGGCGATCCGCCCCGCCGAGGTCGGCGAGCCCGCCCGCTACCTGTCCCGAATCTGAGGAGGTCCCGTCATGACACGTCACCGCCGGACGCTCGCTCGCCTCGTCGTCCTCGCGCTGGTCGCGGCCCTCGCCGCCTGCTCGAGCGACGGGCCGACACCGCCCGGCGACCCCGGGGTTCCCGCCGCGATCCAGGCCCAGATCGACGCCCTCTTCCCCGAGGGGAACCTGCGCGCGTCGGCCACCACGCGCGTCGAGAACGTCCTCGAGCAGGCGGACGCGGGGCAGACCGCGACGGCGCAGTCAACGTTCCTCGACTTCGTCGCGTTCGGCGGCGCCCAGGCGGCGGCGGGCGCGCTGCTCGACCCGAACGGCGCCGCGCCGCCGACCACCGAGGACGCCCTTTCGACGCTCATCAACGACGTCGCCGACGAGGCCGGCCTCACGATTCCCGCCATCCCCGGCGCCGCGTTCACCGCGGACGGGGCGGTGGGGGTGATCGACGGATCGGGCGGCACGGTCGTGACCGGCAACGGCAACGCCGGCGTCCAGATCCCCGCCGGAGCGCTGTCGGGGAAGACCCTGATCACGATCGAGCGGATCCCCGAGACCGGGGATCCGGAGGATCGCGACGGGCCGCTGCCGACGATGCTGGACCAGTACCCCCGGTTCTACCGCATCGAGACGTTCCCCGCCGGCGTGACGCTGACGCAGGCGGGCGTGGTGGGCCTCTGCGTGGTCGACCCGCCGGACCCGTTCGCGCCGGAACCGGACGTCGCGGCGCGGCTCCGGGTCGCGCACCCCGACCCCGACGACCCGCAGTCGATCGAGGTCCTGCCGCTCGCCGACGCCCCGTTCCTCGACTGCGACGGCCCGGGTGGCTCGCTCTCGCCCGCCTCCCCGGGGCGCCTCGGCGGCGCGATCAGCTCGTTCAGCCCCTTCGCGGCGGTCGATCGGGTCGCCGCGCCGAGGATCGTCTCGGTCACCCCGAACCCGATCGTCGCGTCCACGGCGGGCGGGTCGGAGACCCCGTTCATGATCGCCTACGCGGACCCGGACGCGGACATCCTCCTCCTCCGGATCGTCGAGATCTCCGATCCCGACGACGCTTTCGAGCCACCCGGAGACGACGTCCCGGTGGACGATCTCGCGACCGGGTCGAGCGGGTCGTTCACGCTGTTCGCCTCGTGCGACGAGACCCCGCCGGCGACGTGTCAGGCCGGGACCGTGGTCGTCGACCTGATCCTGATCGACGCGGCCGGCAACGAGAGCGCGCCGTTCCGCGTCACGATCGTATTCGAGTGACGGGCTCCAGCACCCGGCGGTAGATCCAGCCGCCGGCGTACAGGGTGAGGCCGAGGACGACGAGGATCCCGACGCGGACCAGCGGGCCCGCCTGGTCGAGGTCGGCGAAGACGACCTTGAGGGCGAACGCGGCGAAGATCCCCAGCGTCGAGCGGGCGAGCGCGTGGTCCCCCCGCGCGGTGGCGACGAAGAGCCAGGCGAGCCCGATCGCCGCCCAGGCGAGCGAGAGCCAGAGCCGCTCGACCGTCGTGTCCGGGCTTCCCAGCCACTCCCCGACCAGCCACGCGGCCGCGGCGAGCGCCATCGCGTGGGCCGCCAGCAGGAGGGCCCACCGCCAGAGGCCGCGGGGCGTGCCGGCGTAGAGCGCGTAGAGGAGCGCGGGGTAGGCGAGCGATAGCGCGCTCCGGGACACGACCGGGTCGTCGAGCGTCCACGCCCACATGAGCTTCCCGTAGCCGGCCGCGAACAGGAAGGCCGCGGTCCCGATCCACGGCCAGACGCGCAGGCCGGCCGGGCCGAACGCGACCGCCGCCGCCACGGCGAGCGCGGCGAGCGGCCGCCACTCCGGCGCGACGAGCTCGAGATAGACCGCGTGGACGAGCACGATCGCGGCAAAGGCGTGGGCCATGGTGAGCGCGGGGGAGTCGGGCGTCGGATCCGGATACTCCCGCGCCTCCCTCTTCCAATCCATTGGAACAGCGCCCGCGGGGGGTGTCCCGCCCCCCAGCGCGGCGCGGCCCGCCGCCCAGGCTCCATAGACCGCCGCGGCGAAGCCGACCGCGACCCAGGGCGCCGCCTCCGGCGCGTGGCGGGCGAGGATCGCCCACTCGATCCCGTAGAGGAGGAGGAGGGCGGGGAAGTGGGCCCAGGCGACAACCCGGCTCATCCCTTGCCCGATCCGCGCCGCCACCGCCACCGTCGTGGCCGCGAAGAGCAGGAACTGCCCGAGCTGGAAGGCGGCCGCGACGCCCCAGCTCGCGCCCCCGTACTCGTCCCGCCACACCCCTTCGAAGACGACCAGCGAGGCGTAGAGGGCGGCCAGGTACGTCGTGCGGCTCCGCGTCCACACCGCGTACCCCGCGTAGGCGAGGTTCCAGACGGCGAGGTAGAGGGCGAGATCGAGCACCGAACCGCCCGCCCGCGGCAGGAGGAGGGGCGTCGCGTACGAGCCCGCGAGCGCGAACGCGACGTAGATCGGCTCGCGGAAGACCGCGTGGAGGGCGAGCGAGAGCGCGGCGACCGCCCCGGCGGCGACGATCGCGAGCGGCGCGCCGACCAGGCCGTGATAGACGTGCGCCCCGTAGACGGCGACGTAGAGGATCGCGATCCCGCCGGCACCGAGGAGGCTCGAGTAGAGGGGGTCGCGGCGGCGGAGCGCGAACGACCCCCCGATCATCGCCGCTCCCCCGAGCGCCGCTCCCGACACCTGGATCCAGGGGGTCAGCCATCCCTCGGCGATCGCGAGCCGGACGAAGTAGGCGGCGGCGAGGAGGAGGGCGCCCGCTCCCGCCCAGCCGAGGACCGTCGAGGCCGAGAGCTCGAAGCGGGGCCGCGCGACGACGGGGGGACGCGGCTCAGAAGCACGGATCGGCGGCGGCGCGGGTTGCAGCGGCGACGGCGCCCCCGGCCGCGGCTCCACCCCCAGCCGGCGCTCCAGGGCCGCCAACCGCGCCTCCAGCGCCGCCAGGCGCTGCTCGATCGGGGGCTCGACCATCGGGGGAGTATACGCGATGCCGGCAGAGTCTCGCGCGGCGGAAACGACGAAGGGGCGGACCGAAGCCCGCCCCCTCGATCCGCCCCTGAGGGCGGAGATCCGGATGGATCCAGGTTACATCGTGCTGGCGCCCGGCGTGCCGCCCTCGGTCACCAGGAACGGGATGTGCATCCCCGCGACCGCGTGGCCCGGAACGTAGCACACCAGCGAGTAGTCCCCCACCGCGCTCGCCACGAACGTGATCGAGGCGGTGCCGTTCGTGGCCGTGCCGACCAGCGGATCCGGCGTCATCGCGCCCGCGAAGACGGGCTCGGGCGCGTCGAACGTCGCCGGCCAGCTCTCCTGGGCCTCGTCGATCCCCAGGCTGTGGGGCTGGGTCGGATCGGCGTTGGTGAAGTTGATCGTCACGGAGTAGCCCTGCGGCACCGAGATCGAGCCGTGGCCGGCGTACATCCCGTTATAGTTCCAGTAGTTGTTGGCGTCGGTGGAGCCGGCGCGGATGTCCATCGTCACCGTCTGGGCCGTGGCGTCGATCGTCATCCAGTCGGGCGTGCTCATCGCGCCACTGTCCATGTCATCCATGTCGTGGTCGGCCATCGCCAACGTGTCGGCCATGTCCATGCCGTCTTCCCCCGCCTCGCCACCACAGGCCCAGAGGGCCGCGACGAGGATCGTGCTCAGGATCGTCGTGAATCTGCGCATCTCATCCGCTCCATCGATACAGTTCCCGGTTGATCGAACCCTTCCACAGTGGTCATTCCAGCCAAACTCTGAATATAACTCGCCGCGCCGCGACGGGCGAAACTCTCAACCGCCCGACCGCGAGGTATGGTCGTGGACGATCACCCACCGCCCCGCCACCGACCGGAGGACCAGCGAGAACACGCCGCCCATCGTGTCGCCCTCGTGGTCGAGCTCCCAGCGGCCGAGCGCCCAGGCGGCGCCGTCGGCGAGCGGGTGGACCTCGAGGTCGGAGAAGGCGAGCCGGCCCATCGTCTCGGGCGAGCTCCCGTAGGTCGCGCGGTAGCGGTCGAGCGTGGTCTGCCAGCCGCGCTGGACGTTGCCGCCGGAGGTGAAGACGAGGTCGGGGCTCCGCCAGTAGCCGTCCATGAACGCCTCCAGGTCGCCGCGATTCCACGCCGCGACCTGCTCGTCCAGGACCCGCTGGATGGCCGGCGCCGGGTCGCCGCCGGCGGCGCGCGGCGCGCTGGCGCAGGCGGCGACGCCGAGCAGGAGCGCCGCCGCCACCGCCGCCCTCACTCGGCCTCCCCGGGCGGGGCCTCGACCGGACCCACCGTCAGCGTCCGCCGCTCGCCGTCGCGCTCGACGACCAGCTGCCAGGGAGCGTCGGGCGGCACCTCGCGGAGCGCACGGACGTAGTCGTAGATCGTCTCGACCTCGCGCGCGCCGACCCGCACGATCCGGTCCCCCGTCCGCACGCCGGCGCGCACGCCCGGCGAGTCCTCGATCAGGGCGTCGACCGGGACGCCGGGGGTGCCGTCGGCCGGCCCCGGCACGACGCCGATCTTCAGCGGCGGCCGCTCCTCGGAGTCCTCGACCGGCTCGTCGATCCGGCGGGGCTCGAACTGCCGCGGGTCGAACGCCAGCCGGTCCATCGTCCCCGCCAGCCGGTCCACGACCTGCCGGACGAGCCGGGTCACCGTGTGGAGGCCCTCGACGTTCAGCCGCTCGACGTCGTCGGTTGCGCGATGGTAGTCGGCGTGCACGCCGGTGAAGAACGCGAGCACGGGGATCTGGCGCAGGTAGAACGCGACGTGGTCGGAGGGACCGTACCCCTCGGCCATCTCGACGATCGGCGCGCCGACCTCGCGGTTGGACTCCCGCAGCAGATCCGACCAGCGCTCGGACGAGCCCACGCCGTAGACGGTCAGCTCCTCGCCGAGACGGCCGATCATGTCCATGTTGACCATCGCGACGATGTTCGCGAGCGGCCACGGCGGGTGGGAGACGAACCAGGCCGACCCCAGCATCCCCTCCTCTTCTGCGCCGAACGCGACGAACGCGATCGACCGCTCGGGGCGGTTCGTCGGATAGGAGAAGAACTGGGCGAGCTCGAGCAGCGCGGAGACCCCGCTGGCGTTGTCGTCGGCGCCGTTGTGGACCTCGCCGGGGACCGGCTCCAGCGACCCGGTGCCGCCGAGCCCGAGCCCGTCGTAGTGGGCGCCGACGACCACGATCTCGTGAGCGAAGCGCGGGTCGCGGCCCGGCACGACCCCGATCACGTTGTGGGTGGTCCTCAGCCGCGGCCTCAGGTCCGCGCGCAGGTTCAGCACCGCGTTCTCGATCGGCCGGCTGCGAGGCTGGTTCGCGCGATGGATCAGGTGCTGCCACATGGAGAGGTCCTCGCCGGCCGTGGCCACGATCCGCCGGGCCACGCCCTGCGTCACCGACAGGGCGACGATCCCCAGCGATCCCGGCTCCTCGTCGACCGAGAACGGGATCAGGCGGTCGATCTCCTCGGTGGCGGGGCCGTTGACGAGTAGGATCGCCCGGGCCCCGTGGGCGCGCGCGTTGGCCGCCTTGTACCGGTCCGAGATGTAGCGGCCGAAGGGGCTCGCCGGCTTGTCCCCCTCCGGCGAGAGGCGCAGGACCAGGACGACCTTCCCCACCACGTCGATCCCGGCGTAGTCATCCCATCCGATGGACGGCGCGCTGATCCCGTAGCCGGCGAACACGACCGGCTGGATGACGCGGTCGGCCGCCGAGCCGGCGAGCGGGAGGAAGTCGCGGCCCGGCTGGAAGCTCGTCCCCAGCCGGCTCCCGTGCTGGAGCACGAGCCGGTTGTCCGGCCCCAGCTCGACGCCCACCGGGAAGTCGAACGTCTGAAGGTAGGTCGGGTAGCCGGGCGCGGGCCGGAGCCCCGCCTCGCTCAGCGCGTTGACGATGTAGCGCGCCGCCCGCTCGGCACCCGGCGTGCCCGCCCGGCGTCCCGCCAGCGCGTCGGAGGCGAGGTGGGTCACGTGGCCGACCAGCTCGTCGACGCTGATGAGCGGCGACGACGCCCCCGACACCGCGCTTCCCGAAGCGCCCGCGGAGATTTGGGCCCGGGCCGGCAGGGCGAGGAGAAGGACGGCGAGAGCCGCCAGGCGGACAGGGGACGCGCGCATGAACGTCAAATATGCGCCGCGGTCCGATCGTTGGCGACTCTCCGACGGGGCGGATCTACGGCACCACCTCGGGCAGGCCCCGGCCCGCCATGAGCGCCTCGATCTCGGCGATCTCCCGCGGGCTCGCCTCCGACAGCACCCGATGCCCGTCGGCGGTCACCAGGACGTCGTCCTCGATCCGGACGCCGAGGTTCCACCACTTCGGATCGACCCCTTCGGTGCCGGCGCGGATGTAGACGCCGGGCTCGACGGTCAGGACCATACCGGGCCGGAGGACGCGCGAGGCGTCCTTCACGCCGGGCTCGCCGTAGGAGCCGACGTCGTGGACGTCGAGCCCCAGCCAGTGGCTCGTGCCGTGCATGAAGAACTCCCGGTAAGCGCCCGACCGCAGGTTCTCCTCGACCGTCCCCGACAGGAGCCCGGCGCCGATCAACCCCTCGGTCACGAGCCGGACCGCGCGGGCGTGGACGTCCCGCAGCCGCGCGCCCGGCCGGACCTCGTCGAACGCGCCCCGCTGGGCGTCCAGCACGATCTGGTAGATCGTCCGCTGCTCGGGGCTGAACGTCCCGTCCACCGGCACCGTGCGGGTGATGTCCGCCGTGTAGTAGTTCCACTCCGTCCCGATGTCCATGACGACCAGGTCGCCGCTCTCCATCCGGCGCTGGTTCTCCTCGTAATGGAGGGTCGTCGAGTGGGGGCCCGACCCCACGATCGAGTTGAATCCGACCCGCGGGCTGCCGTGGGCGCGGAACACGAACTCGATCAGCGCCTCGACCTCGAACTCGTGCATGCCGGGCCGGATCGCCGCCATCGCGGCGCGCTGGGCGGCCCCGGTGATGTCGATCGCCCGTTGCAGGTACGCGAGCTCGCGCTCGGACTTGATCATCCGGAGATCGTCCAGGATGTCGCCCGCGGCGAGGAGCCGTCGCGCGGCGGTCGAGTCGGCCTCGACCCACTCCTGGAGCTGGCGCCGCCGCGCCTCCTGCGCCCACGCGTGGTCCTTCGAGAAGTCCCAGTACACGACGGCCTCTCCCGCCAGGAAGCGCGGCAGCACGACGTCCAGCGAGTCGACCACGTAGGCGCGGTCGGCGCCGTACGTCTCCCGCGCCCCCTCCACCCCGGCGCGGTGGCCCGTCCAGATCTCCCGCGCGAGGTCGCGCGGCCGGACGAACAGGACGAACCGCTCTCCCGCGGGGGCTCCGGGCCGCAGCACGGCCACCGACTCCGGCTCCTCCAGCCCGGTCAGGTACCAGAAGTCGCTGTCCTGCCGGTACGGGTAGCTCGCGTCGTCGTTGCGCGGGATCTCGGGCTGGGCGGCGAAGATCGCGATCCCGCCCTCCATGCGGTCCATGAACGCCTGGCGGTGGGCCGCGAAGAACGCCGCGCCCGGCCACTCCGGGGGCCCGACGGGCGCCTGCGCGCGGGCGGGCGCGGCACCGGCGAGGAGGAGCGCGAGGGCGACGAGCGCGCGGATCACGGGAACCCCTCGCCCACCTTCTCGGCCAGCCGGGCGTGCTCGATCTCGAAGTCGCGCAGGAGCGACTTGGCGCCCCCGGGGGACACCACGCTCCCCAGCTCGAGCATGCGGAGCTGGTCGGCGGTCACGGGAGCGCGGGGGAGGACCTTCTCGCCGATCCCCGCCAGGGCTTTGAGCGGCCCTACCGGGAGCGGCACGATCAGGGGCCGGCGACGGCCCGTCGCCGCGGCGAGCGCCCCCACGATGTCGCGGAGCTCGAGGACCTCGGGCCCCCCGACCTCGTAGGCGGGCTCCGGCGAGCGCTCCATGCCGGCGGCCTGGAGGAAGCACTCCGCCACGTCCCCCACCCAGACGGGCTGGAGCCGCTGGCGGCCCCCGCCGGGGAGCGGCATTGCCCCCGGGCTCCAGCGGAGCGCCGTCGCCAGCAAGCGGAAGAACTCGGAGTCGCGGCCGAAGATCGTCGACGGCCGGAAGACGGTCGTCGAGAGCCCGCTCTTCCGAACGGCCTCCTCCGCCTCCCACTTGGTGCGGAAGTATTCGGTGACGTCGCGGCCCTCCTCCACGCCGAGGGCGCTCATGTGGACGAAGCGGGGCACGCCCGCCCGCGACGCCGCGTCGAGCGTCGCCACCGTGCCTCCCAGGTTCACCTCCTCGAACCCCTGCTCGCGCGTCGCGGCGATGATCGCGACCAGGTGGACGACCGCGGTCACGCCCTCCATCGCCTCGTCGAGCTCCCCCGGATCGGTGACGTCGCCGCGGAACAGCTCCACGTGCGGCAGTCGGCCGAGGGCCTCGGCCCGGTCGGGATGGCGGGCCAGCCCGCGCACCCGCCAGCCGCGCAGGCTCGCGCGCCGCAGGATCTCGCTGCCGACGAAGCCGGTGGCGCCCGTGACGAGGATCATGGCGCGAAGGTACCGGGGGACGCGGAAGCCGCGCTACGCGCCGGGCCGCGTCGCCCGTCGCACCCACCGCGAGCGGTGGATGGGACGGCCCTCGGCGCGGTACTTCCGCTCGTAGTTCGTGAGGTCGGTCATCTCCTCGAGGACCGGCGCCTCCTCGAG
>DATKCO010000133.1:0-2434 GCA_035513155.1 Gemmatimonadota bacterium | reverse complement strand
CTCGACGAACTCGTTGACCCCGACGATGATCCGCCGCTTCGCGTCGATCTCCGCCTGGTAGCGGCTCGCCGCCTCGGCGATCTCGCGCTGGAAGAACCCCTCCTCGATCCCGGCCACGACGCCGCCCATGTCCTCGATCTGGCGGAAGTACACCTCGGCCTCCTCCTCCATCCGGTTCGTCAGCGCCTCGACGAAGTACGCGCCGCCCAGAGGGTCGATCACGTTGGCAACCCCCGACTCGTAGGCGATCACCTGCTGGGTCCGGAGCGCGATCTTGACCGCCTTTTCGGTCGGGAGCGCGAACGTCTCGTCCATCGAGTTTGTGTGGAGCGACTGCGTCCCGCCCATCACGGCCGCCAGCGCCTGGACCGCCGTCCGCACGATGTTGTTCTCCGGCTGCTGCTCGGTGAGCGAGCATCCCGCCGTCTGGGTGTGGAACCGCATCAGCATCGAGCGCGGGTTCTTCGCCCCGTACCGCTCCTTCATGTGGCGCGCCCAGATGCGGCGGGCGGCGCGGTACTTGGCCACCTCCTCGAAGAAGTCGTTGTGCGCATTCCAGAAGAAGGAGAGCCGCGGCGCGAAGGAATCGACGTCGAGTCCGGCCGCGATCCCCCGCTCCACATAGGTGAACCCGTCGGCGAGTGTGAACGCCAGCTCCTGGACCGCGGTCGACCCCGCCTCACGAATGTGATAACCGCTGATCGAGATCGGGTGCCAGAGCGGCGCCTTCCGCGTACACCAGTCCATCATGTCGACGACGATCTTCAGGTGCGGCTCCGGCGGGAAGCACCACTCCTTCTGGGCGATGTACTCCTTCAGCGGATCGGTCTGGATCGTGCCGCGTAGCTTCGTCGAGTCGACGCCCTGCTTCTCGGCGACCGCGACGTAGAGCGCCAGGAAGAGGATCGCCGGGCCGTTGATCGTCATCGACGTGGAGACCTCGTCGAGCGGGATCCCCTCGAACAGCCGCTCCATGTCGGCCAGCGAGTCGATCGCGACGCCGCACACCCCGACCTCGCCCTCGGACATCGCGTGGTCGGAGTCGTATCCCATGAGGGTTGGGAGGTCAAACGCGACCGAGAGCCCGGTCTGGCCGTGCGCGAGGAGGTAGTGGTACCGCTCGTTCGTCTCGGCGGCGGTGGCGAAGCCGGCGAACTGCCGCATCGTCCACAGACGCGTCCGGTACATCGAGTCGTAGACCCCGCGGGTGTAGGGATACTCGCCGGGGAGACCGATGTCCTCGAGCGGGTCGATCCCCGCGGTGTCGAGCGGGGTGTAGATCGGCGCCACCTCCATCGAGGAGGTGGTCGTGAAGTCGAGGTCGCGCACGGGCTGCCCGGCGCGTCGCTCCTCCCAGGCGCGAACCCGCTCCTCGAGCCGCGCCATCCGCGTCGAGCCGTCCTTCGCGGCGGTCGTGACGCGCCCGCCGTCGCCGGTCCGCGTGTCCTCGATCGTCCGGGTCATCGTGCCTCTCCTCCTATCTCGCTCGAATCGTCGATGTCGGCGGCGCGCGCGATCTCGTCCGCCAGCGCGTAGGGGGTCGTGTCCCCAGCCGCGATCCGGTCGAGCCCGGCGGCGAGCCGCTCCTCCCCGCCGCGCTCGACCCACACCCGCCGCTCGCAGCGCCTCGCGACGATGTCGCGGACCCGCTCCTCGGCCCGCTGGAGCCGCTTCCGCTCCAGCGCCCCGCTCCGTCGGCCGTGCTCCCGGTGGGCCTCGATCGCGTCGGAGAGCTCGGCAAGCCCCTCTCCATCGACCGCCACCGTGCGCAGGATCGGCGGCTCCCAGCCGTCCCGGGACGCGGCGCGCAGTCCCAGTGTCGCCTTGAGCGCGCGCGCCAGCTTGTCGGAGCCCGGCCGGTCCGCCTTGTTCACCACGAACACGTCGGCGATCTCCATGAGGCCGGCCTTCATCGCCTGGATCGAGTCGCCCGACTCGGGCACCAGGACGACGACGGTCGTGTCCGCCGCGCTGACGATGTCGCGCTCGGTCTGCCCCACGCCCACCGTCTCGTGGACGACGACGTCGAAGCCGAACGCCTCCAGGAGGTCGGCGGCCTCGAGCGAGGTGGTGGCGAGCCCGCCGAGGCGACCGCGCGAGGCCATCGAGCGGATGAACACCCCCTCGTCGAGGATCAGGTCCTGCATCCGGATCCGATCCCCGAGCAGCGCGCCGCCGGTGAACGGGCTGCTCGGGTCGACGGCCAGAATCCCTACCCGGAGGCCCCGCTCGCGGAGCCCCTGGACGTACTTCTCGGTCAGCGTGCTCTTGCCGGCGCCCGGGGGCCCCGTGATCCCCACCCGGTAGGCGTGGCCGAGCCGACCGTGGACCGCGTGGAGGAGGTCCTCGAATCCCGGCCGCTGGTTCTCGACCCACGACAGGGCCCGGGCGAGCGCGCGGCGGTCGCCGGACTCGAACCGCTCGAGCAGGTCCG
>DATKCO010000132.1:0-5647 GCA_035513155.1 Gemmatimonadota bacterium | reverse complement strand
AGCAGGGTGACGAAGACGTCGCCCGAGTACTGCTTGGCGATCGCGGCGTGCCAGACGAGCGCGGGGCTCGCCGCGAAGACCAGGAGACCCGCGGGGAGCTCGATCCCGTCCACCACCCGGGTCGCGACGCGCCAGAACAGGACGAGCGCGCCGAGGGACGCGAGCCACGGGAAGAGGCGGGGACCCGCCTCGCCGTCTCCGAGGAGCCAGGTCCCCGCCTTCGCGAGGGCCAGGAACCCGGGCGGAGCGACCTGGCCATGGTCCAGCGAGCGGAGCACGAGCTCCACCAGGCTCCGTTCGGTCACGTTGAGCGCGATCGCGAGCTCGTCCAGCCACATCGATCCCAGCGCGCCGAACTGGATCGTCCGGAGGACGGCGCCGAACGCGAGGATGGCGACGACGGCGGCGAGGAGGCGCCGATCGGCCGGGCTCCTCGAGGCGCGAGCGGTCATGTCGATCGGGGCATCCGTCACCTGTCCTCCATTGAACGATTTCCCGCTTCGCCGCGTATGTTAGGCTGGCCTCGCCGGGCAGGCCCGGCTCTTCCGTCACCCCCGCGAAAGGAGTGCCTCCGTGCGTGGCCGACTCGCCACCACCCTCATCCCCCTGCTCCTGGCGCTGCCGGCGTGCGCCGACGGCGCGCCCGACCCAGCGGCGACGCCGGAGCCCGCCGCGGCGACCGTGGACACCGTGCGGGCGTTCGTCGGCGCCACCGTCCTGCCGATGGACGAGGAGCGGGTGCTCCGTGACCACACGGTGGTCGTCGAGGGAGACCGGATCATCGCCGTCGGCCCCACGGCGGCGCTGACCCTCCCCGAGACGGCGATCGAGATCGACGCCCGGGGGATGTACCTGATCCCCGGTCTGGCCGAGATGCACGGTCACATCCCGCCGCCGGACGCCCCGGCCCATCACGTGGAGTCGGTCCTGTTCCTATACGTGGCCAACGGGATCACCACGGTCCGCGGGATGCTGGGACATCCCGGGCAGCTCGACCTGAAGGCACGCGCGGCACGGGGGGAGATCGTCGCGCCCAACCTCTACCTGGCCGGCCCCTCCTTCAGCGGGCAGTCGATCAGCTCGCCCGAGCAGGCGGAAGCGCGGGCTCGCCAGCAGGCCGCCGAGGGATGGGACCTGCTCAAGGTCCATCCGGGGCTGACGCGCGAAGAGTACGACGCGATGGCGCGCGTGGCGGCCGAGACCGGGACGCGGTTCGGCGGCCACGTGCCCGAGGACGTCGGTCTCCTCCACGCGATCGAGATGGGGCAGGAGACGTTCGACCACATCGACGGCTACGAGGCCCATCTGGGCACGCACGAGGGGTCGCTCGACGAGGCGGCCCTCGCCGAGGTCGTCGCGGCCTCGCGCGCGGCCGGGGTCTGGATCGTCCCCACCCAGATCCTGTGGGAGACCTTCTACGGAACAGTCCCGCTGGACAGCCTGCGATCGCTCCCCGAGCTCCGCTACGCGCCCCCGGCGCAGGTCCGGCAGTGGATCTCCGCCCATGAGGCGCGGCTCGCGGCGCCCGAGTACGACCCGGCGGAGAGCCGGCGGCGGATCGCGGCCCGCATGCGGATCCTCGAGGCGCTCCACGACGGCGGCGTGCGGATCCTGATGGGGACCGACGCGCCGCAGCAGTTCAGCGTTCCCGGCTTCTCGCTCCACCGCGAGATCCGGCGGATGACCCAGGCCGGGATGTCGCCTTACCAGGTCCTCGTTACCGGGACCCGGAACATCGGGGACTACTTCGACAACGAGGACGTCTTCGGCACCGAGGCGCCGGGCCAGCGCGCCGACCTCGTGCTCCTCGGCGCGAACCCGCTCGACGACGTGGGGAACGTAGAAGCGATCGAGGGCGTGATGGTGGCCGGCCGCTGGCTCCCGAAGGCGGAGATCGACGCCCGGCTGGCGAAGATCGCCGACGGGTACGCCGCCTCAGAGTAAATGACGAGAACCATTCCCGAAGGAGGAACTATGATCCGCACGCTCACCACACTCGCCACGCTCGTGGCGCTGGCCGTCTCCGCGCCGGCCCTCGCCCAGACCGCCGATCCGCGCCCCGCAGACGTGGCCTCGCCCGAGGCGATCGTCGAGGCCGGGTACGCGGCGATCGCCCACGAGCCGGGCCAGGGCTTCGACTGGGACCGCTTCCGGACCCTCTTCCTCCCCGAGGCGCGGCTCATCCCGAACACCGAGCAGCGCCAGGGATCGTTCGACGTCCTGACAGTGGAGGAATTCATCGCCTGGATCGAGGCCGTCTCGCCGGCGCCAGGCAGCGCGAACGACCAGGGCTTCGTGGAAGAGCAGATCTCGGCCGAGGTCGTCCGCTACGGCGACGTGGCCCACGTCTTCAGCACCTACCAGAAGCGCTTCTGGGGGAGCGACGAGATCCTGGGCCGGGGGATCAACAGCTTCCAGCTCGTGCTCCACGACGGCCGCTGGTGGATCGCGGGGGTCGTCTGGGACGAGGAGGATGGGGCGGGCCCGATCCCGGCGGAATACCTGGAGTGATCGGCAGGTCGACCTCCCGGACCGAACCGGGTCCCTACTACCGGCCTGGAGCTCCCTTCCGGAGCTCGATCGCCGACGGCGTTCGGGGGGATCGGCTGACCGTCGCGGGGCGCGTCCTGGGCGGTGACGGCGCGCCACTCTCCGGCGCCGTCCTCGACGTCTGGCATGCCGACTCGGAGGGTCACTACGACGCCCCCTCCGGTCGCGATGCGGGAGCGGGCTGGCGGCTCCGGGGAAGGATCAGGGCCGCGGCAGATGGGACGTTCCGGTTCGAGACGATCCGACCGGCGCCGTATCCGGTGCCCGGGGGCATGCGCCCGGCCCACATCCACGTCATCGTCTCCGCCGAGGAGTTTCCCAATCTCGTGACCGAGCTCTTCTTCGAGGACGATCCGTACCTGGAGAAGGACCCTGCCGAGCTCGTCCGCCCCGACCTCGTCCGGCCGGTTACGCGTCGCGACGGGACGCTCTGGATCGAGCACGAGTTCTTCCTCAACGCGTGAGCGCGCGCCGGGTTCTCATGATCGAGCCGATCGGCTTCCGGGCAAACCCCGAGACGGCCGGCGACAACGCGTTCCAGTGCCCCTCGGACGGCTCCGAGCTCGCAATCGAGGTCGCGGCGCGGCAGGAGTTCACGCGGCTCCGCGAGGCGCTCGAGTCCCGCGGGATCGAGGTCGTGTGGCGGCCGGTCAGCGGCGACCGCGGAACGCCGGACGCCGTCTTCCCCAACAACTGGTTCACCACTCACGCGGGCGGCACGCTCGTGCTCTATCCGATGCGCGCGCCGAGCCGCAGACGCGAGCGTCGGGCCGAGCTCGTCGACATGCTGCGCGAGGGGTACCCCGACGTGATCGACCTGTCCGGCCACGAGCTCGAGGATCGTTTCCTCGAGGGAACGGGCAGCCTGGTGATTGACGAGGCCGCGCGGATCGTGTATGCAAGTGAGTCGCCCCGCTCGGATCGGCGACTGGTCGAGGCCTGGGCGGAGCAGCTGGACCACGATCCGGTTATCTTCCGCGCGTCCGACGCCGAGGGCCGCCCCATCTACCACACGAACGTCGTGCTGAGCATGGGGACGGGATGGGCGGTAGTCTGCGTGGAGGCGATCGACCCGCTCGACCGGTCGGAGGTCCTGGCGACGCTGGCCGAGACGGGACACGATACGATCGACATCACGCGGGAACAGATGGGGGCGTTCTGCGGGAACGTCCTCGAGCTCGAGAACGACCGGGGCGGGAAGCTCGTCGTCATGTCCGACCGGGCCTTCCATGCCTTCACCGACGGGCAGCGGACGGCCCTGGCGGCCCATGCCGAGCTCATGCACGTGGACCTCACCACGATCGAGACGCACGGCGGCGGCAGCGCGCGGTGCATGCTCGCCGAACTCCACTAGGGAGAGAGAATGGAGACCTTCGAGCGGATCGTCGGCTTCCTGGACCACCTCGTCTGGCAGAGCGGGTTCACGATCGGGGGCGAGCGGCTCCCATTCGTCGTCATCGCGTTGATCGGTACCGGGGTGTGGCTGACGATCTACCTCGGCTTCGTGCAGCTCCGGCGGCTGGGGCACGGCTTTGCGGTCACGAGCGGGAAGTACGACGATCCCGACGAGCCCGGCGACGTTTCGCACTTCCAGGCGCTGACGACGGCGCTCTCGGCCACCGTGGGGATCGGCAACATCGCGGGGGTGGCGATCGCGATCCACTGGGGCGGCCCGGGCGCGCTCTTCTGGATGTGGGTCACGGCCTTCCTGGGGATGGCGACCAAGTTCACCGAGGTCACGCTGGCCCAGCACTATCGGAGCGTCACCGGCCCCGACCAGGACCCGACCAAGTGGGAGGGCACGGTCGCCGGCGGGCCGATGTACTACATCGAGCGCGGGCTGGGCCCGAAGTGGAAACCGCTCGCGGTCCTGTTCGCCGTGCTGCTCGGCATCACCGCGTTCATGACCGGCAACGCGATCCAGGCCAACACGGTCGCGGACACCGTGCAGACGACCTACGGGGTGCCGGTCTGGATCACCGGTCTGATCACCTCGGGGATCGTCTTCCTCGTCATCATCGGGGGGATCCGCCGGATCGGCGCGGTGACCGCCGTCCTGGCTCCGGTCATGGCGGCGATCTACGTGACCGCCGCTGCCTTCATCCTGATCGTGAACTACGAGACTTTCCTGCCGAGTCTGGCGCTGATCTTCACCGAGGCCTTCAACCCGACCGCGGGGATCGCGGGCACCGGTCTTGGCGTCTTCCTGACCACGATGATGTGGGGGGTCCGGCGCGGCCTGTTCTCGAACGAGGCCGGCCAGGGATCGGCGCCGATCGCGCACGCCGCGGCCAAGACCGACGAGCCGGTCTCCGAGGGCGTGGTCGCCCTCCTCGAGCCGTTCATCGACACGATCGTGATCTGCACGATGACGGCCCTGGTGATCATCATCACCGGTGTGTGGGACGACACCCACGAAACCGAGATCCAGCTCACCGGCGGGGACCTCGGGTGGGTCTCCCTGGACGACGGAGGCCGGTACCGGGGCGTCGCCACGCCGTCCGAGATCGTCATCGAGGACGGTCGCCAGGCGGTGGACCGAGTCGGCGCGCCGCTCATCGCATGGCACGAGGTGGCCCTCGAGGAACTCTACCTCGACGCCTCGTGGCAGGAGCCCTTCACCGGGACGATCTACCCGTCGCGGGGCGTGGCCGTCTCGTCCGAAGGGCGGGAAGTGACGAGGCTGTACGGACCCGCCGTGGAGTCGGGCGCCCCCCTCACCATGCTCGGATTCCAGGCGGGGCTGCCGGGGCAGTGGGGGCGGTACATCGTCATCATCTCGGTCCTCCTCTTCGCCGTCTCCACGGCCATCGCGTGGAGCTACTACGGTGACAGGTGCGCCAACTACCTCTTCGGCCACCGTGCTATCGTCCCCTACAAAGCCGTGTTCGTGCTGATGCACTTCCTCGGTGCCGTGGTGCCGCTGGCCGTGGTCTGGTCTCTCGGGGACATCTTCCTGGCCATCGTCATCGTGCCGAATCTCATCGCGCTCCTGCTGCTCAGCGGCGACGTCCGCGAGATGACGAAGAGCTACTTCGAGCGGAAGCCGTGGTTCGAGAACGCGGAAGTCGCGCGCCGGGTGCGTGGGGCGAGGGGG
>DATKCO010000131.1:0-30032 GCA_035513155.1 Gemmatimonadota bacterium | reverse complement strand
TTCCTGGGGCAGGCGTGCTTCTTCTCGCGCTTCCTGGTCCAGTGGATCACCAGCGAGCGCGCCGGGCGGAGCGTCGTCCCGCGCGCCTTCTGGTACCTCTCGATCGCGGGCGGCGCGATCGTCCTCTCGTACGCGATCTGGCGCCGCGATCCCGTCTTCATCGTCGGTCAGAGCGGCGGCCTGATCGTCTACGTCCGGAACCTCGTCCTGCTGCGACGCGAGGACCGGGCCCGCGCGCGAGCCGGCGAGGCGCCGTGAGCGCGTCGGAGGGGGCCTGGCGCCGCTGGCTGCCCGACCCCCTGTCCCGCCGGCCGCTGATCCCGCTCCTCCTCCTCGCCACCGCCGTGCTCCTCTGGAACCTGGGCGGCTACGGGCTCTGGGAGTCGACCGAGGCGCGGTACGCGGAGATCGCCGCCCGGATGGTGCGGAGCGGCGACTGGATCACGCCCCGCCTCAACGGCATCGCCCACTTCGACAAGCCACCGGTCGCGTACTGGGCGTCGGCGGCGGGGATGGCGCTCCTCGGGATCGACGAGGCCGCCGCGCGACTCCCGCTCGTACTCGCCTCGCTGGCGGCGCTGGCGCTCGTCCACCGGCTGGGCGTCGCGCTCTTCGGCGGCCGCGCGGCCGCGTTCGCGTTCCTCGTCCTCCTCTCCTCCCCCCTCTGGTTCGCCCTCTCCCGGAGCCTGACGACGGACCTCTGGCTGACGCTCTGGGTTCTGGTCGCGGTCGACGCGGCGCGCGTAGGGTCGCGGCCGGGCGCGGCCCGCGGCTGGCGCCTCCTCGCCTGCGCGGCCGTGGGCGCGGGCTTTCTCACCAAGGGACCGGTCGTCTTCCTCTGGACCGCGCTGCCGGCCCTGGCGTGGGCCGCGTGGACCCGCTCCTGGCGGCGGCTCGGCCGGCTGGCCGACCCCCTCGGGATCGGCGCGTTCCTCGTCGTGGCGCTCCCCTGGTACCTGCTCGAGGCGTCCCGTCACCCCGGTCTCCTGGAGTTCTGGCTCCGGGGCCAGGTCGAGGGCCGCGTGGTCGAGGCGTACAAGGGAGAGCGGGAGCCCTGGTGGCATTACCTCGCCGCGCTGGGCTGGACCACGGCGGCGTGGATCGTCCCGGCGATCGTCGGGCTCCTCGCCCTCGCGCGGCGGCGCGGGCGGCCCGGGTGGCGCTTCCTCCTGGTCTGGGTCGCCGTCCCGCTGGTCGCCTTCTCGCTCTTCCCCACCAAGCGCACGAACTACCTCCTCCCCGCCCTCCCCGCGCTCGCGCTCGCAGCCGGCTCGTGGTGGGACCGGGCACAGGCCGGCACGGCGTCGGGGGGGCGCGCGGTGCCGATCGCGCTGGCCGCGCTGTCGGTCACGCTCGGGGTCGCGCTGACGGTCGCGGGGCTCCGCGTGGAGGACCTGCCGACCCCGCTACCCGCGCTCGGGTGGCTGTTCGGCCCGGTCCTCGCGCTGGGGGGCGGCGCGGCGTGGGTCGCGGCCCGCCGCGGGCGGCTGGACCTCGCCTTCGCCGGGCTCCTGATCCCCCTGCTCGGCCTTCACGTCGGGCTCGTCACCGCGCTCGGCCGGCCGGCCGTGGAGTCGTGGTCGAAGATCTCCCGGCCCCTGGTCCAACGGATCGCGGCCCATCGGCTGGCGGACGAGCCGATCGTCAACGTCCACGTCTGGCTGCGGGCGATCCCATTCTACCTGGACGAGCGCGTGGTCACGGTCGACGACGAGGGGCGGTTGACGCTCTTCGAGGAGGACGAGCGGTGGCGGGAGTACGTCTTCCGGGGGGACACCGCGCTCCATCGGATGCTGGGCGAGCCCGAGCGGCGGCTCTTCGTCGCGCGGCGCACCGCGCTCGACGACATCGAGCGCGCGGTCGGCCGCTCGGTCACCGTGCTGGCGGGGGACCGCCGCCACGCGCTCTTCACCAACCGCCCGACCGCGGGGGAGACGGCGCGGGACCGACTAGGCGATCGGCCGCCTCACGAGTAGCCCAGCTCGTCCAGCCGGTCCTCGTCCATGCCGAAGAAGTGGCCGATCTCGTGGAGGACCGTGATCCGCACCTCGTCGACGACTTCCTGCTCGGACTCAGCCCACTCCAGGAGCGGCCGGCGGAAGATCGTGATCGTGTCGGGCAGGAGAACGTCGTCGTGGGTCCGCTCGATCAGCGGCACGCCCTCGTAGAGGCCGAACAGCGTGTCCCCGGGGTCGTCGGGGTCCATGCCCATCGCCTCGAGCAGATCGCGCTCGGGCACGTCGGCGATGATCACGCTGACGTTCTCCATATGGGCATGGAACTCCGGCGGGAGACCGTCCAGGGCGCGCGCGACTAGCGCCTCGAAGCGTTCGGGTGGGATCGACAGCATGGGAGCGGACGGGCGGGGCCCTGCGCCCCGCCCGGATCCGGGTTCAGGCCGAGGCGGTCCCCGAGCCCATCAGCTTGTCGGCGTAGGGCGCGATCCCGGGCATGCGCCAGATCTGCCCCGAGTATCCCTTGATCAGGCACACCACCCACAGGACGAGCCCGCCCAGGAAGAGGACGATCCAGATCAGGAAGCCGATGATCGTGCCGATGATCGGGATGATCGCCGACAGCACCATCGAGACGATCGTGAACACGACCCACAGCACGATCCAGGCGATGCCGAACACGATCGACTGCGCGGCGTGCCAGCGGACCACCTGGTTCGATTTCTCGATGAGGAAGAAGATGATGCCGGTGATCGGCGGAACCAGATATGCCAGCAGGCCCGCCAGCCTGGGGTCCATGCCGCTCGACTGCGTCGCACCCGCGCTGTGCTCCATGTCGCCTCCGGTGGGGTTGGGGGAGATCGGGATCCGGGAGTCAATATAGCGAAAACGGCGCCGGCCGCCGGAGCCGGGGCGAAGCCGGCGGCGATCTCAGGGCCGGAACTGGTCGAGCACCGAGTCCAGCTCGGCCGGCCCGCGCCCGGCGGCCTTCTCGCGCAGGAACCCCAGCCGCTCCTCGTAGGTCGGCCGTTCCTGACGCCAGATGATCCCGAACGACATGTCGTAGATGTCGGTCTGGCTGGCGATCTCCCACGCCCGGCCCCAGTCGGAGGGGTCGTGGTCGTCGCCGTCCTCGCCCAGCCACCGCGCCCGCTCGCGGATCGTCTTGAACTGCTCGTTGCCGCGGAAGGTCACGCACGGCGGGATCGACTGGATGAACGCGAAGCCGGGGTGGCGGAATGCCTCCAGGATCATCTCGGCGTGGTGCGACACGTTGCCGCTGAAGGCCCGCGCGACGAACGACACGCCATAGGCCATGGCCAGCGTGGCGGGATTCATCGGCGCCTCGATCGATCCGAAGCGGGTGGTCGTCGTCACGTCACCGACCGGCGTGGTCGGCGAAACCTGCCCCTTGGTGAGCCCGTACACCTGGTTGTCGAACATCAGGTAGGTGAGGTCCGGGTTGCGGCGCGCGGCATGCGGGAAGTGACCCGCCCCGATCGCGAGCCCGTCTCCGTCCCCACCGGCCGCGAACACGAGCAGGTCGGGCCGGGTGATCTTGAGCCCCGTCGCGAGCGGCAGCACGCGGCCGTGGAGCGCGTTGAAGCCGTAGCCGCTGACGTAGCCCGGCAGCCGCCCCGCGCAGCCGATGCCGGTCAGCACGGCCACGTTCTCGGGAGCGACCTGGACCTCCGAGAGCGCCTTCGTCAGCGCGGCCAGGACGCCGAAGTCCCCACATCCCGGGCACCAGATCGGCTTGAGATCGGTCTTGAACTCCTTGGCCGAGAGCGGGGTCTCGGTGCGGGGGATGCCCGCCAGCGCGGTCGCCATCGCTACGCCCTCTCCGCCATCGCCAGGACCTGGTCGACGATCTCCTGCACGCTGAACGGCGAGCCGCCGCTCCGCGCGTAGAGACCGGAGCGGGCGGCGTCCAGGTCGAGCCACCCCCGCGCCCAGTGATAGAACTGCCCCTGATGGTTGAGCTCGATCCACACCGCTCGGTCCACCGTCTCCAGGAACGCGGCCAGCGGCGCGACCGGGAGCGGGCACAGGAGCTGCGGCACGAACACGCCCACCGCCAGCCCTTCGCGGTTCAGCCGGCGGGCGGCCTCGCGGGCCTGTGCGCTGGTCGAGCCCCAGCAGACGATCCCCAGCTCCGGGCTCTCGACGCCGAACGTCCGCACGAGGTCGGGCCCCCGCTCGCGGGCCAGCCGCTCGAGCTTGGCGTGCCGCCGCTCGGTCATGCGGGCGTGCACCAGCCCGCTCGAGGTGGGATCGCCGGTCTCCACGTGCTCGAGCCCGCTGATCGTGTGCTCGCCGCCGGCCTGGCCGGGGATCGCCATCGGCGTCACGTCGCCGTCGTCCAGCCGGTAGCGGCGGTACGGCTCGTCCCCGTTTCCGCCGTAGGTGCGCCGGCTCACGACCGGCCAGCCGTGGATGTCGAACGGCACGACCGACTCCTTCCGCTGGCCCAGGTACTGGTCGGACAGGACGAGGACCGGGGTCTGGTACTCCTCGGCGATGTTGAACGCCTCGACGCCGATGTGGAAGCAGTCCGCCACGTCGTAGGGCGCGATCACGACCCGCGGCGTGTCGCCCGGACCCGCGTGGACTGCGTGGGAGAAGTCGCACTGCTCGGTCTTCGTCGGGATCCCGGTCGAGGGCCCGACGCGCTGGATGTCGGCGATCACGACCGGGATCTCGGCCATCGACGCGAGCCCGAGGAACTCGGTCATGAGCGACAGACCCGGACCGGCCGTGGAGGTCATCGCCTTGATCCCGCCGAACGACGCGCCCACGCACATCCCGATGGCCGCGATCTCGTCCTCCGTCTGGATCATCGTGCCCCCGAAGCGCGGCAGCTCGTTGGCGAGCCACTCCATGACGTCCGATGACGGGGTGATCGGGTACCCGGCGTAGAGCCGGCAGCCGGCCTTGAGCGCGCCGAACGCGAGCGCCTCGTTGCCGGTCATCAGGAGCTTCGGCTCGCCGGTCTCGTAGGTGAACGACAGCGGGATCGGGACGTCGGCGAGCTCGCCGAGCACGTACGCCCGGCCGGCGTCGAGCGCCTTGCGGTTGGCGGCGCGGACCTCCTCCCCCTTGCGGCGGAACTTCCGGTCCACCGCGCCCGCGATCCCTTCGGTCGGCAGGTCGAAGAGCTCCCCCAGGACCCCCAGCACCAGGATGTTCTTCGACAGCGAGCTCCCGGTCGCCTCGGTGGCGAGCTCGTGGAACGGAACCTGAATGACGACCGGATCGAGCGCGGGGTCGACCGGGATCTCCCCGGGCGGGGTCCCGTCCTTCGTGTCGTAGATCACGACCACGCCCGGCGCCAGCTCGAGCTCCTCGCGGAAGCGCTTGTAGTCGGCCCAGTTGAACGCCACCAGGACGTCGAGCAGATCCCCGTACGACAGCGCCTCGTCCTGGCTGATCCGTACCCGGCACGACGACTCGCCGCCACGGATCTGCGGGCCGAACGACTTCAGGATCGTCGCATAGAGTCCCTCGGCGGCGGCGGCCGACACCAGCAGCTCGCCGCTCGAGATCACCCCGTCGCCCCCCGACCCGACGATCCCGATGACGATGTCGTCGGTGGTCCGGCGGGAGGTCTCGGCCCCGGTGGGAGGGGCGGCGGTCGTGGGGTCGGGCACGGGGATCACTCCGGTCGGACAGCGGAGAAGGCGGAGGAAAACGATCTGGAAAAGATACGGAGGGTCCCGAGGCCGGACAAGCGAGTCGCCGACTCCCTCTCTATCCGTACTAGGCGAGCCCGCCGGCCGACGGCGGGGTGGGGTTCAGTCGGCGGGCGACCTCCGCGGCGACGTCGAACGGCTGGTCCGGGGCCGCGCGGAACCGGCGCTCGAGCGCGTAGGCGTCGCGCTCGAGCGGGATTCCCCGGTATCCTCCCTCCAGCCACCCGCGCGCGTACCGCTCCACGAACCCGCGCGCGCCGAGCTGGCGCGCCTGCTCGACGTGGACGAGCTCGTGGAACAGGGTCGACAGGGGGACCTCGCCGGATCCGGTCCGGGGAACGACGATCGTGTCGACGTAGGTGATGCCGAGGATCTCCTCGAGCGCGACGATCCCGAGCCCGAGGCGGCGACCGAGCGCCACCAGGCGCGGCTCCCGCAACCGGTCGACGACGGCCAGCCGGGCGGCCTCGAGGGTCGCGGCCGGGAAGAAGGGCGCCAGCGCCTCGAGCGCGGCGGCGGGGAGCGGGTCGGCGTGCTCGCGGTGCCGGGCCCGGCGCCGCTCGAGCCAGCGCAGGACCCCGACCGGCGCGAGCCGCGCCAGCGGGGCCGCGAGGCGCCGCACTCAGGTCTCCGCGCCAGCGGCCTCGGCGCCGGCCTCCCGGCGGGCGGCCTCCTGCTGCCGGCGCCACATGTCGGCGTAGACGCCGTCCGCCGCCAGCAGGTCGTCGTGCCGGCCGCGCTCGACCACGCGCCCTTCGTCGAGCACGAGGATCTCCTCGGCGTCGACCACGGTCGAGAGGCGGTGGGCGATGACCAGCGTGGTGCGGCCGCGCGCGACCTCGTCGAGGCTGGCCTGGATCTCCTTCTCGGTCCGCGTGTCGAGCGCCGAGGTGGCCTCGTCGAGGATCAGGATCGGCGGGTCCTTCAGCAGCGTGCGCGCGATCGCGACCCGCTGCTTCTCGCCGCCCGAGAGCTTCAGCCCCCGCTCTCCGACCCGCGTCTCGTACCCCTCCGGCAGGCTCGCGACGAAGTCGTGGATCCGCGCCAGTCGCGCCGCGCGCTCGACCTCGGCCGGCGAGGCGCTGGGACGGCCGTAGGCGATGTTGTGGTAGATCGTGTCGTTGAACAGGACGGTGTCCTGCGGCACGATCCCGATCGCCGCCCGCAGGCTCGCCTGGGACACGCCGCGGACGTCCTGGCCGTCGATCTCGATCGCGCCCCCGCTCACGTCGTAGTAGCGGAACAGGAGCCGCGAGATCGTCGACTTGCCCGCGCCGCTGGGGCCGACGATCGCGACCCGCTTGCCCGCCGGGACCGCGAACGAGATCCCCTCGAGTATCGTGCGGTCCGGATCGTAGCCGAAGACGACGTCGCGGAACGCGACCCGGCCCCGGTCGACCTCGAGCGCGGGCGCGCCGGCGGCGTCCCCGACCTCCTCGTGCTCGCCGAGGAGCGAGAACATGCTCTCCATGTCGACCAGGGACTGCTTGATCTGGCGGTATACGAAGCCCAGGAAGTTGAGCGGCTGGTAGAGCTGGATCAGGTACGTGTTGACGAGCACGAAGTCGCCGATCGTGAGTCCGCCGCCGGCCACCCCGCGGGCCGCCATGATCATCAGGATCGTCACCCCAATCGCGATGATCAGGCCCTGCCCGATGTTGAGCAGGGACAGCGTCGTCTTGGTGCGGACGGCCGCCTGCTCGTAGCTCTGAAGCGAGCGGTCGAAGCGCGCCGCCTCGTACGCCTCGTTGCCGAAATACTTCACGGTCTCGTAGTTCAGGAGCGCGTCGACGACCCGCGCGCTGGCTTCGGTATCGAGGTCGTTCATCTCGCGGACGTACCGGGTGCGCCACTCGGTGACCGCGATCGTGAACGCCACGTACGCGACCAGCGTGACGAGCGTGACCACCGCGAAGCTGGCCGAGAACATCCCCCACAGGATCGCGCACACGAGCCCGATCTCGAGTAGCGTCGGGAGGATGTTGAACAGCATGAACGAGAGCAGGAACTCGATCCCGCTCGTCCCGCGCTCGATCGCCCGCGCCACGCCGCCGGTCCGCCGGTCCAGGTGGAAGCGGAGCGACAGGCGGTGGAGGTGCCGGAACGTCTCCAGCGCCACCTGCCGGATCGCCCGCTGCCCGACCCGGGCGAACAGGGCGTCCCGCAGCTCCGCGAACGCCGACGAGGCGACCCGCACGACCCCGTAGGCGACGATCAGCGCCACCGGCACGACGACGGCGGCGCCCGCGTCCGCCGGCGCCAGGATGTCGACCGCGCGCTTGTAGAGGATCGGGACGTAGACGGTCGCGAGCTTGGCGACGAGGAGGCAGACGAGCGACAGGACGACCCGCAGGCGGAGCCCCGGCTCCCCCTTTGGCCACAGGTACGGCAAGAGCGACCGGATCGTCGCCAGGTCGCCCGCCGGCTTCCGCGCCGGAGGCCGGTCCGCGCTCAGCGTCCGAACAGGTCGGAGACCTTCACCCGGAAGCCGGGCAGGACATCCGCCCCGTCGAGCTCGTCGTTCTCCGTGAGCAGTCGGATCGCGTCGCGCGAGCGGTAGACCGTGACCGTACGGGGGCCCGGGTCCACGACCCACACGAGGCGCGACCCCGCGTCCAGATAGTCGAGCACCTTCTCGTGGATCTCGGACATCGTGTTCGAGGGGGAGAGAACCTCCACCGCCAGGTCCGGGGCCAAGGGCGCGAACCCCTTCGGATCGAACCCCAGCCGCTTCTGGGACACGAAAGCGGCGTCGGGTGCGCGAACCGTCGGCGGTTCGTCGAAGAGGACGAATCCGCAATCGGCTCCGACCACGGTCCCGGCGCTCGTCTCGCGGACAAATCTCCCCAGCATCAGGGCGATCCTCTGGGCGATCTCGCTGTGGTCGAACCCGGCGGGCGGCTCCCGTACGACCCGACCACGCACGAGCTCCATCCGGCATCCAGGCTCGTCGGGCAGCCGCTCGAACTCCGCCAGCGTGAGGGGACGGGCGTCGAGGGTGGACGGGTCGGTCCTCATGGTCTCAAACGTAGGAGCGCGGCAAGCGCCGGGCCACGTGGCGGAGGCTCAGGTCCAGGTCTGGCGCGGGCCGCCGCCCCCCTCGGGGGGCACCCAGAAGATGATCTCGTAGGGGTCGCGGATGTCGCACGTCTTGCAGTGGACGCAGTTCGACGGGTTGAGCTTGAGGTCGCCGTCCTGCCACTCGTACACGTGGGCCGGGCAGAACTGGACGCACGGGTTGCCGTACTCCGCGGTGCAGCGGTCGCGGCAGATGTTCGTGTCGAGCACGACGAGGTGACTGGGCTGGTCCTCGGCGTGGGCGGTGCCGGAGTGGTAGACGTCCGTCAGCTTGTCGAAAGTCAGCTTCCCGTCGTAGTCGGCCGGCCCGGGGCGCGGCGGGTCCGGCGTGCCGTAGTGCTCCGCCAGCGTCTCGTACCCCTCGTGATCGGGCCCGGCGGGGAGCTCGTCGGCCCAGTCGCGACCGCCGAGGAGCCACTGCAGGCCGACCCGCGCCATCCCCATCCAGCGGCCGTGGGCCATCACCTGGTGCACGTTGCGGACCTTCCGCAGGTCCTCGCCGATGTACGACGAGCGGACGGCGCTCTCGTAGGCCGCCAGCCCGGCCGCCGACGTGTCGCCCTTCGCCAGCGCGTCGGCCACGGTCTCGGCGGCCAGCATCCCGCTCTTCATCGCCAGGTGGATCCCCTTGAGCTTCTGCCCGTTGAGGAGACCGGCCGCGTCGCCGGTCAGGAGCGCGCCGTCGACGGCCAGGCGCGGGATCGCGTACCACCCGCCCTCGGGGATCGCCTTGGCCCCGTACTCGACCATCTCGGCCCCCTCCAGGAGCTCGCGCACCGCCGGGTGGGTCTTGAACTCCTGGAACTTGCGGTGCGGGTCGAGCAGGGGGTCGGCGGCGTCCAGTCCCACCACGTGGCCGACGGAGACGAGCCCGTCGGGCAGGTGGTAGATCCAGCCGCCACCGAACTGGGAGGCGTCGAGCGGCCATCCGACCGTGTGGATCACCGTCCCCTCCGCGTGGCGCTCCGCGGGGACCCGCCAGATCTCCTTGACCCCGGTGGCGTACGTCTGCGGGTTGTCGCCCTCGAGCCCGAGCCGGCGGACGAGCTCCTTGGTCAGGTTCCCGCGGACCCCGTCGCAGACGACGGTCACGCGGGCCTTCAGGTCGTAGCCCGCCTCGTAGTTGGGCCGGGGCTGGCCGCTCCGGTCGATCCCCTGGTCGCGCGTCTGGACCCCCACCACCCGCTCCCCCTCGTAGAGGAGGTGGTCGGCGGCGAAGCCGGCGAAGATGTCCACGCCCCCCAGCGACTCGAGCCGCTCCGCCATCCACTTGCAGACCTGGGCCAGCGAGACGATCCGCTTCCCCGCGTTGACGAACATCGGCGGTACGACCGGGAAGCGGAGGCGGCGTCCCGCGGTCAGGTACCAGAAGCCGTCGTCGGTGACGGGCGTCGAGACCGGGATCGAGGCCGGGTCCGCGTCGGGGAGGAGCTCGGCGAGCGCCCGCGGGTCCATGACGCCGCCCGAGACCTGGTGGGCGCCGAACGCGTGGGCCTTCTCGAGCAGGAGCACCGACGGCGACTCGCCGCGCTCCGCGGCGAGCTGGGAGAGGCGGATCGCGCACGCCAGGCCGGCCGGCCCGCCGCCCACGATCAGGACGTCGACCTCCATCGTCTCGCGCTCGACGTCGGGGAGGTTGAGCGTGACGAGCGGGAGATCGATGCGGGCCGAGGGCGGGCGCGGGTCGGGATCGGAGGTCCGCACGGTCATGGCGGGAAGCCTAACCGGGGCCCCGGAGGCCGGCAACGCGGCCCGGGGATCGCAGCCCGGCGGTGGCGGTCCCGCGGGCGATCCGCGATCGTGAGGGGATGAAGGGACGACTCGTGGCCGCGGGCTTCCTGCTGGCTCTGGTTGCCGCGCTCGCCGCGATGGCGGCTGGCTTGGGCTCGCGCGCCGAGCTGTGGAGCTTCCGCGCGGGGTTCCAGATCCTGCGCTGGGCCGCCTGGGGCGGGCTCGCGGCGGCCGCCGTCTCGCTGGTGGGCCTCGGGCGGGCGCTCCTCCGGCCGGCCCCGGGTCGCGGGCGCGCGCTCCTTGTCGGCGCCCTCGGCGTCGCGCTGGGCCTGACGGTCGTCTGGGTTCCGTGGTCCTGGAAGCAGCGCGCCGAGAGCGTGCCGCCGATCCACGACATCACGACCGATCTCGCTGACCCCCCCGCCTTCGAGGCCGTGCTGCCGCTCCGGCGGGACGCCCCGAACCCCAGCGAGCACGAGGGCGAGTCGGTCGCCGCGCTCCAGCGCGAGGGGTATCCCGACCTCGGGCCGCTCACGCTAGAAGTGCCGCCCGACGCGGCGTTCCGGCGGGCGCTCCGGGCGGCGCGCGAGATGGGATGGGAGATCGTCGAGAGCGACCCGGCCCGCCGACGGATCGAGGCCACCGCGACCACGCTCTGGTTCGGATTCCGGGACGACGTCGTCGTCCGCGTGCGGCCGGCCCCCGGCGGCAGCCGGGTGGACGTCCGCTCGGTCAGCCGGGTGGGGCGGAGCGACGTCGGGACGAACGCCCGCCGGATCCGGGAGTACTTGGAGAAGGTGGACGCGGCCGACTGACCGGCCGGCGGCCCATCCCCGGGGCCGCGCTACTCCGCCGGGCGGGCCGGCGACCAGGCCCCCCGCCAGCCGTGCTGCTCGATCGCGTGCACGCGGCCCTTCCCCCACTCGACCCCCTGGTCCATCAGCGAGTAGAGCACCGGGATCACGAGCAGCGTGAGGAACGTCGACGTGGCCAGCCCGCCGATCACGGCGATCGCCATCGGCTGGCGCAGCTCCGCGCCCTCGCTGAGCCCGAGAGCGATCGGGGACACGCCGAAGATCACGGTGAAGCTCGTCATGAGGATCGGCCTGAGCCGCACGGCTCCCGCCTCGCGGAGCGCCGCCTCCCGCGGCCGTCCGCGGGCGCGCAGCGTGTTCGTGTAGTCGACGAGCAGGATCGAATTCTTGACCACGAGGCCGACCAGCAGGATCAGGCCGATGAACGAATAGAGGTTCAGCGACATGCCCGTGACGAGGAGTAATCCGAGCGCGCCGAGCGCGGCCAGGGGGACCGCCCCCATGATCGTGAATGGGTGGATGAGCGACTCGAACTGGCTCGCCAGCAGCATGTAGGTGATGACCGCCGCCAGCCCGATCGCGAACAGCAGCGCCGCGAACGTCTGCTGGAACGTCTCCGACGCCCCCGCCACCGCGGTCGCGTAGCCGTCGGGCAGGATCGCGTCGGCCTCGCGCTCCGCCGCGCTCACCGCCTCGCCCAGGGACGCCCCCTGCAGGTTCGCCAGGATCGTGATCGCCCGCTGCCGGTCGCGGCGGTTGATCACGTTGATCCCCGTCCCTTCCTGCAGGCTCACCACGTTGCCGAGCCGCACCAGCTCGCCGCTTCCGGTGCGCGCGGACAGGGCGAGGATGTCGGCGGGCTGGCGGCGCTGCTCGTCCTCGACCCGCACCCGGACGTCGTACCGGTGCCCGCCCTCCTTGTAGATCGTGGCCTCCTGGGAGCCGATCAGCACGTTGATGACGCGCGCGATCTGGGCCGCGTCGAGTCCCATGCCGGCCGCCTTGTCCCGATCGAGCTGCACCCGCACCTCGGGCTTCTGGAGCCGCATGTCGGTCCGCATGTCGGTGATGCCCGGCACGACCTCGCGCAGCCGCGCCATCAGCTGGTCGCTATGCTCCTGCAGGCCCTCGAGCTCGGGTCCGGTGATCACGAACTGGAACGGCTCCGACGCGGCCCCGCCCGTGAACGCGCTGCCGAAGGTCGAGACGTAGGCCACGATCCCGGGCACCGCGTTCAGCCGGGGGCGCAGCTCGTCCATGACCTCGTGCTGGCCCCGGTCGCGCTCCCCCGCCGGATGGAGGTTGACGAACATGAACCCCTGGTTGACCGGCCCGAACAGCCCAACCGCGGAGAAGACCCCGTTGACCTCGGGCAGCTCGAGGATGATCTCCTCGAGCTGGCGCTGCTTCTCGTCGGTGTAGGTGACCGAGGCGGAGGTCGGCGTCTCGGAGGCCACGACGAACCCGGACTCGTCGACCTGCGGGGTCAGCTCCTTGGGGAGGACGACGAAGAGCGCCAGGCCGATCACCGAGAGCGCGGCGGCCAGACCCATCGTCTTCCAGCGGTTCGTGAGCGCCCAGTCGAGGCCCTGGCGATACCTCCGGTCGGTCCAGTCGAGCGCCTCGCCCACCGCGCGGAAGGCGCGGTTGCTCCGCCGCTCCTCGTGCCGCAGGAACCGTGCGCAGAGCATCGGTGTCAGGGTCAGGGCGACGAACAGAGATAACAGGATCGCGATCGCGACCGTGACGCCGAACTGGAACAGGAACCGGCCAACGATCCCCTCCATGAACGCCACCGGCAGGAAGACCGCGGCCAGGGAGAACGTCGTGGCCGCGATCGCCAGCGCGATCTCCTGCGTGCCGAACGCGGCCGCCTCCTCGGGCGGCTTCCCCTCCTCCAGGTTCCGGTAGATGTTCTCCAGCACGATGATCGCGTCGTCGATCACGATCCCCACCGCCAGCGCCAGCGCCAGCACGGTCATCGTGTTGATCGTGAAGCCCATGAAGCTCATGAACCCGAAGGTGCCGAGGAGCGAGGTCGGGATCGCGAGACCGATGATCACGGTCGAGCGCCAAGACCGGAGGAACAGCAACACGACGACCATCGCGAAGAAGGCGCCATAGAGGAGGTCGAGCTGGGCGTCGGCGATCGACCGCTCGATGTACTCGGCGCCGTCGAACGCGATCTCCGCCGTCATCCCCTCGGGGAACGAGGGCTCCAGCTCCGCGAGGCGGGCGCGGACGAGCCGGGAGACCTCCACGGTGTTGGCGCCCGACCGCGGGGCGACGCCGAGGCCGATCGCAACCTGCCCGCTCCAGCGGGCGAATCCGCGGATCGGCTCGATCCCGTCCTCGACGCGGGCCAGATCGGAAATCCGGATCGGGGTCCCCTCGCGGGTCGCCACGACGATCGACTCGAACGCCTCCACGCTGGGGATCTCGCCCTGGATCTTCACCACCGTCTCGCGCGCGCCCGACTCCAGCGCGCCCCCGGGCACCTCGACGTTCTGGGACTGCAGCGCGGCCACGACCTCGGCCGCCGTGAGCCCGTACCCCTCGAGCCGCTCGCGGTCCACCCAGACCCGGATCTCGCGCTCCTGGAAGCCGCCCAGGAAGATGTTCCCCACCCCCTCGACGGTCTGGAGGCGCGGGCGCAGGGTCCAGCGGGCGTACTCGCCGATCGTGCTCGCGTCGGGACCCATGAGCGCGATCCACAGGTTCGGCTGGGCCGAGATGTCGAGCTTGGAGACGACCGGCGGCTCGATGTCGGTGGGCAGCGACGCCTCGGCGACCGAGACCTTGTCGCGCACGTCCTGGGCGGCGATGTCGATGTCCCGCTCGAGCTCGAATTCCACCGAGATCGTCGACACGCCGAGCGACGAGGTCGAGGTGATGTGCTTGATCCCCTCGATCGAGGAGAGCTCGTTCTCGATGACGTCGGTGACCGCGGACTCCACCACCTCCGGGCTGGCGCCCGGCAGGATGGTCGTCACCGACACGGTCGGGAAATCGACGTTCGGGAACTGGTTGATGCCGAGCGACCGGTACCCGAGGTAGCCGAAGAGCACCAGCGCCGACATGACCATGATCGTGAAGATCGGCCGGCGGATGGCGGTGTCGGACAGAACCATCGCTCAGGGCTCCCGCTGGAGGGTCTCGCGGCGCGGCGCGACGCGGACCGCCGCGCCGTCCTGCAGCCCGGCCTGGCCCGCCGTGACCGCGACCTCGCCGGCCTCGAGGCCGCTCAGGATCTCGACCATCCCGTCGAGGCGGGCGCCGAGCTCGACTTCGCGCCGCTCGGCGACGGAGTCCCGCACCACGTACACGTAGTTCTGGGTCCCCTGGGTCGAGATCGCCTCCTCCGGGACCAGCGGCGCGTCCTCGTGGACGCCGGTCGTCACCGATATGTCGGCATAGGCGCCCGGCCGGGCGCCGCGGTCGGGGTTCGAGTAGGCGGCCGTGACCTCGAACGTGCGGGTGTCCCGATCGATCTCGGGGCTCACGTAGTCGACGGTCGCAATCCGCACCGCGACGGTGTCGGAGCGGACGCGGAACTCGACCCGGTCGCCGACCTCGATCCGGCCGGCATGCACCTCGGGGACGGCGAACCGGACCTTGACCGGCTGGTCGTCGACGATGTCGAACAGCACGTCCTGGGTGTCGACGAACTGGCCGAGATCGACGTGGCGCCGGCCGACCGTTCCGGCGAACGGGGCCCGGACGGTCGTCTTGCCGAGGTCCCAGCGGGCCGTGTCGAGCGCCGCGCGCGCCTGCGCGACGGCGGCGCGCCCGCTCTCGACCCGGGCCTCGAGGTTCTCGTACGTCTGGGGGTCGATGGCCCCCGCCTCGATCAGCTTCGAGTACCGCTCGAGCAGCCGCTCGTCGGCCGTGAGCGTGGCCTCGGCCCGCGACAGGTCGGCGGCCGCCGACTGGGCCGCGAACTGGTAGGGGCCGGCGTCGATCCGCAGGATCGGCTGGCCGGCCGCGACCCGGCTCCCCTCGTCCTGCAGGATCCCGGCGACCTGGCCCCGCACCTCGCCGGCCACCGAGGCGGAGTGGTCGGCCTCGACCGTCCCCACCGCCTGGACCCGGCTGGGGACGTCCTCGGCCCGGACGTGCACGGTGTCGATGATCGCTCCCTGGGCGCCCGCCTCCGAGCCGCCCCCGCCGCAACCGGTCGCGACCGCGAGGGCGAGCAGGGCGGCACCCGCTGGGTAACCCGTTCTCAGAACAGCCAACTGATCCGTCCTTCCCATCGTCGATTGTGGATCGTCTCCGTATCGCGATCTTCCGCCTCCACCGGATCGGCGAGCCGGAGGCCGACGGACGTCCCCTCGAACCGCGCCTCGAACCGCCCGCTCACGCGGGCCACGATCCCCCCGCCGTACGTCCATTGGGACTGCGAGCGGGTCGGGAGCTCGTCCCCGGTGTCTCCGCTCGGGTTCGTGATCAGGGTCCCGAGGCCGCCGACCGCGTAGGGCAGGACGCCGAGCCGGCGGAGGGGCCCGAAGTCGGGCGCCAGGAGGACCTGGAGGTCGACGGGCATCGCCCACGCTTCCACGCTGCCGGAGCCGAGGTTCAGGGTCGTGCGGCCCGCCGCGATCGACACGCGACCGCGGATCCCCCGCCAGAGCGCGCGCTCGAGCGAGAGGCTCGCAGTCGTCATGTCCTCGTACGGCGCCGGGTCCTCCCAGCGGTAGCTCCCCACGCCGAAACCGAGCGCGAACGCGCGCTCCCGCGGCACGATGCCCGACGGCGGCGGAGCCTCCGGCGGGTCGCCCGCGAGCACCTGGGCCGCCGCTGGCGCCGCGCCCGCCAGGAACGCCAGCGCGAGGAGGGTCGCCCGGCTCCTCATCGGACCCCCATCGCTTGGGCCAGCCGGGCGCGCCCGAACATGTGCAGATACAGCCCCTCGGCGCGGTTCGACTGCGCCTCGATCAGGCTCTGCTCGGCCTCGTCCAGCTCGAGCTGGGTCGAGAGCCCGCTGCGGAACCGGATGGTCGCGATGTCGTAGGCGCGCCGGGCGCGCTCGACCGAGGCGGCGGTCGCGGCCACCTCCTCGGCGGCCGCCTGGACCGAGTGCCACGCGTCCATCACCTCGAGCTCGATGTCCCGCGCGAGCCCGTGGAGCCGCTCGACCGCCGCCACGTGGTCGGCCCGCGCCTGGAGCGTCCGTCCCTGGGTCCGCCGCCCGTCGAAGATCGGGATGTCGAGCGCGAGCGCGGCCGTGGCCGATTGCGTGAAGTCCCGATCCTCCGGCCACAGCTCGTTGGAGGACGACCGGCGGTTGAGGTTCAGCAGGAGAGAGAGCGAGGGCAGCGCCTCGGACCGCTGCACGTCGACCAGCTCCTGGCTGAGCTCGACGGTCTCGCGCTGGGCGACGAGGTCGCCCCGGTTCTCCAGCGCGGTCAGGACGGCCTCCTCGAGCCCCACCTCGACGGGCTCGTACCCCAGCGTGTCGGCCAGGTCGAGCGCGATCCCGTACGGGATCCCGGTGACGCGCTTGAGCTCGTTGACGGCCAGCCTCAGCGCGTTCTCCGCGCGGATCCGATTCGGCCGCGCGCCTTCGAGCGCCACCTGGGCGGTCAGCAGGTCGAACTCCGCGGCCGTCCCCACGTCGTAGAACAGCTGCACCTGGTCTAGCCGGCCCTGGGCGAGCTCGAGCGCGTTCTCCGCCACCTTTAAGTTGGCGCCCGCCAGCAGCACGTCGTAGTACGACCGCCGCGTCCGGAGCGCGACGTCGGAGAGCGTCCGCTCGTAGCTCGCCTCGCTCGCGCGGCTGCCGTGGCGGGCGGCCTTGACGGCCGACCCGAGGCTGAAGTCCACGACCGGCTGCTCGAGCGTGACGTCGAAGGCGTGCTCGGTCTCGTTGCCGATCGCCACCTGCTCGGTCTCCCCGTCCTGCTCGAAGAAGATCGCCGGGCGCTGGAGATTCCGGGTGAAACGGTAGGAGCCGTCGATCGTCGGCATCGCGCGCGCGAACGCCTCCCGGACCTGCCCCTCGGTCCGGTCGACCGCGGCGCGCGCGATGCGGGCCTCCTCGTTGGCGGCCAGCGCCCGCTCCACCGCCCCGGCCACGGTCAGGCGGAGCGAGTCGGAGGTCTGCTGGGCCCCAGCCGACCCCGGAGCGACGCCCGGGGCCACCAGGACCGCCAGGAGGAATCCCGCCTTCGGAAGCATCCGACCTTTCTTCCGCATTGAATAAACTCCCGCTCTCCTTCGTTCCTTTATCAGAAGCCAGGGACGCCCGCACCGAAACTGGGCGTCACGTCCACAGCCTGGCCGATCCCCGGGAGTCCTCCTGTCGGGGATCACCCCGCGGTTCCTGTTTGACCCGGCAGGAGCCGCATCCGGCGGCGGCCCGCCTCGATGCGGGCCGCCGTTCTTTGCGGCACCGCGCGCGGTCAGCCGCACGGGGTGTCTCCGGCGTAGAGCCGGCCGATCAGGTCCTGGAGCAGCTGGACCAGGGCCTTCCGCTCGGCCGGCGGCATGTCCCGGGTCAGCTCCTCCTCCACCGAGTCCCAGAGCTCGAACAGCCGCGGCACCTGCCGCTCCCCGCGCGCCGTCAGGCTCACGAGGTGGGCCCGCCGGTCGCCGGGGTTCGGGTCCCGGACCGCCATCTCCCCCCGCTCCATGACGTCGAGGGTCGAAACGAGGGTGGACGGATCGACCTCGGTGTGGATGGAGAGCTCCTGCTGGGTCATCGGCCCGTGGAAGTGGAGAGCCATGATCACGCGGGCCTGGGCCGGCGTCATGCCGAGGCCTGCCTCGGCGAGCGCCCGCTCGAGCCGCCGTCCGACCAGCCGCCCGATCAGGACGCACGCCGGCCCCAGCTTGTCGGCCAGGGCCGAGCTCGCCCAGGCCTCGGCCCCGCACCCTTCGTTTCCGTCCCGTTTTTTCATTGATAGCAAATTATACGTGGACCAATGGATGGGTGTCAAGCAAACTGAGGAGGCGCGCGCCGGGCGGCTATATTCCGGGCCGTGCGCGCTCTCGTCTTCCCTTACGCGCTCGCCACGCTGGCTGTTTCGGCGCCCTGCGCGGCGCAGGAGCGCTCCGACGCCTGGGTGGGACCCGACAAGCCCGTGCACGCCGACCGATGGACTCAGGGAGAGCGCTTTTCGTTCAAGGATCTCGCCGCGAGGGCCGCCGGCCTGGCGGCCTTCGTCGCGCTCTCCGCCGCCGCCGACCGCTGATCCGATGCGCGGCGAGTCCATCGTCTTCGACGGCCACATGGATACCCCGCTCCGCATGGTCGACGACGGTGCCGATCTGGGGATCCGCTGCGAGGAGGGCCACGCCGACCTCCCGCGGCTGGCGGCCGGTGGGGTCGACGCGGTTTTCCTGGCCGCGTGGGTGGACCCCGCGATGGCGGACGGCCGCGCCCGCGCCCGGGCCGAGACCCTGATCGAGGCCGTCCAGGCCGCGGCCCGGGCCCATCCGGACCGCGCCGTCTTCGCGACCTCGTCGGCCGAGGTCCGCGCGGCGGCGGCGAGCGGCCGCGTGGCGCTCCTGGCCGGGATCGAGAACGGCCAGGCGCTGGAGGGCGACCCCGCGAACGTGGCCCGCTTCGCGGCCCTCGGCGCCCGCTACCTGACCCTGACCTGGATGAACTCCAACGAGCTGGGGGACGCGGCCGGCGGGGAGCCGGCGAGCGGCGGCCTGACCGACCTGGGCCGCCAGGTGATCGCCGAGATGGAGCGCCACGGGATCCTCGTCGACCTCGCCCACGCCGCTCCGACCACCTTCCGCGACGCGATCGCGGCCGCCCGCCGGCCGGTCGTCGTGAGCCACGCCGCGACCGAGGCCCGCGGGCCCCATCCGCGGAACCTGACCGACGACCAGATCCGCGCCGTTGCCGGGACGGGAGGGATCGTCGGCGTGGCGTTCTACCCCGCCTACCTGGATCCGGCGCGGAAGCGGTGCGGCCGCGAGGCGATCGCCGAGCACGTGCTCCGGATCGTCGAGGTCGCGGGCGCCGACCACGCCGCGCTCGGATCCGATCTGGACGGGATCCCCCGGCTGCCGGACGGCTTCCGGGGCGCCGAGGACTACGGCGCGGTGGCCGACGACCTCGAGAGCCGTGGGCTGGGGGGCGCGGAGCTGGCCGGGATCCTGGGAGGCAACTGGATGCGGATGCTGGACGCGGCGGCCCCCGCCACGGGCGTCGCCGGCTGAGCGCGCTGCATCTTTTCTCCCGCGCGGGTGTAGATTGAGCCTGGTCGCGGACCTCGACCGGCGTCGCGCCCCCGGCCCGGTCCTACCCCATTCCCCGATGCCCCCATGCCCGACTTCCGATTGCTGCGGCGGATCCCGGTCTTCAAGGTCCTGACGGTCCTGGGGATCGCGGCCGTCGTCGGCCTGATCGCCTACGGGATCGTCCTCGAGCGCCAGGTCACGGCGAAGTGGGAGGGGCGGAAGTGGAACATCCCGTCGCGCATCTACTCCGACGCCTACCTGCTCCATCCAGGCCGCCGCTTCGACCCCGCCGACTTCGAGACCCGGCTCGACCGCCTCGGGTACCTCGAGCAAGCCGGCGGCGTCGACGAGCCGGGCGAGTACGCGAAGGGGGACGGCCGCTGGCTCGTCTACCTGCACGCCTTCTCCTATCCGGACGGATCGAACCCCGCGTACCCGGTGCGGATCGAGACCGCCGGGGGGGTCATCACGAGCGTGACCCAGGCCCGGAGCGGGAAGACCCTCGACACGGCGGCGCTCGAGCCCGAAGTGATCGGTGTGATCTTCGATCAGCACATGGAGGACCGGACCCCGATCGCGCTGGAGGAGGTCCCGTCCTACGTGGTGCAGGCGATCCTGGCGGTCGAGGACTCGCGCTTCCACGCCCATCCGGGCCTCGACCCGATCCGGATCGTCGGCGCCCTGGTCGCCAACCTGCGGGCAGGACGCACCGAGCAGGGGGGCTCGACGATCACCCAGCAGCTCGTCAAGAACTACTACCTGACGGCCGAGCGCACCTACCGCCGCAAGCTGATCGAGGCTCCGATGGCGGTCATCCTCGAGCTCAAGTATTCGAAGGAGGAGATCCTCGAGGCGTACCTCAACGAGATCTATCTCGGCCAGCGCGGCGCCTCGAGCATCATGGGGATCGAGGAGGCGACGCAGTACTACTTCGGCAAGTCGGTGCGCGAGGCCGATCTCGCCCAGGGCGCCATGCTGGCCGGCCTGATCCGCGACCCGGGCCGCTACAACCCGCACCGCTACAGCGACCGGGCCAAGACGCGGCGCGACCTGGTGCTCCGGCTCATGCACGATCAGGACCGGATCACCGACGACCAGTACGCGCGCGGCCGCGGCGAGCCGCTCCTCGTCCGCGCCGAGGAGCGGCGCTTCAACGACGCACCGCACTTCGTGGACTACGTCCTTCGCGAGCTCGCCGATCGCTACCCGAGGCGGCTCCTCGAGAGCGAGGGGCTCCGCATCTTCACCACGCTCGACATGGGATACCAGATCGCGGCCGACAAGGCGCTGGTCGCGGGCCTCGAGCATCTCGAGAAGGGATATCCGCGGCTCGCCCGACGGGCGGGCGAGCTCGAGGGCGCGGTCGTGGCGCTCGACCCGCAGACCGGGTTCGTGCGGGCGATGGTGGGCGGGCGCGACTACCAGTCGTCCCAGTTCAATCGCGCCGGGCAGGCGCACCGCCAGCCCGGTTCCACGTTCAAGCCCTTCGTCTACCTCACCGCGTTCCTGACCCCCGGGCGCTGGTCCCCCGCCAGCCTGATCGAGGACATGCCGTTCCAGGTCGTCTCGGGCGGCCAGACGTGGTCGCCCGACAACTACGACGGGTCCGTCCACGGGAGCGTGTCGCTGCGGACCGCGCTCACGAGCTCGATGAACATCGCGACCAGCCGGCTGGCGCTCGACGTGGGGCTCAACCGCATCACCCGCACCGCCCACGAGGCCGGAATCGAGAGCCGCCTCCAGGCAGTGCCGTCGCTCGCGCTCGGGGCCTTCGAGGTGACTCCCCTCGAGCTGACCTCCGCCTACTCCACGCTGGCCAACGGCGGCATCCGCACCGCCCCACTCTCGATCCTCTCCGCGGTCGACGAGAACGGACAGGTCGTGCAGCACCGCCAGGTGCAGATGGACCGCGTGCTCCCGGCCGACGCCGTCTACCTCGTCAACGACATGCTGCAGGATGTCTTCGACTACGGCACCGCGCGGCGCGCGCGCGCGCTCGGCTACGGGGGAAGCGCGGCCGGCAAGACCGGCACCACGAACTCGACGCGGGACGCCTGGTTCGTCGGGTACACGACCGAGCTCGTGGCCCTGGTCTGGGTCGGCTACGACGACAACGCCCCGATCGGGCTCTACGGGGACAGCGCCGCGCTCCCGATCTGGGTCGACTTCATCAAGCGGTCGGGCTACGGCGACCGCAGCCCCGAATTCCCCGCTCCGCGCAACGTCGTGCTCGTCGAGATCGACCCCACGACCGGGCTCCGGGCCACCCCCGGCTGTCCGGCGACCCGCTACGAGGCGTTCGTCAGCGGCGCGGAGCCGACCGAAGATTGCCACGCGCACGGCGACGACGGCGGGTGGTGGATCTTCTGAGGATCCCCGCGGCCGCCCTGGCGCTGGGCCTCGCTCTGGCGGCCTGCGGGCCCGGCCGCGGGGAGCCCCGGACCGAGCCCCCGCCCCGGAGCGAGCCGGCCGGATCGCGCGAGGCCGGTGAGGCGGGCCGCGCGCCGGACCCGCCCGCGCCGCGCGAGATCTCGACCGACACCGCCGCCTCCCGGGATCCCAGCGCGGGGTCCCCCGCCCGCGAGTCGAGCCTGCGGGTCGTGGAGGAGGGCAAGGGATACCTGATCGCGGACCAGCCGGCCGAAGCCGAGCGCCGCTTCGCCACCGCCACGCGGATCGATCCGACCAACGGCTTCGCGTACTACTGGCTCGGCCGCGCCCGGGCCGAGAAGGGAGACGTCTCGGGGGCCGTCGGGGTGCTGGAGAAGGCCGAGTCCCTGCTCGGTCCCTACCCCGCCTGGCGCGATCGGGCGCGGGCGCTGCTCGACGATCTGCAGTGAGCGACGCGGGGGACGAGAGGAGGCCCGACATCGATTGGGACGGAGAACGCGAGCGGATGGTGCGCCATCAGGTGGCCGGCCGCGGCGTCCGTGACCCCGCGGTCCTGTCGGCCATGCGCGCCGTCCCCCGGCACGAGTTCGTCCCGGCCGAGTACCTGGACCTCGCCTACGCGGACCGGCCGCTTCCGATCGGCGCCGGCCAGACGATCAGCCAGCCCTACATCGTCGCCTACATGACCGAAGCGGCCGAGCCCGGCCCCGACGATCGCGTGCTCGAGATCGGGACCGGCTCCGGCTACCAGGCCGCCGTGCTGGCGGAGATCGTCGCCCGGGTCGTGACGCTAGAGATCTCGCCGCTGCTCGCCCGCCGGGCGGCGCGGACGCTGCGCGAGCTGGGCTACCGCAACGTGGCCGTCGTCTGCGCCGACGGCCGCCGCGGCCTCCCCGGGGGCGCCCCGTTCGACGCGATCCTGCTGGCCGCCGCGCCCGTCCGCGTGCCCGACGCTCTCGTCGAGCAGCTCGCGGTGGATGGCCGGATGGTGGGCCCGGTCGGCGGCGGGGCCGACCAGGTGCTGCGCCGCTGGACGCGGCGAGCCCACGGCGTCGAGGTCGAGGACCTGATGCCGGTGCGCTTCGTGCCGATGACGGGCGAGGGCCGCTCCCCGTGACCCGCGCTGCAGAGCAGCCGGGCGCGCGATGAGTCGCCGCTCGATCGGCCTCGACGACCCGCTGTACGAGTATCTGCTCGACGTCTCGCTGCGCGAGCCCGAGGTGCTGCGCCGCCTTCGCGAGGAGACCGCCGGACGGGAGAACGCAAACATGCAGATCAGCCCCGAGCAGGGGCAGCTCATGGCGCTCCTCGTCCGTCTGCTGGACGCCGAGCGCGCGCTGGAGATCGGGACGTTCACGGGCTACTCGGCGCTCGTCGTGGCGCTGGCCCTCCCGGCGCATGGCCGCGTGACGGCGTGCGAGCTGAGCGAGGAGTACGCGGCGATCGCCCGCCGCTGGTGGGCCGAGGCGGGCGTCGAGAACAAGATCGACCTCCACGTGGCGCCTGCGATCACCACCCTCGATCGGCTGCTGGAGGACGGCCTGGCGGGACGCTTCGACTTCGCCTTCATCGACGCCGACAAGGAGAGCTATCTCGACTACTGGGAGCGGTGCCTCCGGCTCGTCCGGCGCGGCGGGCTGATCGCGGTCGACAACGTGCTGTGGAGCGGGCGGGTGGTCGATCCGGAGGACACCGACGATTCGACGCAGGCGATCCGGGCCTTCAACGCGCGGGTCCGCGACGACGAGCGCGTCGACCTGTCACTGGTCCCGATCGGCGACGGGCTGACGCTGGCCCGGGTGCGCTGATGCTTCGGGCGCACCTGGATCGGGCCGGGCCGCGGAGCCGTCAGCCGGCGCGGCCGCAGTAGCCGACCGCGGCGCGGGCCAGGGTCTCCGCGGTCCGCTCCAGCGACGCCAGGTCCACCCACTCCTCGGCAGCGTGGGCTCCCGCCCCGGCGGGGCCGAACACCGCGGTCTCGATCCCGGCGGCCGCGATCAGCGCGGCATCCATCCAGTACGCGACTCCCACCTGCTCCGGCCGGCGGCTGAGCGCCACCCCCGCAGCCTCCTCGAGCGCCCGGACAAGCGGGCCGTCGGGGTCGCCCTCGAACGGCTCGCGGGCGAGGACGATGCGGGCGGCCGCCTGGAGCCCGTCGCCCTCCGCGCGCAGCCGCGCGAGCAGCGCGTCGATCTCCGCCAGCGCTCCGTCGGCGGTCTCGCCCGGGATCGTGCGCCGCTCGAGCCCCGCGGTCGCCCGCGCCGCGTACGTGCTCCACCCGCTCCCGCCGCTCAGCGTGCCGACGTGGAGCGAGGACCGCCCCACGCGCGGGTGCCCGGCGCGGCCGGCCAGCTGGCGCTCGAGCTCGGCGACCGCGCCCAGCACCCGGCCCATCGCGAGGTTGGCGTCGACGCCCAGGTCGGGCCGGCTGCCATGGGCGGACCGCCCCTCGACCGCGATCTCGATCCAGGCGAACCCCTTGTGCGCGACGCAGACGGCGAGCTCGGTCGGCTCGGTGACGATCGCCCCGTCCGTCCGCACCCGCTCCAGGACCGCACGCGTCCCGATGCTCGCCATCTCCTCGTCCGCGACCGCCGCAACGACCAGGTCGCCGCCCAGCGCGAGGTCCGCGTCGGCGACCGCCTTGACCGCCGCCAGGCAGGCCGCGATCGACCCCTTCATGTCGTACGCCCCGCGGCCGTGGAGCCGCCCGCCGTCGATCCGGGGCTCGAACGGCCGCTCCATCTCCTCGACCCCGACCGTGTCCAGGTGCCCGTTCAGCATGAGCGACCGCCCGCCGCCGGCGCCCGGCCGCCGGCCGATCACGCTCGGCCGGCCCGGCTCCGGCTCCACCAGCTCCACCTCCATGCCGAGCGACTCCATCGCACTCGCCACCCACCGCGCCACGGGCCCTTCGCCGGGCGCGCCGGGGACGAGCGTGGGATTCCGCGAGTCGATGCGGACCAGATCGGAGAGCGTATCGCGCAGGTAGTCGCCATCGACGAAGAGATCGCTGTCGCTCATGGGATCCTGGAAGTCGGTCGACCTGGGCGTCTACCCGAGGTCGGCGGCGAGGACGAACGAGCGGTTGAGTACGACGCGGGTGCCCTTCTTCAGCGTGGTGGCGGAGTGCAGACCTCGGGAATCGAACAGGATCAGCGTTCCCGCGGGCCCGATACATACCATCCTTCGGTATCGCGGGTCGTCCCAGCATCGGATCGTCAATGTAGGCCAGGCTCGACGGCGAGTGGGATGAGTGCCGCGAGGATTTCGGAGTGCTCCGTTCTAGACGGATCGGGGCGACACTGGCGGGAATAGCTTCTGCGCTGGAGGAGGAACTGGAGAGGGTTCTTGCGGAGCACCTTCCTGGCGGGTCGCAGCATCCCTTTAGAATAATCAGACGGAGCCGGCCCCGGCAATCGTCCTGCTCTTCGAACCGTACATCCGGCTCAGCTCTCTCTCAGGTCGCGGCCGGTCATGACCACCGGCCTGGCGATCCCCTGGGCCCGCAGGGCCGATCACGACCGTGTCGATCCCCTTCGCCCCGCAGAGCGCGGCATCCATCCAGTAGGCTTCGCCGCGCGTGACCGGCGGCGCGACAGGGACCGCGGTCGCCGCGGCCGTCACGGAGGCGGCCAGGGCGCCGCCGGCGTCGGCCTCGAACGGCTCGCGGGCGAGGACGATCCGCGCCGAGGCGTCGAAGTCCCGTCGTCCTCCCGGAGGCTCGCCAGGATCGATTCCACTTCGGCCAGCGCGGACGCCTCCGACTCGCCGGGGATCGTTGAAGGGTCGAACCTCACGCGGGCCCTCCTGGCCGGAGCGCCCGGATCTCCTCCCGCACCGCCGCCACCTCGCGTCGCAGCGCGGCCAGCTCCCGCGCCCCCGCCAGCTCGGCGTCGTTGCTCTCCGCGTCGCGGCCGATGAAGTACGTGGCGAGCGTGGCGGCAACGTAGCCGAACGCGCCGAGGGCATAGAGGGCCAGCAGGACGCACAGGAGGCGGCCCTCCAACGTCACCGGCCAGTACTGTGAGCCCAGCGTCGTCATCACCATCGCCGTCCACCACAGCGCCTCGCCGTAGCTGTCGAGCCCGCCCGGGACCTGGTTCTCGAACGCGTACATCCCGGCGGCGCCGGCCAGCAGGACCAGCACGCTGAGGGCCAGCACGTAGCCGAAGCCCCGCCGGCGCAGGCTCGCGCCCAGCGCCCGCATGCCGCGATTGAGCGAGGTGAGGACGCGGAAGAGCCGCAGGCCGCGCCCCACCCGGGCCAGCCGCAGGACCCGCACCACCCGGATCACTCGGAAGACCCGCAGCGCCGGCACCACCAGCGACAGCGCCACCAGCCAGTTCCGGCGGAGGTACTGGCCTTTCCGCGGCGCGAGGAAGAAGGTCAGGGCGAAGTCGAGGATGAAAACGATCCAGATCGCCCCGCCGATCACCTCGAACGCCCGGTTCGTGCCGCGGACCAGCTCCACCACCAGGAGCGCCAGCCACACGAACGCCAAGCCCACCATCGGCGTCTCGAGACCGGCCTCGATCCGCTGCAGAAGCTCGTAGCGCTCCCGCTCCAGCTCCTCAGGGAGTTCGGTCGCGCGCCGCGGGTCGTTGTGATGTTCCGTCATGGAGCTATTCGAGCCTCGACAAGCGGTACGTGATCTCCCCGCCTCAGGCGCCCAGCCAACTGAGACTGGCCGGGCACGACAACTTCATCGCCGACGCGGGAACTTACGAGCATGCGACGAGCACGGGAATGGTCGGCCCTCCCCAGAGAGTCGGATTCCTACCCTCCTTCCGGAGCCGGCGCGCGGCCTTTCCCTCCAGCGGCGGCGTGTCGGGCGGCATCACGACCGCGTCCTCCGCCCAGCCCGCTCCCTCAGCTCTCCCTCAGGTCGCGGCCGGTCATGACCACCGGCCTGGCGATCCCCTGGATGGCGAGAAGCGTCGGGATGGCGTCGCACAGCGCGCCTCCCCCCCGCAGACGGCCGCGCGCGTCGCGGGAGACCAGAACGCAGGGAACGGGGTTGGTCGTGTGGGCGGTGTGCGGCGAGCCGTCCTCCTGGATCATCGTCTCGGCGTTCCCGTGATCGGCCAGGACGAGGAGCGCCCCGTCGGGCTCCGCGGCGCGGAACGCCTGCACGACCCGGCCCAGACACCCGTCGATCGTCTCCACCGCCCGGATCGCCGCCTCGAGGCTGCCGGTGTGACCGACCATGTCGGGGTTGGCGAAGTTGAGGACGAACGCGTCGTGGCCGCCCGCCTCGAAGGTGCCGATCAGGCGGTTGGTGACCTCGAGGGCCGACATCTCCGGCTGCAGGTCGTAGGTCGCGACCTTGGGGGAGGGGACGAGGATGCGGTCCTCGCGGTCGTACGGCCGTTCGCGTCCTCCGTTGAAGAAGTACGTCACGTGCGCGTACTTCTCGGTCTCCGCGATCCGCAGCGACGAGAGACCCTCCCGCTCCCAGACGTCGGCGGCCATCTCCCGCAGGTCCTTGGGCGGGAACGCGACCGGGAGGTCGAACGTCTCGTCGTAGGTCGTCATGGTGGAGAACCCGAGGTCGCGGAGCGGCTCGCGCTCGAAGCCGTCGAAGGCGGGGTCGGTGAACGCGCGGGTGAGTTGGCGCGCCCGGTCGGCGCGGAAGTTGAAGAAGATCACGGCGTCCCCGTCGGAGACGCGGGGCGTGCCCTCGACGACGATCGGCTTGACGAACTCGTCGGTGACCTCGCGCTCGTAGCTCCGGCGGAGCGCCTCCACCGGATCCCGGGTCACGGTGTCCGACCGGCCGCGGGTGAGCGCGTCGTAGGCGATCCGGGTCCGGTCCCAGCGGCGGTCGCGGTCCATCGCGAAGTAGCGCCCGATCACGCTGGCGATCTGGCCGACCCCGTTCTCTGCCAGCGTCGCCTGGAGCGCCTCCAGGAAGCGCGCTCCCCCGGTCGGCGAGGTGTCACGCCCGTCGGTGAACGCGTGCACGGCCACGGCGCCGACCTCCCGCCGCCGCGCCAGCTCGATCAGCGCGAACAGATGCTCGAGGGCGGCATGGACCCCGCCGTCCGACACGAGGCCGAGCAGGTGCAGCGTGCCGCCACCCCTCCGGGCGTGCTCGGCGGCCCCGAGCATCGCGTCGTTCTCGAAGAAGCTTCCGTCGTCGATCGCGTCGTCGATCGTGAGGATGTCCTGCTTGACGACCCGGCCGGCGCCCAGATTGAGGTGGCCCACCTCCGAGTTCCCCATCTGCCCGTCCCGCAGGCCGACCGCGCGGCCCGAGGTATCCAGGGTGGTGTTCGGATACTTCTCCCACAGGTCGTTGAAGACGGGGGTGCGCGCCATCGCGACCGCGTTCCCCTCACGCGACTCGCGCAGCCCCCACCCGTCGAGGACGATCAGGCCGACCCGCGTCAGATCCCCGCCCGCTTGCGGCCCTTGTCGACGATCTCCCCGGCGATCCCGACAGCGTCGCTCGCCGCCTCCTGCCACTTGCCGCTCTTCTTGGCCAGCTTCTTCCGCGTCTTGTCGCCCCTCTCGGGCGCGTACAGGACGGCCATCACGCCACCGAACGCCAGACCCATCAGGAGCCCGCTCAGAAATCCTCCTCTACTCATCCTCATCCTCCCGTTCACGGTTTTCGTTCATCGACTCGCGGATCGCGGCGAGCACCGCGTCGGCTTCGGCCCGGAGCTCTTCGATCGACCCGTCGTTGACGATCACGTAGTCGCTCGCCGGCACCTTCTCGTCGTCCGGCATCTGCGTCTCCATGATGCGTCGGAAGCGCTGGGCGTCCATACCCCGGCCCCGGCGCAGCCGTTCCTCGCGCACCGCCTCAGGCGCGGTGACGAGGACGATGACGTCGAGGATCTCGCCGAGGCCGAACTCGAACACCAGCGCCGCGTCCACCACGGCCAGATCGGCGCCCGCTTCCCGGGCTCGATCCAGGGCCCGGTCGAGCCGCTCGAGGAGCGGCGGGTGGACGATGGCGTTGAGCCGGGCCACGTGGCCGGGGACCGAGAACGCCGCCCGGCCGAGCGCCGCGCGGTCGATCCGCCCGTCCGCGTCGCGGACCTCCGGCCCGAATTCGGCTACCAGGGCTCGCCGCGCCTCGGCGTCCTCCTCCAGCACCGCATGCCCCAGCCGGTCGGCGTCGATCACGGCGACGCCCGCGTCGCGCCAGCGGTCGGCGACCGTGGTCTTGCCGCTGCCGGCGTTCCCGGTCAACCCCACGGTCAGCACCGCGGGTCGATCCGGGCTCTCACGCCTCCGCGGAGCGCTTCAGGAGCGACTCCATCTTCCCCAGCAGCCGGGGCAGCTCGATCGGCTTCGTGTCGTAGTCGTCGCAGCCCGCCTCCAGCGCCTTCTCGCGGTCGCCCGACATGGCGTGGGCGGTGAGCGCGATGATCGGCAGGGACTCGGTGGCGGGGTCCGATCGGAGCTCCCGGGTCGCCTCCCAGCCGTCGATCTCCGGCAGGCTCATGTCCATCAGCACGAGGTCGTACTCGAGCGTCTTCGCCATGTCGACCCCCTGCCGGCCGTCGACGGCCAGCGCGACCTCGTATCCCTTCCGCTCCAGCCGCCGTGACAGCATGTCGCGGTTCATCTCGTTGTCCTCGACGATCAGGATCCTGGGCATGGCGCTCGTCCTCAGTCGGCGGTTCGTGCCGGCAGTGCGACCGCGGCGCGGATCTCCCGCAGCAGCTCGTCCTTCGTGAACGACCCCTTGACCAGCACCTTGCCGACGCGGCCGGCCAGGCGCTCGTGGTCCTCCGCCGTCATGTCCTTGGATGTGATGACGACCACCGGAATCGCGTGCCACGCCGGGTGGCGGCGCAGGTGCTGGACGAACTCGAAGCCGTCCATCTCGGGCATCACGAGATCGAGCAGGATGAGCTGCGGCGCGGCCGCGCGCATGCGCTCGAGCGCCTCCCGGCCGTTGCCGGCGACGTGTACGACGCAGCCGTGGCGCTCGAGGATGCGCGTGATGACCTGCTGCGTGGACGGATCGTCCTCGACGACCAGCACGGACGTGCTGCGCCCCGCCGGTAGGTAGGGCGCGAGCACGCGCACGAGCCGGTCGCGCTCGACGGGTTTCGTGAGATAGCCGGCCGCGCCGAGCGCGAGGCCCAGCTCCTCGTGCTCGAGCACGCTGATCAGCACGACCGGGATGTCGGCCAGCTCGGTATCGG
>DATKCO010000130.1:0-11225 GCA_035513155.1 Gemmatimonadota bacterium | reverse complement strand
GAGAACGACTTCATCCTGGCCGCGAAGATCGACGAGCTGTACGGCGGCGGGAGCGGCTAGCGCGATTCTCCGGCGGGGTCAGCGGCCGGGGTCCTCGGGCTCCTTCCGCGGCTCCGGGCGGGGGGGCTCGGAGAACCGCTGCACGTCGATCTCCGTGCGGTAGACGCGGCTGGTCGGATAGGCGAACTCGATGTTCGACTCGGCGCGGAAGCGGGCGAGGACCCCGCGGCTGATCGCGTCGCGGTTCCCCCGTCGCTGGCGGACGTGAGTGAGATAGCGCAGGCGCAGGTTGATTCCGCTGCCTCCGATCGAGGTGTAGACGATCGGCGTCGTCACCCCGTAGCGGAACGCGTAGTCGCTCTCCAGCCGTCGGAACCCGGTCTCGATCTCCTCGCGGTGGGGCTGGAACACCTCGTTCCCCACCTCCTCGACGATCTCCCGCGCCCTCTCCCAGTCGCTCTCGAACGTCACGGTGAAGTCGATCTCGTCCCAGACGAACGGGCTGCCGGTCGTGAAATGGAAGACGGGGTCGGTGAGGATCTTGAAGTTGGGTACGGTGACGAGGCGGCCGCTCGACTGCTCGCCGAGACCTTCGCCGCGCACCTCGACCAGCGTGATCTTGAACACGCCGATGTCGATCACGTCGCCCCGCACCCCGCTGACCTCGATGCGGCTGCCGAGCGCGATGCCCCGCTGCCCGATGATGTAGAACCAGGCGAGGAAGGACGCGAGGTACTCGCGCAGAGCGATCGCGAGGCCGGCGCCGATGAACCCCAGCAGCGTGCCGACCTCGCGGAGGCGCTCGAAGAACGCGATTCCCAGCCCCACCGCCACGACCGCCGCGATCGTGTACGCCACCCGCTTGCGGTACCGGTGCCGCTTCTCCGGATCGGCCACGTGACCGCGGACCTGGCGGTCTAGCAGGCGGTAGACGAGGAAGGCCGCGAGCAGGACGGCGACGACGGCGATCAGGCGCCAGGGGAAGTCCTGCGCCCAGTCGGGCAGCTGCTCGAGGATGCGGGCCTGCACCGGGTCGGGTCGGGCTAGTCGAACGCCGGGGCGAGCAGGGGGCACTCACTCGCCCGGTCGCGGAGGAAGCGCAGCTTGCGACGCTGCAGCCTGCTCACCTCGCTCTGATACGTCCCGATGTTGTCGATCTCGTAGTTGTTGAAGCCGATCCGGTCGACGAACCGGATCTCGAAGTTCGGGCCGTAGTAGCGCCAGATCTCATACGGGTACGGACCCGCCGGCATGGGTCGCTGGACGATCTCGCTGGGCGGCCCGAGCATGATGTACACGCGGCCGCGATCGCTCTGGTAGCCGGGCCGGAGCCCGCTCTTCCAGGTCTGATTCGCCGTCTGGATCCGCTGGAAGTAGTTGGTCAGGGCCTCGTTCGTCGCCGTCGCCGGAACCGGGTCCCGGATCTTCCAGAAGCAGTTCCACGCCTCCAGCCGCTGGGCTGGAGCCTCGATGTCCTCAAGGATGTCCATCTCGTCCTCGGTCGATTCGTAGCGGATCAGCTTGAGGACATCCTCCCAGTTGCCGGCGATCCACGCGCTGGAGCCGGCGATCAGGACCGGGGTCGACTGGCGCGCGACGATGTTGCCGCCGACGTCGGTCAGCTCCAGGGTGAGCTCGTACTCCCCGAACTGCACGTCCGGGTTCTCGAGGGAGCCGAACGCCTCGATCGTCCCGGACGAATCGGGGCTCAGATCCTCGATCCAGGTGAGCTCGCGGGGTTGATCGTCATCGCCGGCCTGACTCAATCGGGCCCGCAGGGTGTACGGTGCGTCCTGTGGCGAGGCGCCGGACGCGCCGGCGAGGAAGTCGATCCGCTCCGGAGAGGACGGATAGTAATGGGAGGGATGGACGACGAACTCCGTCTCCTGGCCGGCGGGGCGGTACAGCCGGAGCAGGACCGGCTCGGAGAGCGCCAGCCGGGCGCGCGGCAGCGACGGGATGTCCAGCTCGCCGGTCACGCGACTGGCCTGGTCGGCGTTGCGATCCCGCACCGAGAGCTGAAGCTGGTACTCCCCGGGGGCCATCGTCACGTCCGTCTGGAAGACGATGGTCTCGCCCGTCAGGAGGGTTTCGTCGAACGTCCCCACGCTGACGCTCTGCTGCCAGGACTTCTGGATGGGATCGCCGCCGGTCCGGGGCTCGATCGAAGCGGAAACCCCATAGGTGGCCTGCCAGCGGCCGTCGTCGGTGCGCACGAACTGCAAGGCGCTGTTGGACAAGGAGATCCCGATCAGCGCGCGGGTCGAGTCGGCGGGTCCGGGGAGGTACCAGACGTCGGCGACGAATCCGACGTCGCCGCTGGCCTGGAACAGGTCGTTGTCCTGATAGAAGCGCTGATTCGAGAAGATCTCCGAGATGTCGATGTCCTGGGCCGCCACGGGTGCCGCGACGACGCCGAGCGCCAACGCGAGCGCGGCGAGGATGCGGAAGGAATGACCTGACATGCTATCTCCTCTGGAACACAAAGGACGGCCGCGGCGTATGATTCGCCTCGAACCCCGACGGGGCCGTCATGACCGCCGGCGATGCCTTCTACAATACACGGGATTCCAGATCTTGGTTGCATGGATGACGCCGAATCGGTGAGATTGCAGGCGATGAGCCGTCTGATCGCGATGATGGCCGGCGCGCTTCTCGTGGTGGGGTGCGCCGCCCGTAAGCCCCCCGTCTCCTCCTACGGGCCCCCTCCTCCGGTCACCGAGCCCACACCGAGCGCCAGCGAGGAGTTCGCGCTGATCATCGGTGACGAGCTGACCGAGCAGGAACGGCAGGACCTCGCCGCCATCCATATGACCCGCTACACGCCACCTCCCGACGCCCGGCCCCCACGACTCGACGCGGGCCTCGAGGAGCTCCTCGCCGAGGAGGGCGCCGTGCTCATCCACGAGACGGTCGGGTACGACATCCCGATCGTGCTCAACGACCGGGTGGAATGGTGGATCGACTACTTCTCGTATCGCATCCACGGCTCGTTCGAGCGCTACCTCATCCGGTCGGGAGCGTGGATGCCGTACCTCAAGGCCGAGATGCGCGAGGCCGGCCTGCCGGAGGACATGGCGTACCTGGCGCTCATCGAGAGCGGGTTCTCGACCCAGGCGGTGAGTCACGCCGGCGCGGTCGGGCCGTGGCAGTTCATGCCCTACACCGGACTCGAGTACGGCTTGCGGATCGATCGGTGGGTCGACGAGCGGCGCAATTACGAGAAGGCGACGGCCGCCGCCATCGCCTATCTCAAGGACCTCCACGCGCTGCTCGGCTCGTGGTACCTGGCGGCGGCCGCCTACAACGGCGGACAGGGTCGCGTCGGGCGCTCGATGATGCGGGACAACACGATCAACTTCTGGGAGCTGACCGGGATCCACGACGAGACGAAGAACTACGTTCCTAAGCTGATCGCGGCCACGCTGATCGCCAAGGAGCCGGAGAGGTACGGCTTCTACGCGGTCCCCTATCTCGATCCGGTGGAGTGGGAGACCGTCACGGTCCCGACCAGCACGGATCTCGAGGTCATCGCCCGCGCGGCGGAAGTCCCGACAGCCACGATCCGGGCGCTGAACGCCCATTTGCTGCGCGGCCGCACGCCGCCCGGCGAGAGGAACTATCCGGTCCAAATTCCGGCCGGGCAGGTCCAGCGGTTCCACGCGAACTACTACCAGCTGGCGCCGGCCGAGCGCATGGACCTGGCGGCGGAGACCTCCACCGTGGTGGGGGAGCACCTCGTGCGCGGGGGGGAGACCCTGGTCGGGATCGCGAGCGCCTACGACGTCGACCCCGACCGGTTGCTGCGCGAGAACGGCCTGCGGAGTCCCGGGCAGCTCGCGTCGGGGATGAAGCTACGGATCCCCGGCGGGGCGGAGACGGGAGACGTGGTCCCGGCGCCCCCGGGCGGGACGAGCTCTACCCTGGTCGCCGCCGAGCCGGAGGTCGAGCGCCGCCCGGCCCGGCGCACCCACCGCGTGAGCCGCGGGGAGACGCTGGCCGCGATCTCGCGCCGCTATGGCGTCCCGATCGAGGCCCTGCAACGCGAGAACGGCATCCGCGGCGACAAGATCCTCGTCGGCCAGACGCTACGGATCCCCTGACCGCTCCGACCCGGCCGGGGTCGCTAGACGCGGCTCGGACCCCCGGCTAGGTTGCCTGCGATGCCTCTCACCTCGGCCCCTCCCCTCCCGGTTTCCGAAGCGCAGCGCAAGATCCTCGATCGTCTCGGGCCGCTGGGCGCCGAGCGCGTTCCCATCGGCGGGGGGCTGGGGCGGGTGATCGCCGAGGACGTGCGGGCGCCCTTCGACCTCCCCTCGTGGGACAACTCGGCCATGGACGGCTACGCGGTCCGCGCGGCCGACGTGGCGCCGGGGACGGAGCTGCCGATCGTGCTCGACCTACCCGCCGGAGCCCGCTCCGGCCAGACGCTTCCCTCCGGCGGCGTGGCCAGGATCATGACTGGAGCCCCTGTGCCGGACGGCGCCGACGCGATCGTGCCGGTCGAGGCGACGACCGGCCCGGCCGGGGAAGGGCGATTCGCGGAGTGCGGGGAGCGGGTGCGGTTCGACGCGGCAGCGGAGGCCGGGGACAACGTGCGGCGGCGGGGAGAGGACGTGCGGCGCGACCAGGTCGTGATCCGGGCGGGCGACATCTTGGGCCCCGGAGGGATCGCCCTGGCCGCGACCGTCGGCCGATCGACGGTGTCGGTCGTCCGCCCGCCCCGGGTGTCGATCGTCTCGACGGGAGACGAGCTGGTCGACGTCGACGAGGCCGGAGCCCCGGACCGGATCGTCAACGGCAACGCCTACGGGCTCGCGGCTCAGGTCGCCGCGGCGGGCGGCGTCGCGCGGATCCTGCCGATCGCGCCCGACGACCCGGAGGCGATCGCCGCGGCGATCGACTCCGCCCTCGAGGACGACGTGGCGATCACGATCGGAGGCGTATCGGTCGGCGCGCGAGACTGGGTGCGGGAGGCGCTCGAGAAGGCGGGGGTCGAGATCGTGTTCTGGCGCGTGGCCGTGCGACCCGGCGGCCCGGTCGCGTTCGGCGTCGCACCGGGCGGGCAGCCCGTCTTCGGCCTTCCCGGCAATCCCGTGAGCGCGCAGGTGACGTTCGAGCTGTTCGTGCGGCCCGCCCTGCTCCGCCTGGCCGGCCGGCGAGCGTGCTTCCGCCGGCCCGTGCGCGCGGATCTGGCCGAGCCGGTGTCGACGCGGCCCGAGAAGTCGTACTACCTGCGGGTAACGCTCGAGCCCGACGGGGCCGCGTGGCGGGCGCGACCGGCCGGCTTCCAGGGGTCGGCGATGCTCTCCGGCCTGGCCCGGGCGGACGGGCTCGCGGTGGTCCCGCAGGGGACCGGGGACCTCCCCGTCGGAGCGCCGGTCAATGTCCTTCCGCTCGGCGACCGGGCGCTCCTCCAGGAGGCCCCGTGAGCGGCGATTTCAAGGCCGCCGCCCGGAAGGCGGTCCACCTCTTCCGCTGGGCGGAGCGGATCGTGATCACCACTCATGTCCAGCCCGACGGGGACGGGATCGGCTCGGAGGTCGCGCTCGCCCACTGGCTCCGGGCGGAGGGGAAGACCGTCGACATCCTCAACCCTCACCCGGCCCCGCGCCGCTTCGGCTTCCTCCTGCGGGACATCCCGGCCCCGGGGTTCGATCCCGAGACCGCCGAGCGGCTGCTTTCCGGCGCCGATCTGCTGGCGGTCCTCGACATCTCGGTGCTGGCGCGCCTCGGCCCGCTCGAGCCCTACGTGGAAGCCTACGAGGGGGAGATCGTGGTCATCGACCACCATCTCGGCCCGATGGGTTTCCGCGGCGTCGACTGTCGCGACACCGCCGCGGCCGCCACCGGCGAGCTGCTGCACGATCTCCTGGTCGACTGGGGCGCCGAGATCGACGCGGCGATGGCGACCGCGCTCTACGCGGCGATCGCCTACGACACGGGTGGCTTCCGGTACTCGAACACGACCGCCCGCACCCACCGGGTCGCCGCCGATCTGATCGGCCACGGCGCGGACATCCGCGAGGTCAACCGGCGCGTCTTCGAGTCCGTCTCCCCCACCCGCGCGCGCCTGATGTCGCGCGTGCTGGGGGAGTTCCATCTCGAGGTCGACGGCCGGCTGGCATGGATGTCGCTCCCCCTGGCGCTCATGGAGGAGGCGGGCGCGGAGGGCGAGGACGTCGAAGGGATCGTCGAGGCCCTGCGCGCGATCGAGCACGTCGAGATGGCGATCCTGTTCAAGGAGATCGAGCCGGGCGCCACCAAGGTCTCGCTGCGATCGGCGGGGGAGATCAACGTCAGCGCTCTCGCGGGCCAGTTCGGTGGGGGCGGTCACAGGAATGCGGCCGGGGCGTTCCTGCGGCGTCCGCTGGGCGTGGTCGTCGAGGAGGTCCTCGAGGCCGCCCGCGAGACGTTCGTCATCGAGCGCGCGCGGTGACCTGAACGGCTTCGGAGAGGAAGAGGGACCCATGGACAAGAAGCGCTGGCTCTCGGGCCCGTCGATCCGCCCGGATCCGATCGGGCCCGGGATCAAGGCCGCCGACCTCGTAGAGGGAGCCTACCTCGCTTACAACGGAGGGCGGCTGCGCGAGGCGTGCGAGCTGTACACCCGGAAGATGCTGGCCGACGACGCGCTGGTCGGGATGTCGCTGACCGGGGCCCTGACGCCGGCGGGCATCGGCATGACCTGCCTGATCCCGCTCGTCGAGGCCGGCTTCGTCGACTGGATCGTCTCCACCGGCGCGAACCTCTATCACGACACGCACTTCGGCATCGGCCTCGAGATGCACCGCGGCCGCCCGTTCCTCGACGACACCGAGCTCCGCGAGGCGGGGGTGGTCCGGATCTACGACATCCTGTTCGACTACGAGGTGCTGCTGAAGACCGACGCGTTCTTCCGCCAGGTCATGACCGGGCCCGAGTTCCAGAAGGAGATGGGGACCGCGGAGTTCCACTGGCTGTGCGGCAAATACGTGGCCGAGCGCGAGTTGGCGCTCGGGCTGCGGGGGACGTCCCTGCTCGCGGCCGCGTACCGGAGCGGAGTGCCGGTCTACACTTCGTCGCCCGGGGATTCGTCGATCGGGATGAACGTCGCCGAGCTCGCGCTGCGCGGGAACGGCCTCAGGATCGATCCGGCGCGCGACGTCAACGAGACCGCGGCCATCGTCTGGAGCGCCAAGAGCGCGGGCGGGAAGAGCGGCGTGCTGATCCTCGGTGGGGGCTCCCCCAAGAACTTCGTGCTCCAGACCGAGCCGCAGATCCAGGAGGTGCTGGGTCTCGAGGAGGCCGGCCACGACTACTACCTGCAGATCACCGACGCCCGCCCCGACACCGGCGGGCTCTCCGGCGCGACGCCCGGAGAGGCGGTCTCGTGGGGGAAGGTCGACCCCGAGAAGCTGCCCGACGCGGTCGTCTGCTACGCGGACACGACGATCGCGCTGCCGCTCCTGACCGCCTACGTGCTCGACCGGCATGCGCCGCGCGAGCCACGGCGGCTCTACGACCGCCGCGAGGAGATGTACGATCGGCTGGTGGCGGCCTACCGCGAGCGGGCCGGCGCGCGGGCGCCGGGGGAGGTGGTCGAGGCCGGATGATCCGCGTGGCGGACCCGCTGGAGCGTCCCGGTCGCGCGCGCGAGTTCCGCTGCACCGTCCACGGGCTGTGCTTCGAGAACCGCTACCGGTTGCTCGAGGCGATCCACGCGGGCGATCCGCTGGTGCTGGCGCGCGAGCCGGAGAACGCGATCGGTGACGACGCCATCCAGGTGCAGACCGCGTCGACCCAGACGATCGGCTACGTGCCGCGGACGATCTCCAAGTGGCTCGCGCCGCTCATGGATTCGGGGCACCGCGCCGTCGCGTCGGTGATCAAGGTGCGGACGGGGTGTCCGTATTACGAGCGGCTGCTCATCCACATCCTGGTGGATCCGGAGCGCTGAGAGGAATCGCGGGCGGCCGAAACGACGAAGCCCCCGGCGCTGGGCCGAGGGCTCCGGATCGACGACGAGGCGGTGAGGTCTAGGCCTCGATCCGCTTCTTGCCGCCGCCCTCGATCGAGATCTCGCGCGCCTTGGCTTCCTCCCGGCGCGGCAGCGAGATCGCCAGCACGCCGTCGCTCAGCGACGCCTTGACCTGGTCGGTGTCGGCGTAGGGAGGCAGCGCGAAAGACCGCTCGAAGGCGCCGAACGAGCGCTCGGTCCGATGGAACGACTCGTCCTCACTGGACGTCTCCTGGACCTTCTCGCCGCGCACGCTCAGCGTGTTGTTCTCGACCGAGATCTTGATCTGGTCGCGGGTCAGCCCCGGCACCTCGAGCCGCAGCGTGAGGCTCTCGGGGGTCTCGGAGATGTCGGTGACCGGGAACCACTGGCGCAGGTTCTCGCCGCGACCCCACGGTCCGAGGGTATCCTCCATCATGCGGTCGATCTCCCGCGGAAGCGAGAGGAGTCCGTTGATGGGTCGATATCTCGTCAGATAGGTCATGGTCTTTCTCCTCCTTGCGCGTGTCTTTGCGTGTCTCTGGCCTTCACGGGATCGGCACCGGCGTCGTCGTCCGGTGCCCGCCGAGGAGGAATGCAACCCGCGTACCACGCCCAGTTCTGCCGGAATTGCGGAACAGCGCCCCGAGGGGACGCGGAGAACTGCCATCTCGGCAGGGGCACCTATTCGAGTGGGAGCTCCAGCGTCTCCCCGCCGGCCCGCTCTGCCCGCGTGGCAGAGGACTCCGGCTCGGGCCGCTCGCTCAGCCAGCGCGGCTCGGCGCCCTCGACCAGGAAGCCGATCAGCTGCCGGACGAGCCGCAGGACGTCGGGGGGAGCGTCGCCGAAGGGACGCGAGGCGTGGTGCTCGGCGCGGTGGAGCGTGCCGAGGGTCGCGTGCCCGAACACGAAGTGGACGAACCCCTGTTCCTCCAGGGCCGTGATACGGACCTCCCGCTCGGTGGGCTCGTAGCCGAGCCTGAGGCCCGTCGTCCCGATCGGCTCGGTCTCGATCTCGGGGATCTGACCGAGGACGTCAACGAGCTCCCCGAGCAGATGGTCGTACCGCTCCTCGAAAGAGGCGTCGGCGGCCGGACGGCCCGCCTCTCGTCGCTCCTCCCGGGCGGTGACGCGCTCCCGCAGCTCGCGGACCAGAGCGGCCCGGTCGGAACGATCCTCGGGGTCTTTCGGGTGAGCCATGAAGGGCAGTCTAGACCGCGCTCCCGAGGCGCGTCAATGGCGCTCCGCCGCGTTGACCGGCCCGGTCGCGATTCCTAGCTTGGCTCGTCCCGAACTGGGGGATGCCGATGATCGACTTCGAGGGAAAGAACGTCCTGGTGACCGGCGGGTCGCGGGGCATCGGCGCGGCGTGCGTGCGGCTCTTCGCGAGCCTCGGCGCGGGCGTCGCGTTCACCTGGCGCGCGAGTGAGCGCGAGGCGTGGGCCCTCGCGGAGGAGTGCGGGGAGCGGACGCGCGGGTGGCGCGCGGACGTCGCGGACGACGAGGAGGTCGCGCGCTTCGTCCGCGATGCCGAGGACGCGCTGGGAGGCGTCGACGTGGCCGTCGCCAACGCCGGGATCTGGAAGGGCGCGTCCGTGGAGCGCATGACGCCCGCGGAGTGGAGCGAGACGATCGACGTCAACCTCGGGGGCACCTGGCGGCTGTGTCGCGCCGCGATCCCCGCCCTCCGCAGGCGGGGTGGGGGATCGATCGTGGTGGTCAGCTCGACGGCGGGCCAGCGGGGAGAGGCGCACCACGCGCACTACGCGGCGTCCAAGGGCGGGCAGATCTCATTGGTCAAGTCGCTGGCCGTGGAATGCGCCCCCGCGATCCGCGTCAACGCGGTGGCTCCGGGATGGGTGGACACCGAGCTCAGCGCGGCCCCGCTCGGGGGAGACGAGCGCGACGCGATCGTGGCGGCGATCCCGCTGGGCCGCGTGGCGGCCCCCGAGGACGTGGCCGACGCGATCGCGTTCCTGGCCAGCGACCGCGCGCGGCACGTGACCGGCGAGATCCTGAACGTCAACGGTGGCTCGGTGCTGTGCGGCTGAAGACCGCGGTCGCGCGCGCGGTGACCGCCGGCATCGCCCGCGTGCCGCGCGCGCTGACCGTCCCGCTGGCGTACGGTGTGGGCGCCCTCCTCTGGGCCGGCCTCGACCGTCGCGTGGCCGACGAGAACCTGGAGCGGGTCTATCCGGATTGGTCCGCCAATCGACGCCGCTGGGTCGGGTTCCGCTCTTACGCGCGCATGGCGCGATCCTTGGTCGAGTTCCTCCACACGCCCCGCTACACCGACGCCGAGATCCTCGAGCGCGTTACGCTCGAGAACGAGGGCGCGCTCGACGAGTTGCTCGCGGAGGGCCGCGGCGCGGTGCTGCTCTCGGGCCACTTCGGCAACTGGGAGTGGCTGGCGCGCCGGGTGGCGGCGGCCGGCCACCCGTTCGCGGTCCTGTTCAAGGAGCCCGGCGATCCCGTCCTCGCCGACCGGCTGCGTCGCACGCGCGCGGCGGCGGGGATCGAGCAGATCGAGTACGACGACATGCGGGGGGCGATCCGCTGGCTGCGGAAGGGCCGCGTGCTCGGGATCGTCATGGACCAGGAGCCGCGCAAGAGCTCCGAGGGTGTGGTGGCTCCGCTGTTCGGCCAGCCGACGATGACCCACGTCGGGCCGTTCCGGCTGGCGCGGATGGCTGGGGCGCCGCTGCTGACCTTCTTCTGCCGGGCCACGGGCGGGGGCCGCTATCAGGCGCGGCTCGAGCCGCTCCCCGCCAGCGAGTCGGCGGACCCTGAGGCGGCGGTCAGCGAGGAGGCCGCCCGCTTCAACGCCCGGCTGGAGGCCGCCGTGCGGCGCGATCCGGAACACTGGATGTGGATGTACAAGCGGTGGGCGCGGATCGATCGCCGGGCACGGCCGGATCCGGTCGGCTAGAGCGGGCTCTCCTCGGCGAGGGCCCGCGCGATGCGCGCCTCGTAGGCCGCCGCCAGGCGAAGCGTGCGGGCCCCGGGAGCGGCCCCGGGGAGCCGGGCGTCGTCGATCGACGACACGCCCACGACTCCCGCGCTCGTGAACGTGACGAAGCACTCGTCGGAGCCCGCCATGATTTCCGGGGGGTAGCGGCCCTCCACGGCGCGGAAGCCGCACTCCGGCGCGACCCCGAGCACCAGGTCGCGGGTGATCCCGGGCAGCACCCCGCACTCGAGCGCCGGCGTGTGGAGGGTGTCGGACTCGAAGAAGAACAGGTTCGAC
>DATKCO010000129.1:0-7750 GCA_035513155.1 Gemmatimonadota bacterium | reverse complement strand
GGGACTCCCGCTGGAGCGGAAGCCCCAGTACATCCGCGCCTACTGGCAGCGACTCGGAGACCAGTCCTTCGTGAGCGCGGACGAGCGGCTCGCCGAGCACTATCGGCGGCTGCATTACGTGATAGCGAACTTCCGCCTCGACCTCCCGGAGCGGCGGCACTACTCGGCCATCGACGCCTACGTGCCTCCCTGGCAGACCGGGTTCGACGACCGCGGGGTGATCTATCTGCGGCACGGTCCCCCCGACGACACCGCGACGTTCTCGGGGCCTGAGCTGGAGCGAAACATCTCGTGGAAGTACGGCTCCTCCGGGTCCGATCCCCTGCTGTTCCACTTCGTCAGCAACGAGGACGTGCGCGATTACAAGCTGGTCCGCCGCCTGAGCGACGCGGTCATCTCCAATCTCACCTCGATGGCGGGGCAGACCCTGCTCGACCAGAGCGCGAGCAGCGCGGCGGCCCTGAACCCGGGCCGGCTCGACGCGTACGACCGTCGCATCCTCTCGACCCAGCGGGTCGCCCTGCAGGACCTCTATCGCTCGCGCGGCCACCTGGATCCCGATTACGACCGCACGGCCATGGGCCTGGACCCGCAGATCCTCCAGGAGGAAGAGGCCCGGCGCGCCCAGAACATCCAGATCGGGACGCGGACCCAGACCTACGAGCCCGAGCCGTCCGACCCTCTCCTGTACCCGGTGTACGCGGTTCCCTTCAAGTCGCCTTCCGGTGGGACCGAGGTCGCCTTCTACTATGCCCTGCCGACGATGGGGGTCACGATCCTGCCGCGCGGCTCGGGGAGCGAGGTCGACTACCGGTACCAGCTTCGCGTGACGTCCACCGCGGATCCGGACGACATCCAGGGACGCGCGGACCAGGAGGTTAGGATCGCCACGCCCCAGCGGATCCCCCAGGCCCCCGGCGTGATGCTGCCGGGCATCGAGCGCGTGAGCCTGGGCCCCGGCCAGTACCACTACGGGCTCAAGGTCACGGATCTCAACTCGGGCCGGTTCGGCGTCCTGCAGGGAAGCGTCTCGGTGAACTCGATGGAGGGCGAGGGGCTGGCGATGTCGGGGCTGGTGCTCGCGACCCGGGTCGAGCCGGCCGTCGATCCCTCCAATCCGTTCGTCCGGTGGGGGCAGACGAAGGTGCTGCCGCTGCCGTCCCGCATGTTCCGGCGCGAGCAGCCGGTCTACGTGTACTACGAGCTGTACGGGCTGGATACGTCCGGGGGCGACGCCCGCTACCGCACGACCTACACGCTCAGCGCCCGGGAGCCGGACCGGAACGTGGTCGCCCGGATCTTCTCTTCGATCGGCGAGCTCCTGACCGGCGCGAGGGAGAAGGGCCAGATCACCTACTCCTTCGACCGCAGTCAGGCCCCCCCGGCCGATCCGCTGCTCGAATACGTGTCCCTGGACGTCTCGGAATCGGAGGCCGGCAGCTACACGCTGACGGTCGAGGTGGAGGATCTGGCGTCCGGCCAGACGCGCGAGCGTGAGGTCCCCCTCACCCTGACCGACTGAGCCCGGCTCAGCCGCCCGTCGGAGCCGCGACGGTGTCCTCGGATCCGGCGGGAGCGGCCGCGAAGCCCACCTCGTAGGCCACGATCCGCGGGTTCGCCACGTCCCGCTCGTCGATCACGAACAGCCGGCCGTCGGGAGCGAAGCTCGTCTTCCGCGCGACGGCGGGGATCGCCACCCACGAGATCAGCTCGCCTCGCTCGTTGAAGACGTCGTAGACCGTTCCGGTCGAGACCTCGGCGCGATGCGTGCGCACCCACAGGCGGCCTCCCGGATCCACGCTCAGCTCTTCCACCAGCGGAAACAGCGAGTCCGGCTGGACCGCGTCCTGCAGCAGCGAATCCGACACGTCTCCGACCTGTCGCTGGAGTCGGTCGAGCAGGCGCTCGCGCTCCAGCTCCAGCTCGCGCGGGCTCTTCGGCACCGGCCGCCGGGCGGACTCGACCACGCGCACCGTCGACCCGCTCGGGTCCAGGATCCGGATGCGGTAGACGTCCGAAAAAGCCACGTAGAGCCGACCCCGCGCGTCGCTGGCGGTCAGGAACGACACGTCACGGGCGTCCCGCCGCACCGACTGCCCCGGTGGGAGGTTGACCTCGTAGACCATCCCGAGGGAGTCGAGAGGAAGTTGCATGTGGACCACATACGCCCGCCGGCGGGGCGGATCCCACTTCTTCAGGTAGTAGTGGCCGAACTCGGGTATCGAGTGGACGGCCATGCCGACCGCTCCCAACGATGCCGACGATACGTAGGTCCCCATGGTCAGGAATGTCGTCAGCGCGTTGGCGACCCCATCGACGAACATCACGTACTTCCAGGGGGTCACGGCGAACTGGCTGGCGGGACCGATCCGATCGTGGCGGTCGTCCCGCTCACCGAACCGGTAGGCGAACTCGCCCTCGGGACCGAACGCCACCACCTGCGAGTGGTCGGCGGGAGCGTAGTCGAAGACGAACAGGTTCCCCGCCTCGTCCAGGGCCAGGTCGCGGGGCTGGCGGAGGTCGGCCCGGGCGGCAGCGGCGGCGGATTGCTCAAAGACCTGCCGCACCGAGACGTTCGCGGGATCGATCAGGGGTTCGGCTCTCGCGGGGAGCGTGTCGGGGCCGGCCGACTCCGGCATTCCCTTGCCACTATCGCCGCATGCCGCGACCAGGAGGGTGGCCAGGAGAGTTGCGGCCGCGACCTCGGGCCTGCCTCGGGACCTCGCGCGCCGCCTCAATGGACGTGCTCCGGCCGTTCCATCCAGGCCCCGTCGAGCGCCGATCGCAATCCCCTCACCGCCGCGGCCGGATCCTCGGCGCCCTGTACGGCCCCGCTGATGGCGATGCCCGTGACCGGCGGCATCGCGAGCACCTCCGGGAGCCGCTCCTCGGTGATGCCGCCGATCGCCACGACCGGGATCGTCAGCGCCGGGATCGTCTCCATGAGGCCGGCCTTCCACGGATCGAGGACCCGCGCCTCGGGCTTGGTACGGCTCGGGTAGAACGCGCCCAGCCCCACGTACGTCGCGCCCGCGCCCTGGGCGAGGAGGAGCTCCTGCCGGTCATGGGTGCTGACGCCGACGACGAGCTCCTTCGGCGCCTCCTCCCGGATCCGCTCGGGCGGGAGATCGTCCCGACCTACGTGGACCCCGTCGGCGCCCGTGGCGAGAGTCACGTCCAGCCGGTCGTTGACCACGACCAGGGTGGGGTGTTCCGCGACCGCCTCGACCCACCTCTCCACCAGCCGCTCCATGTCGCCGGCGGGCAGATCCTTCCCGCGCACCTGCACGATATCCAACGATCCCCAGCTCTCCGCCCCGGTCTCGATCAAGGCGAATCCCGCGTCCAGCTCGGAGACGGAATGGACGAAGCAGAGGATCGGGCTGTTGCGATCGATCGCCATGAAGCTCCTTGCGGTTGAGTCGATGTCGAGCATGCGAAACGAGGAGGACGCGGGTGCATCCTCCTCGGAGATTCCGTCTGTCGGGGGTTTCAATCTAGCCGCTCCACGCCCGAGCGCGAGCGGAGACCGACCGTGCGGCTACTGCTGATACCCCGTGCCCGTCCGATGCTGGCGGATGTCGAGGATGATGTTCTCGTACCCGCGACCGGTCCGGAGGAAGGTGGGGGACGACGTGGCGGTGTCGGTGTCCACCAGGTTCTGGATCGACGGATCCCCGGGAAACCGCTGATCGGTCGAGTAGATCAGGTTGTACGATCCGTCCTTCCGGAAGTCCCCGAAGGCGAACGTCTCGCCCTCCCCGCTGTAGTTCCAGATCACGTAGGGGCCGACGGTCGCCTCCACCGGCTTGTCGATCCTCTCTGTCGGGGGTCCGTAGAGCATGTAGATGCGCCCGCGGTCGGTCTGGTAGCCGGGCTTCTGGCTGGAGGCGAAGAACTGGTTGGCATACGCCACCCGCTGCTCGATCGCCTGCTTGAACTCGTTCTCGGGCGTCTCGGGCCGCGGGTCCGCGCTCTCCATGAACCGATTCAGGAACTGCTTCTTCCCCGTTTCGTTGAGCGTGGAGACGAGCTGCTGCTGCGCCGGCGTGAGGAAGATGTCCAGCACCTGGAACACGCTGTCCACCTGAGCCAGGCTGAGCTCGGAGTAGTACTTGAGCGCGGGAGCCTGCTGAGTCGGCGTGGCCGGCTCCAGGAACGCCAGGCCCTCGGTATGAGGCGCCAGGACCTCGAAGGGACTGGAGACGCTCGAGCCCGCGCCACAGTCGCCACAGGCCACCTCGAGCTCGTAGCGGCCCGTCTTGAGCCCGGCGATGCTGAACGCGCCCACGTCGAAGTTCCGATCCTCCGTCACCGTGATCGTGCGCTTGCCGAGGTCCTTGACCACCGTGCCCCCTGCGTCCTTGACGCGCATGTCGAGCTCCACGCTCTCACGCGACCCGGTGAGGGCCTCGGGGTTCACCTCGTAGTAGAAGTACAGCATCGGGTTGTCCCGGTAGAACGCGCGCCGCGGATTGGGATTGAACATCGTGGTCCCGATCAGGTAGGGGAGGTAAGCGCCCTCCTGGAGGCGAACGTCCTTCCGCACCTGGTTGGCCATGAGCAGGTCGCTGATCAGCGGTGGGGTCTGCGGCACCGTGAGCGGGGCCGACACCTCGAACGCCCTGCCGCTCTTCAGATCGGTGACCCGGGCCCGGGCGGTGTAGTCGCCCGACGGGGCATAGATGGCGAACGTCTCGATCGTCGAGACGCGATCCGAGGCGGCCATTCCTTCGTTGAACGCCTCCGCCGTGATCTCGTGGGACGTGTTGTAGACCGATTCCCCCCCGGCCTTCTCGACCATCACCTCGACGTTCGCGCGGGCGCGCAGGGTCTCCCCGTCGCGCTCGAACGTCATGAGCGTATAGGGGATCTCGACGGCACCCTCGATCAACGTCCGACCCTGTTCGGAGTAGAAGCGGTTAGTCTCCAGCGCCAGGCCATCGCCGCTCTGCGCCAGGGAGGAGACGGGCAGAGCCAGGAGCAGGGCCAAGGGCATCCAGCAAAGGGCGCGACGATCGAGCATATGAGGTTCACTCCTTGGTCTACGAACCGGGCGATGATTCCCCGCGGGTCGGCGGGGGCGAGTGCTTGTCGTATAAAGGGTCGATCGAATCTGCCGGTTTAAGTTTGGCTACTGCGGCCTCCCGGGGCAAGTCTCGGCCCCGCCGGGACCCCCAAACGAAGAGGCGCCCGGACCGCAGTCCGGGCGCCTCCTGCCTGCTTCGCGGGGCACGTCCCCCGCTGCTTCAGCCGCGTGCTAGAACAGCATGCTCACGCTGAAGTTGTTGGTGCCGCCGAGGCGGCCCCAATCGCGGTACGCGTAGTCGAAGCTCGACCCGAACACGCCGAAGTCGAACTGCAACCCGGCCCCGAAGCCCAGCCCGCGGAACACGTCGTTCTCGTTCGGGCTGTCCCCCAGGTCCTCCTCATCCTGCTGGTACGTGTACCCCGCGCGCGCGGCCACCGTCGTCGCCACGCCGCCGTTGGAGGCCGGGACCAGCGTCTGCTGCCACTCCCCGCCCACCGAGTACGTCGTCTCCAGCTGACGCGGAGAGGCAAACTCCGCGTTCACGATGAAGTTGCTCGACTCGCTCTCCAGCAGGTAGTACGCCAGCGCCGTCTTCAAGGTCGTCGGCGGGCGGAAGTCCTGCGTACGGAACTGCAGCGGCAGATCGCCGCTGTTGGGGAACGTCGGGAACTCCGGCGGACGGCCTTCCGTCTGCAACCGGCTTCCCTCGCTCTTGAAGTTCGTCCCCAGGTTCTGCACCACGAACGCCAGCCGGATCCCCCGGCCCGCGAACGTCGTGTGGTAGTTCGTCCCGAAGTCGAACTGGAACGCGCTGCTCGACACCCCGAAGATGTTCTCGTGGGCCCACTTCACGCTGGCGCCCGTCGTGAACCGGTCCGAGATGTTGTGCGCGTACGTTCCCTGAACGCTCGTCGAGTAGGTGTCGAACCGCTGACCGTTGCCCAGCGGCTCGTCGATGGTCGTCACCTCCATCTCGTCGAACGACAATACCGTGATCGCGCCGCCCAGCGTGCCGTTGCCGCCGAACACGGGAGCGCCCACGCCCACGAAGTTCACTTGCGCGTCGAGCGGCATGTTCACGTTCGTGAACAGAGCCGCCGGGCTGCGAAGGAACCCCAGTCCTGCCGGGTTCCACCACAACGCGCTGATGTCGTCCACCACCGCGGTGAACGCCTGGCCCATCGCCACGCCGCGCGCCCCGACCGGGATCGTCAGGAACTCGCCACCGGCGTTGCCGATGAACGAGAATCCGTCCACCCGGCCTTCCAGCAGCTGCAGCTGGCTGGCATCCTGGCCGCGTACCGGAGAGAACGCAGCGAGTAGCAGCGCCACCACCGCGAAGCTCCCCAGAGCAGCCTGCTTCCAGAGCTTCCTCATAGGATTCGCCTCCCTCGCCACGTCAGTTGATCACCGCGAAACGGCCCAGATGCGTGCGGCCGTCCGGTGTCGTCACGTGGTAGTAGTAGTTCCCGCTCGCCACCAGCAGATCGAAGCGGGTCCGTACGTCCCATTCCGTCGTGCCGCTGCCGTTCGTGTGCTCCAGGATCCGCACCAGGTTGCCGCTGATCGTGTAGATCCGGATCGTCGCCTGTGGCGGCAGGTTCGTGAACAGGACCCGCTGACGGCCCCGGCCGCGCGTGATCTCGTTGGCCGCGATGAACGGGTTCGGCACCACCCGGATCTGCTGCAGATCCGCGTCCGCCAGCACGTTCGTGCCGCCGCTGAACGTGATCCGCCAGCGCATGCCGGGATACGGGTTCACGATCGCGTAATCGACCGGCCAGGCGACGCCGATGGCCGGTTCGGTGTTGAAGTTGTTGTAGATCCAGTTCGGCTCGTCCGCGGTCGGAGCTTCCCGGCCGAAGAAGCCGCGCTGGAACCCTCCATCCTGCAGGAGCGTCCAGACGTCCCCGTCGTTCGGCAGGTCCTGGATGCCACCGATCAGGACGCTCTGCCCCGGGACGAACAGCACGAAGCTGTCGCCTACGTTCAGGTTCATCGTGTTCGTCAGCGGCATCGCCGGCATGATCATGGGCCGCAGGGCCGCGACCGTGTTGGGCCCGAGGAAGCCCCAGTTGTAGCCGGCCACGAAGTCGTCCGGCGTCGACGGGTTGCTGGGCCCCTTGGGCTGTCCGCCCTCGGGCACCACCTCGCCGGACACCAGGCTCCTGACCGTCCCCGAGTACATGCCGCCGCTGACCTCCCAGGTCAGCTCGTACGAATGGGCGCCCGTGGAGAACGGGCCGGGGTGGGAGTACTCACGCTCGATGCCGGCACCGCGGGCGTTCCCGATCGAGATCAGGTCGGCCACGTTCGTGTTCACGAGCGCGTGCGGGCGCGCCTCGCCGATGTGCGTGCCACCGAGCTCGCCCTTGTGCGCCGACAACCCGTTGATCTCCAGGTCCTCGATCACGCCGTAGTCCGTCGTGAACGACAGGGCGATCTCCAGGTCCGGACCGATGTCGCTCGGATCGGCGCGGAAGCCCGCGGTCACGCTTGCCAGGGCCGCACCCGCGAACACCGCGTTGTTCTGGAAGCTCCCGACCGCCGGCAGCATGTCGGTCGCCAGCGATCCGCTCTCGGTCTCCCAGTGGTACCAGACCGTGCTGCCACCCGTCGCGATCCCGTAGACCCCGGTGTACGCCGGGAACGTGATCGAGTCGATCACGAAGAACCGCTCTCCCGTCGGGATGTTGAGCGGCCGCAGGGGCGTGAACG
>DATKCO010000128.1:0-15050 GCA_035513155.1 Gemmatimonadota bacterium | reverse complement strand
TCCAGTGGGATCTGAACACCTCCGAGAACGGCACCATCACGATCGAGTGCCCCGACCTCGTCGACGACCTGGCAGGCTGCGGCGTCCCGACGGTTCCGGGCAACACGGGCTCGATCATCGACTCCGACGACCCGGACCTCGATCCGAGCACGGCTCGTTCGGGCCTGAACGCCTCGTTCAACGTCGACACGCGTCAGGCGGTCACGTTCACGAACGACGGGCCCCAGACGATCTCCTTCGGCGGGTCCAACGTCACGGTCGGCGCCGGCCAGTCGTGGATCATCATCACGTCGCCGGTCGAGGGTCAGACCGACTTGATCGTCTCCTCGCCGGACATCTCGCGCGCGGGCAGCGATCCGAACGCCGACAAGGAGTTCGCGATCAAGCGCTGGGTGAACTGGGACACGGCGGTCTACGAGGTCCAGTGGCCCGACCAGTACCCGGACATCCCGGGCTGGCACCCGGGTGACACCCGCGACATCTACGACGCGGACGGCGCCACGTTCGACGAGATCTCGGACGGCGACCTCGTCACCAACATCCTCGATCGCCGCGAGCTGGCGACGCGGACCTCCGGAGGCGAGCCGAACGACCACCCGTCGTATCCGTTCGACTTCGGCTGCGACACCGACGTCTCGACGGAGCCGGGCTTCCAGTGCGAGCTGACTGGCAACCGCGCCCTGTTCCTGGGCGAGGTCGCGCGTCTGCGCTTCGACTCGCCGTTCAACCTGGCGCGCGGCGTGATCCTGTTCCGCACGCTGGACGACAACCCCGACATCGAGTTCTGGGGTGACGACGGCGGCGACGGCTGCACGGTCGGCGTCTGCAACGTCGAGCACAACGGCCCGTCGGACGACGAGTACGTCGTCAAGAGCGCCCCGATCGAGGACGGCCCCGGCAACGACGCCGAAGAGGCCGCCGGCGAGTTCGACGCCAACAACAACATCTTCGACGGTGGCGTGATCACGGCCAATCCGCTGTGCGCCGCGCCCTGCGACGAGGACGACTTCATCGGATGGGTGATCGCCGAGCTGCGGCTCGAGCCGCGCACCTACTGGTGCCACGACGTGAATACGGACGGTGTCTGCGATCCGGGCGCCGCGTTCTCACCCGACACGTTCAGCACGGCGTATCAGCGCCTGCTGGCCGGCACCACCGACAACGTGAACACGATCACGGTCGAGTTCTTCGACGAGTTCGGCGAGATCTGCGACGAGCTGACCTTCCAGAAGCGGTGGGTCACCAGTCGTCTGCAGATCATCAAGAGCACGCCGGACGCGGCCCTGGCGACCGTGGAAGGTCGGAGCGTCAAGCGCCACACCGTCCAGGTGGGCCAGACGTTCAGCTACACCGTCACCGCGATCAACGACGGCGACATCCAGACCGTCAACGTCCGGATCACGGACACGCTGCCGCGCTTCGGGGACCAGTTCGTCGGTCCGCCGGACCTCGGAGCCCCGTCCCAGCGGAACGGCCACCAGGCGTTCCAGTTCATCCGGGACCGTCCGGCCTTCGATCCGACGGCCGTCGTCTACGCGATCGACGAGGACAACAACGAGGCCGGTGACGCGATTAACTTCTGCCTCCGTGGTGACAACGGCACCGCGGCCGGCAACGCGTACGTCGTCCCCTCGCCCTGCCTCGGGATCACCACCGATGTGGGTACGGTCGAACAGGCCCGTAGCGCGGCGATCTCGGCCTCCACGGCGACTGGTACGCCGGATCAGGTGGTCTTCATCCAGTGGTTCGACGACCAGATCCTCGGCCGCCAGCAGGTCGGCGGCGGGATCCAGTCCGAGGACACGGTGGAGGTCTTCCTGCGGGCCACCGCCTCGCTGTACACGGGCGTGACGATCCCCGGCACGTGGTGCAACATCGCCACCGTGACGGACGGCCCGAACAACCGGACGACGGACTTCCTCACGCAGTCGTTCGACGCAGACACGCTGTGCCACGAGGTCCGCGAGGCCCTGCTCGACGTGCGCAAGACCGCACGCGACGCGGTGCTGAGCGCGGGCACGATGGCCGTCTGGGACGTGGAGATCGCGAACCTCGGCAGCGCTGCGCTGACGAACGTCGTGATCCACGACACCCTTGATGCGACGCTCGATCCGATCCTTGCGACGGACGTCACTGTGAACACCGCCCTGTTCCCAGGCGCGACGGTCAGCGTCGACGCCGGCGGGCGCACGTTCTCGGTGAACCTCGGCAGCCTCGCGCCGACAGCCGGCATCGCGGCTGGTACCTGTCAGGGCCTGGGCGGCGGCTTCTGCCTCGCCTACACGGTCAGGGCCACCACGCCGAACACGGCGGGGGTGTTCTGCAACCGTGTCACGGCTCGCGGGACCAATGCCGCGGGGACGCTGATCGAGACCGACATCTCGTGCGTGACCACGACGATCGCGATCGAGCTCGACATCTCCAACGAGGACGGCTTCATCGATGCCTCGGGCGACTTCCAGTCCGCCAAGGAGATCTTCGAGGTCGGCGACGGCGGCGCCGCTGACCCGAACGGGCTCGTGTACGAGATCATGATCACGAACCAGTCCGCGAACTTCACCGCCACCGGCGTGAGGGTTGTGGACCTGGTCGCGCCGAACACGGGCATCATCGAGTGGCGGGAGACCCTGTTCGTCTCGCAGGGTACGGTCTCTGCTGCGAGCAATACCGGCTTCACGTGGACCATCGGAAACCTGGGCCCGAACACGGGCGCCACGCTCCGGTTCCGCGCCGAGGCCGTCCGCGCCGGCGATGACGTCAACGAGGTGAGGTTGACCGCGGACCAGCTGACCGGCATCAAGGTCAATCAGGAGCCGACTACGGTCACCAACTAAACCAGGGATCGGTGCCCCATTCGGGGCGCCGGGAAGCGGGGAGCGGCCTTGCGCCGCTCCCCCGCCTTCCCGACAATGAACCCTGTCACTGACGTTTTCGCGGAGGGACAACGATGAGGAAGTTGATCACGACCGCAGCGCTGGGGGTGCTGACGCTGTTCGGCGCCACGCTGGCCTACGGTCAAACGATGCACCGCAGCTTCGAGCTGTCGGCGCTCGGCGGGATCAGGATATACGACGAGGATGTCGTATTCCTGCAGTCCGGCTGGGTCGTCGGGGGAAAGCTGGCCTGGTTCCCGCATGCCAATATCGGCGTCGAGGGAACGGTGAGCTTCTCGAGCGCGGATGTCCGGGAAGAGACAGGTGTGCGCTCGGACTTCACGGTGGACGTCACCGAGGTCCGGGTGGATGGGGTCTACCAGATGTTGTTCCAGGCCGAGCAGAAGCTCGTGCCCTACTTCTCGGCCGGTGTCGGACAGATGGTGTTCGACGCGGGGGAGGAGGCCGGGACCACTGACGAACCGGTCACGAACCTGACCTACGGCGGTGGCATCAAGTTCTGGTTCACGCCGCGCATCGCCCTGCGGCTCGACGCGCGCGACAACGTCGCGCTGATCGACAAGCCGTTCGCGAGCGAGTCCGGGATTCCTGCGCTCAACACTAAGACGTTCCAGGCCAACAACCCGGAGTTCCAGGCCGGTCTGACGATCGGTTTCGGCGGCTCCGACGAGGGCTTCGGCGTCCGGGACAGTGACTTCGACGGCGTACCGGACAAGGACGACCTCTGTCCGAACACACCGCGCGGCGTCATCGTGGACGAGACCGGTTGTCCGGTCGACTCCGACGGCGACGGTGTGCCCGACGGGCTGGACGCGTGTCCCAACACGCCCCGGGGCGCGACGGTGGACGAGCGCGGCTGCCCGATGGACTCGGACAACGACGGCGTCTACGACGGAATCGATCGCTGCCCGAACACGCCGGCCGGTGTCCAGGTCGACGAAGTGGGCTGCCCGATCGAGGTCGAGGAGGCCAAGACCTGCCTGGACGACCAGGGCTGGTACACCGGTGACGCGACGATCAACGTCGACGGCAGGAACTGGGTGAAGTTCGGCTCGACGAAGACGGCGACCATGGATCAACTCACCCAGATGGGCGAGTACCAGGGCGTCCCGGCTTATGTCGGCAACAACGCGAGGCGGCCGTACCGGGAGATCTGGCTGCCGCTTTGCTCGCCGGAGAACACCTACCAGCCGTACCGGCTGGAGAGCGAGGTCCGTGGCACGACCGGATTCATCCGGGACGCCAACTAGGGCACCGCGCACTCCGCGAACGTCGCAAGGATGAAGCACAGGGCCCCCGCTTCGGCGGGGGCCCTGTTCGTTGGGGGCGCCGGGAGGTGGCGGAACGGCGAGACTTGCCAGCGGGCACGGGAAAGCGAAAATTCTTGGCTCGAGGACGTTAATTCTCTAGGATCGGAGGAATCGACTCGATGAACCTCTCGACAAGGGCCCGGGTGGTCGCCTCGGCGGCGACGCTGATCGGCCTCGCGTCGTTGGCGATCCCGGCCGCGCTTCACGGACAGACGCTCTTCGTCCTGGGAGAGACCGCTTACCTGGACTTCTCGGGGACCATGCCCGGTTCGGAGTACACCGCTCCCGGCGCGGACGAGATGTTCCTTCACGTGTCGATCGATCGTCGCGAGCTGACGGTGCGGCGGGGCTCGACCATCCTCCACCGGTTCCCGGTGGCGGTCGGCAAGGGAGCGTATCTGCGCCACCGCGACGCCGAGAACGGCGGCTGGCTCTTCGAGACGCCGGCCGGCGTGTTCTCGGTGGGTCGGAAGGAGACGGACCCGGTGTGGTACGCGCCCGACTGGCACTTCATCGAGAAGGGACGTCCCGTTCCCTCCGCCAACAGCCCCCTGCGCTACTTCCCGGGGGACATGGGCGAGTTCGCCCTCTACCTCGGCGACGGGCTTGCGATCCACGGGACCCGGGACCAGAGCTCGGTGGGCCAGGCCGCAAGCCACGGCTGCATGCGGCTGTCGAAGGTCGGGATCGCGACCGTCTATCCGCTCGTCAAGGTGGGAACGAAGGTGATCATCACCCCCTGATTCCAGGTTCCCCGACTAGCGAATACACAGAAGCCCGGCGCATGGCGCCGGGCTTCCGTCGTCTGGATCGGATCGCGAGGACGGTGGGCGTCGTTAGACACCTCCGCATTGCGCGGGCGGCTTGAGGAAGATCGTCCCCAGGTCGTCGAGCGGCTGCCCGTCCACCCAGACCCGGAACAGCTGGCTCTGGTCCGATCTGGACGGCGTGTACAGGAAGCGGATCGTCCCGCTGCCATTGGTGCGCCAGCCGGCGAAGCCCGCCGCCGGGCGGAGGCCGGGCATGGGCTGGCCGGTCCCGTAGAGGAGGATTGTGTACTTCCCGGCCGCGGCGCCGTTCCCCCCGGGTCCGTCGGGCTTACCCTGAGCCTGGACCGTGATCTCAAGCGTCTCGCCCGGACAGACAAGCAGGGGGCTCGTATCCACCCGCCCGTTCCCGCCCGAGACGGTGGTGTTCGCGTTGAGCGGCAGGTCGTCGAGATCGAGCGGCACCCACACGTTTCGGCCGAGGTCGACCTCGAACTGCAGGGCGAACGGCTGGAAGTCGATGGACGGGATCGCCTCCACGCGCGTGCTCGTGCCGGTCACGACCGCGCCGACGGCTGTTCCGCTCGCGTCGGTGGTCAGCTCCGGCATTGGCACGACGGTCGTGGCCTCCCCGAGCTGGGAGCCGTCCGGGGCCACGAGCGCCGGCCGGGTGGTCGATACCCGGATCCGGGCCCCAGCGACCGGCATCCCCTGGGTGTCCCGCAGGTGGACGTTGAAGTGGAGCTGGTCCGTGCCGTCGGCCCAGATGGCAGGGGCGATCGCCGTGTTGTTGAAGCGAGAGTTCCCGGTCACCGCATAGCTCGAGTTGACGGCGCTCACGTCACGCAGGACGACGATGGCCTGGTCGACCTGGATCTCGACGGCGAGGCCCCGGTTGTCGGTAAGGCGGAGGACCGGCACGTAGGGGTCCTCGCGGAACGGGTAGGTGAGCGTCACGGTCTCGGCGGGGGCGATGAGCTCGAATCCGTCGCCCAGGTCGCGGTCCAGCTCCCACGTGACGATCGAACCGTCCGGATCGAATCCCTGCGCCCTGAGCTGCACCATGAGGGGCCCCGTCCCCTGGGGCGGAGCGCCGGAGAGCAGCGAGGAGTGGAGGGATCCGCTCGGCGGATCGTTGCGGGGTTCCACCTCGAGCTGGCGGGTCGTCGTCACCGGGACGCCGGCGTCGTCCACGGCGCGGGCCGTCAGCGTGTACATGCCGGGCGCGGCGTAGACGTGGGTGGCCGTGAACGGACTCGATCCGCCCGTCACGGGAGCCGTGCCGTCCCCGAAGTCGACCGAGAGGCTCTCGACCGTGCCGTCCGCATCCGTCGCGGTCACGCGCGCGGCGAACTCAGTGGTGCCCGCCGATCCCGCACCGGGATCGAGGGTGAACGAGGTGATCTGGGGGGGCAGGTTGCCGGGGACCTCGACGTCCACGACGAAGACCACCACGTCCGGCGTGGCGGTCGGCGTGGCGGCGTGGATCAGGGCCCGCACCACGTGATGCAGCGCGGTCGGGTGGAGGACGAAGACCGGGCCCGGCTCGGTGCGCACCTCGTCGATGACGTATTCGACCGAGCGGCCGCCGTTCGCCCGGATGTCGAACCGCACGGTTTCCCCCGGCGTCACGACGACGCTCTTGGAGGAGGGGCTGACGATCGTATACGGCGCGGCGGGTCCGCCGCCCGAGTTGCAGGCGGCCAGAAGCAGGGAGCCGCAGACGAGCGTGACGGTCAGGATGGACCGCACGCCCGAGAGGAACCATGATGTCATGATAGGCCTCTGATGCTGTATGAAGTAGGATCCGCCGCGCCTGTCTGGGCGCCGATCGTTGAACCGCGGCACGAAAGAGGACGATCGGTCCTGGGGCGACGGGCGGGAACGGCTTAGGCGCTGTGATCGGTCCAATGTAACAGGCCTCCTTCCGTGATTCAACGGTTTACGCTCCGGTCTCAACCGGGGCATTCCGAGACGGGCCGCAGCGGCAGGACTACGAGCTGGTCGATCGACTGGCCGTCGACCCAGGCGCGGACGAGGCGGCTCTCGTCGGCCCTCGTCGGCGCGTAGGAGAACCGGATGATCCCCCCGCCGTCGGTACGCCAACTTCCGTAGCCCGGTTGCGGGGTCGCGGCCAGGAACGTGCCGTCCGTGTACCGGAGGACCGTGAACCGGTTCGCCGCGGCTGAGCCCGGGGCGGGCGCGTCCGGGCGGGTGACGGCCTGCACCTCGAATTGGACCGGGGTGCCGGGACAGACGGCGAGGTTCCCCGGCCGGAGAAGCAGGCGGGTGTCGGCCGCCGCGACGGTCGAGTTCGCGTTCAGACCCTCGAGCCGAGCCACGGTGCGCCACTGGCCGTGACCGGCGTCGGCCTCGAGCAGAAGGTCGAAGGGTCGGAAGCCGATCGCCGGGGCTTCCTCGATCCGCGTGCTGAGGCTCGTGACGAGGGTCCCGGCGGCGCCGCCGTCGCCGCCCGTGACGAGGGGTCCCGGTCCCGGGATCGCGCCCGGCCCGAGCGAGGTGCCGTCCGGGGCGGAGAGAGGAGCGCGCGTGGGCGTCGCGCGCAGGGGGACTCCCGCCAGGGGCTCGCCGGCCGAGCTCACGACCGTGAGTTCGAACCGCCAGGGATCGGTGCCGTTCGACCAGACGCCCGGGGCGATCCCGGTGGCGTCGAACCGCGGGTTCCCGGTCACCACCCCGCTCCCCCCGCCGATCGGCCGATAGACGGTCACGGCGGGCCCGACGACGACGGTGGTGGCACCGACCTCGTCGGTCAGCCGGAGGCGTGGTCGGTACGCGGTCTCGCGGAAGCCGTAGACGAGCGTCGCCGCGCGGGTGGCGTCGAGATCGACGAAGCCGCCGCCGTCGTCCCCATCGAGCTCCCACTGGACGATCTGGCCGTCCGGGTCGGTGCCCGACGCGGTGACCGTGACCTCGAGGGGGGCATCGCCGCTCGTGGGGCCGACCGTGAGCGAGCCGCTGGGGGGCTGGTTCGAGGCGGAGCGAACCGTGACGGTCGCGGTGGCCGTGGCCGTCGCGCCGCCGTCGTCTACCACGGTGGCGCGGACGATCCGGGTCCCGGGCGCGGCGAAGACGAACGAAGCGTCGAGGGCCGGACCGGGTCCGGCCGCCTCCGGGACGCCGTCGTCGTCGAAGTCGATCCGCACCTCGACCACCGCGCCGTCGGAGTCGCTGCCCGTGGCATGGGCGGTCACCTCGAGCGGGGCGTCGCCCACCGCCGGATCCACCGACAGGCTGGCCGTCGGCCGGGCGTTGGGCGGCGGGGACGGCGGGGGCGGGTCGGAGACCCGGATCGCCACCGAGTCGCGCCCCTCGGCCCCCCGGTCGTCGGTGACGGACAGCCGGACCCACCGGGTCCCGGGTCGCTCGAAGCGGACCGACTGGCGGATCGGAGCGGGACTCTCGAGGTCGAACCCGCCATCCCCGTCGAGGTCGACGCGGTAGCTCACCACCGAGCCGTCGGGGTCGACCCCGCTGCCCTCGACGAGGGCTTCGAGCGGGGCCGCTCCCTCACTCGGATCCACCCGCAGCGTCGCGACCGGCGGCTGGTTGGGCGGGGAGACCGTGATCGGCAGGGTCGCCACCGCGGTCGCGCCTCCGTCGTCCTCGACCACCGCGGTCGCCTGCCAGCTACCGGCTCCGAGAACCAGGACGGTGTCGATCGGAGCCGTCCGCTCGACGATCACGGGACCCGGCCCGACGAGCTCGAGCCGCCAGCGGACGAGGGTCCCGTCGGGATCGCCCCCCTGGACTCGGAAGCGTGCGGCCAGCGGCGCCGTCCCGCTCCCCGGCTCGATCCCCAGCACGGCCGTCGGCGACAGGTTGACGGGTGGCGGTGGCTGGACCTCTACCGTCCATTCCCGCGTAGTCACCAGCTCGCCGTCCGTGACCACGGCCACCACCCGGTAGCTGCCGGGAGATCCGGCCTCGAACACGAAGGACGGGGAGGAGGCGCGAGGGGCGCCGTCGACGAGGAAGGTGATCGACAGGGGCAGCGCGCGCGGACTCGTCGCCTCGACTCGGAACTCGACCTGTTCGCCGCCCTCCACCCGGACCTCGGCCGCGGCGGGCGTGACGCTGCCGAGACGCGGGGCGTCGGCGGGGTCGGGAGGTCCGGGAGACTCCGTGGGAGACCCCGGGCCCGACGGGCCACAGCGGACGATGAGGCCGATCACGAGGGGGAGGAGGAACGGGATTGAACCGGCGCGACGACGCACTGCGGCCCCCTGCGGGATGCGCGTTGACATTGGCATGGGGCCATCTCTATACTAGCGACTCGCCGGTCCGCGCGCGAGTGCCGCGCGCTTCTCACCTTCCCAGGTCCCCGGATTGCCCCTCGTCCCGACACGAGCTTCCGCACGGCTGTTTCCGCTGGCGCTGGCGTTCGCCCTGGGGGTCCCCTCGGCGGCGGCGCGCGGGCAGGACGGCACGCCGGCCGAGCGGACCGCCCTGCCGGCGTACGGCTCGGACGCGGGGTTCGACGCCACCTACCCCGCGCGCCTGCTCTCGATCGAGTCAGGTCGGGTGCTGGAGCGGGGCTATGGCCTGGTGGGCTTCGGGGACACCCGGTACGCTCCCTTCACCCGCGTCGAGCTCCTCACCAACACGATCGCCGACGTCATCGGGATCGCGAACCTTGGGGTCAAGGTGCTCGTGCTGGAGCCTGCGGGATCCCGCCCGTCCGTCGCGGCGGTGGCGCGCTACTACGAGTCGTACGGCGGACTCATCGATACCGGGGTCAAGCACGTCGCCGAGTCGTTCGCCGACGTCACCGACTCGGAGACGGACGTGCGCGGTCTCGTCGGCCACCTGACCGCGACCTGGACGGCGGGCGGCGGCCGCACCCACTACCACGCCAGCCTCCAGGGCCATCACCCGGTCGAACAGGAGTTCGGGGTGACCGACTCGGTGGCTGGCGGCGGGGGGAGCGTGCGGTTCCTGAAAGGCGGCGACGTGAGCACGATGTGGGGCGTGGACCACCGGCTGGTCGACACCCGACTGGTCGCGCTGCTCGAGGCCGGCTACTCGTGGACGCTCGAGCGCGGCCGGCTGGGGCTCGGCATCGACACCGGATCCCAGCACCTGCGGGTGGTGCTCGGAGTCCTCTATCCGGGCGTCGAGACCGATCTCGCCACCGAGGCGACGGACCTGGTCGTCACTCCGGTCTTCAGCGTCCACTGGCGGTTCTGATGTTCCGCGGGCGCCATCGGGCGCATTGGTTCCTGCCGGGCCTCCTGGCCGCGGCGCTTGTTCCCGGCTGCCGCGAGGTCGTCTACGACATCCTGACCAACGAACGGATCGTCCGCGTGCCGGTGACGAGCCGCAACCAGTTCACGATCGACACCGGCAACATCGTGCTGCCGTCTCGGCTGGGAACGGACAAGACGATCGAAAGCGCGACCCTCAACCTGACCGCCACGAACTTCAATCTCGAAAACCCCGTGGTCGTGGACATCTCGGCCGCCTCGTCGCTGAACCCGAGCGTCTTCGGGCCGATCGCCAGCGGGGTGAGCCTGGACCCGGGAGAGACGCGCTCGATCACCGTGGTCCAGACGGGACCGGACGACGCGCTGGTGACCGCCTCCCAGAGCGAATCGGTGAACATCCGCTTCGACTCGACCTCCCCCGAGCCCGGGATCGGCGAGATCGAGTTCCGCTTCACGATCCGCGTCCTCGCGCACAAGGAGACTCCCGGAACCGGGGCGGGGACGCTCATCTTCTACTGATCCCTCCGGGCCGCCGCGCCGCATGGCCCTGATCAGGGTCGCCCTCCCGCTGCCGCTCCACCGGCTCTTCACGTACCGCCTGGAGGACGGCCGTCCTGCGCCCGCCCGCGGGTCCCGGGTCGTGGTCGGCTTCGGCCGCCGACGCCTGGTCGGATTCGCCGTCGAGCCGGTGGAGGCGGGGCCGGCGGGCGTGCGGCTCAAGCGCGTCCAGCGCGTGCTCGACGACAAGCCGGTGCTCTCGGACACGGAATGGCGGCTGGCCGAGTGGATGGCGCGCTACTACGTGGCGCCGCTGGGACTCGTCCTGCGGCTCTTCCACCCCGCCGGCTCGACCGGGGCGGTGGAGGAGTCGGAGCCGGTCGGGGTCCCCCGGCGGGTGCACGTTCTTCCGGCCGGCGATGCCGGGGAGGAGGCGCGGGCGGCCGCCGAGGCCGCCCTCGCCCGCGCCCCGCAGCAGCTCCGCGTCTGGCGGGCCACCCTCGAGCTGGAGGCCCCCGTCGAGCAAGCGGCCCTGTGCGAGGCGCTGGGGGTGTCGGCCGGGGTCGTCCGCGCGCTCGCCGAGCGCGGCCTCGCCCGGGTCGAGGAGATCGAGGTGTCGCGGGACCCGTATGCGGGCGGGGAGCCGCTCCCCGACGTCGCCGCCGAGGGCGACCCGACGCCCGAGCAGCGCGCCGCGATCGATGCGATCGGGGCCGCGCTGACCCAGGGGGGGCCGCGGACCTTCATGCTCCAGGGAGTCACGGGCAGCGGCAAGACGCGGGTCTACGTGGAGGCGGTGGCGGCGGTGCGGGAACGCGGGGGCCGGGCGATCGTGCTGGTGCCGGAGATCGGCCTCGCCGCCCCGACAGTGGCGCGGTTCCGCGCCCGCTTCGGCGACCAGGTCGCGGTGCTCCACAGCGGCCTCTCGCGGGGGGAGCGGGCCTCGGCCTGGAGCCGGGTCCGGGCCGGCGCCGCGCCGGTCGTCATCGGCGCCCGCTCGGCGCTCTTCGCGCCGGTCGGGCGGGCGGATCTCGTCATCGTCGACGAAGAGCACGAGACGGCCTACAAGCAGGACGAGACCCCGCGCTACCTGGCGCGCGACGTGGCCGTCTACCGCGCCGCGCTCGAGGGCGGGGTCGTGGTGCTGGGGTCGGCCACCCCCGCGCTCGAGACGCGCGCCAACGCGGACGCGGACAAGTACGGGCGGCTGTCCCTGCCCGGCCGGATCGCCGGCCGGCCGCTCCCCGAAGTCGAGATCGTGGACCTGGCGCGCGAGGGCGCCGTCGTCGGGCCGGGCCTGTCCGACGTCCTCGTCGCGGCGATCGGGGAGACGCTCGTGTCCGGCGACCAGGCGCTCCTGTTCCTCAACCGCCGCGGCTTCTCCTCGTTCGTCCAGTGCACCGACTGCGGCTGGGTCGCCATGTGCCCGAACTGCCGCATCTCGCTCACCTACCATCGCGGCTCGCCGCGGCTCGTCTGCCACTACTGCGATCATCGCGAGGCCGTGCCGGACGCCTGCCCGGAGTGCCGGAGCCGGCGGCTCGACACCCGGGGCCTCGGCACCCAGCAGGTCGAGAGCGCGGTCGCGGCGCGCTTCCCCGAGGCGCGGATCGGCCGCATGGACCTGGACACGACGGGACCCAAGTGGTCGCACGCCCGGCTCTACCGCGCGATGCAGGCGCGCGAGCTCGACGTGCTGGTCGGCACCCAGATGATCGCCAAGGGGTTCGATCTGCCGGGCGTGGCGCTGGTGGGCGTCGTGTCGGCGGACACCGCGCTCCACTTCCCGGACTTCCGGGCGAGCGAGCGGACGTTCCAGCTGCTCGTCCAGGTCGCGGGCCGGGCGGGGCGTGGCGACCGGCCCGGGCGGGTCGTCCTCCAGACCTACCTGCCCGGCCACTTCGTGATCACGGCCGCGGCGGGACACGACTACGAAGCGTTCTACCGGCGCGAGCGGCTGGATCGGGAGGGGCTCGGCTATCCGCCCGCGACCCGGCTCGCGAACGTCGTGGTCAGCGGCCCCGACGAGGCGTCGGTCGAGGGGGCGACCGAACGGGTGGCCGACCATCTCCGGGCGCGCCTCGGGGCGGGCCTGACCCTGGTCGGCCCGGCGCCCTGCCCGCTGGAGCGGCTGCGGGGGCGCTGGCGCCACCACATCCTCCTCAAGGCCGAGGCGCCGACGCTCCTCGACCGCGCCCTGTGGGACCTCACCCGGCGGGAGGACGATCTCGCCGGCGCCGCGAACCGGCTCGAAATCGATCGCGACCCGCTGGGGCTGCTGTGAGCGGGCCCGCCCGGCGCCGGGCGGCAGCCCCGTCCCGCCGGTAGATTCTCCTGCTCATGGACGACCGGATCCGCAACTTCGCGATCATCGCGCACATCGATCATGGCAAGTCGACGCTCGCCGACCGTCTGCTGGAGCGCACCGGCACGCTAGGCCAGCGCGAGATGCGGGCTCAGGTGCTCGACGCCATGGACCTCGAGCGGGAGCGCGGGATCACGATCAAGATGCACGCGATCACGATGGTGTACCGCGCGGCCGACGGCCGCGATTACGAGCTGAACCTCATCGACACGCCGGGCCACGTGGACTTCTCCTACGAGGTGTCGCGCAGCATGGCCGCGGCCGAGGGCGTGCTCCTGGTCGTCGACGCCGCGCAGGGCATCGAGGCCCAGACGCTGTCGAACCTGTTCCTGGCGCTCGAGAACGACCTCGAGATCATCCCCGTGATCAACAAGATCGACCTGCCGAACGCGCGGCTCGAGCTCGTCACCGAGGAGCTGGTCAACCTGCTGGGGGTCGACGAGTCGGAGATCCTGGCCGTTTCGGCCAAGCACGGCACCAACGTCGACGCGGTCCTCGAGGCGATCGTGAAGCGCGTGCCCGCGCCGGCCGGCGATCCGGACGGGCCGCTGCGGGCGCTCATCTTCGACTCCCAGTTCGACAAGTACCGGGGCGCGGTGCCGTACGTGCGGGTGGTCGACGGCCGCGTCACGCCCGGGACGAAGATCGCGTTCTTCTCGAACGACGCGACCTACGAGGTGACCGAAGTGGGGCGCCTGCGTCTGGGGATGCATCCCACCGAGGAGCTCCGGAGCGGCGAGGTCGGGTACCTCGTGGCCAGCATCAAGCGGGTGTCGGACACCAAGGTGGGCGACACGATCACGGACGCGGCGCGGCGCGCCACCGAGCCCCTCCCCGGCTACCGCGAGGTCCATCCGATGGTCTTCGCAGGGCTCTATCCCACCGAGCCCGATCAGTACGCGGATCTGCGCGACGCGCTGGAGAAGCTCAAGCTCAACGACAGCTCGCTGCAGTACGAGCCGGAGACCTCCACCGCGCTGGGGTTCGGCTTCCGCTGCGGCTTTCTGGGAATGCTCCACCGGGAGATCGTGCAGGAGCGGCTGGAGCGCGAGTTCGACCTGGACCTGATCACGACGGTGCCCAACGTGGAGTACCACGTCCACCCGGAGCACGGCGAGATGCTGCTGATCGAGAACCCGAGCAGGATGCCGAGCGCGGGGGAGATCGAGCGGATCGAGGAACCGTTCGTCCGCGGGCGGTTCATCCTCCCCGCGACGTACATCGGCGGGGTGCTGAAGCTCTGCGAGGAGCGGCGCGGCAAGCACGTGAAGATGGTGTACATCGACTCCGAGCGGGTGGAGATCGAGTACGACCTGCCGCTGGCCGAGATCATCACCGACTTCTTCGACCGGCTCAAGTCGGTGACGCGCGGCTACGCCTCGTTCGACTACGAGTTCCGCGAATACCGGCCGAGCGACCTGGTCAAGCTCGACATCCTCGTCAACGGCGACCCCCTCGACGCCCTCTCGGTCATCCTCCACCGCGACAAGGCGTACGACTGGGGGCGCTCCCTGTCGGAGAAGCTCAAGGAGCTGATCCCCCGACAGATGTTCGAGGTCATCATCCAGGCCGCGATCGGCACCCGCGTCATCAGCCGCGAGGTCGTGCGGCCGCTGCGGAAGAACGTGACCGCGAAGTGCTATGGGGGCGACATCACGCGGAAGCGGAAGCTCCTGGAGCGGCAGAAGGAGGGGAAGCGGAGGATGAAGCAGGTGGGAACGGTGGAGATTCCGCAGGAGGCCTTTCTCGCGGCTCTCACGCTGGAGAGTTAAGGTCTTGTATTCGAGCCATTCTGATCGGCCCACAACCATTTTAGTGTGTGCGTGAGCGTCGACGCGGGCGGGCGTGTGGTGGTGATGCCGCCGGCGGGGATCGAAGCGGCCGAGCCGCCCGAGGGGGGCGCGGTGGCGGTGCGGGTGCCGAACTGGATCGGCGACGCGGTGCTGGCGCTGCCGGCGGTGGCGGCGCTGGCGGAGCGCTTCGCCGAC
>DATKCO010000127.1:0-22015 GCA_035513155.1 Gemmatimonadota bacterium | reverse complement strand
TCATGGGGAGCGCGACCTACTGAGCGCCACCGCCGGCCTCTCGCGCCCCCCGATCGTCCACCAGCCGCCCGCGCTCCGGCCGCGGGCGGCGGCGTGGCTCGGGTGCCACGGGATCCCCGACCGCTGCCTGGCGGTCGGCCGTTGGCGCTCGCCGCTCTGCGCCCGCTGCGTCGGGCTGCTCGCCGGGTACGCGGCGGCGGTCCTCGCGCTGTTCGCGCTGGGCCCGCCGACCCTCGGCCGCGCCGCCGCGGGCCTGCTCCTGCTCATGCCGGCGGCGGTCGACGGCGGTGCCCAGATGGTGACCCGATACCGGAGCACCGCGCCCCGGCGGATCGCGACCGGCCTGCTCGCGGGCTTCGGCCAGATGGAGATCCTCGGGGGTCTGACGGCGATCGTCCTGCGGGCCCTCCATGGCTAAATCTTCGCTTTAGCCCCGGGAGGAGCGCTCAGCCCGCCTCGCCGAACCTTCGCGCGAGCGCCAGGCGGCGATGGGCGAAGATCTGCTCCAGGTCGGGCGCCACGAGCCAGCGCCCCACGAGCCAGTCCCCCTCCGCCGCCCAGGTCACGCGGTCGGCGCAGAGCGTCCCCCCGTCCCGCTCCTCGAACTCGTGCTCGTGGACCCAGAGGCGGTACGGCCCCCGGACCTGCCGGTCGACGAACCGCCAGGGCGGGAGCCAGTGGGTGATCTCGCTCTGCCAGCGGAGCGGGACACCGTGGACGGTCAGGCGATAGTCGATGCGGGCCCCCCGCCGCATCTCGATCGGCGTGGGACTCAGCACGCGGAACTGGAGGAACTCCGGCGTCAGCGCCCCGAGGTTGGCGGCGTCGGAGAAGAAGGCGAACACCTCATCGCGCGGGGCGGCCAGGGCGATCTCGGACGTCAGCCGGTGCGTGCGCATGACGCCCGAGGATCGCCCTCCGCCCGCTGGCGCGCAATCCCTACACGGAGACCGGCAGGTGCGCGGGCTCGGACACCGTCTCGAGGAGATCCTCGACCGTTCCGGTGACCTCGGGTCCCAGGTGGAGGGCGATGTCCGCCAGGGCGACCATGCCCAGCAGGCGGCCGTCGGGATCGGTCACGACGACCCGCCGCACGCGCGCGTCCTTCATCAGCCGGATCGCGCGGAACGCCTCGTCCTGCGGCTCCACGGTGACGAGGTCCCCGCACGACATGTGCTCCTCGACCGAGCAGTCCCAGTCATGGTGCTCGGCGACGTGCCGGATCGCGATGTCCCGATCGGTGATGATCCCGACGAGCTTCCCGCTCGCCAGGTCCCGGATCACCGGGATCGCGCCGACGTCCGCGTCGCGCATCAGCTCGGCGGCATGACTGACCGTCTGATCGGGCAGCATGGCCCGTGGCGCGGGGGTCATGATGTCCTGGACCGTGAACTTCCGGATGACGTCCATGAGGGAGCACCTCCCGCCGGGACGGCCGGGTCGCGCCGTCGGCCGGCTGTCGAGCCTGCGGCCTCCGCTCCACGGCGGGCCGTGACCCGTCTCCAAGATGTCCCTCCCGCCGCGGCGGCGGTGTCGGGCAGCGCCACCCTCTCCCTGTCGGGAAGTTCTCGATCCTAGCTCGGCCTCAGCGGGCCAGGCGGATCCCGGCCTGGAACGTCCGCGGGAGCCCGGGCCGCACGCCGGCCGGCCGCCGCGCGACCACGTAGACCTCGTCGCTCAGGTTCTCCACCCCGGCCTGGATCTTCGCCCACGGGGCGACCGCGTAGCCGACCGCGAGGCTCCATACGCCGAACGCGTCGGTCCCCTGTCCGGCGGGGATCGGGCCCCGCCCGGCCACCGTGCGCATCGCCGACGACGCCTGCAGGGTCACCCGCCCGTCCCATGGACCGCGCTCCAGGCCGACGCTCGCCGAGAGCTGCTGCTCGGGCAGGTACGGCAGCCCGTCCCCCGCCTCCACCGTGCCCCACGGCTCGAAGTCGCTCTCGAATCCGCTTCGGAACTCCGCGCGGGTCCAGGTCCACGCGACCCGGACGGGGATGCCGAAGCCGCCGCCCGTGATCCGCCCCGCGTCGAGGTCGAGCGCGGCCTCGACGCCGGCCACCTCGACCGCGCCGCCGTTGAAGACCTCGCCCGACCCGGCGTCGTCGCCGACCGCCAGCGTGGCGCGCCCCAGGATGTTGTCGTAGTCGCTGTAGAACCCGGCGACCTGCGCGGAGAGCGCGTCGCGGTCGAGCTTGACGCCGAGCTCCCAGTTGACGCTCCGCTCGGACTCGGTCTCCGCATCGGCGCCCGGTCCCGGCGGCCCGAAGCCGCGGTGGACCCCGCCGAAGAGCCGCAGATCGTCACGCAGCGCCCAGGTCGCGCCCACGCCGGGGATCCAGGCGGAGACGTCGTTCTGCCGCACCCCGGTCGGCTCGATCCGTCCGGGGTCGTCACCGGCGTAGTCGGTGCGGGTGAAGTCGATCGTCTCGTAGCGCAGCCCGGGGACCACGGTCCAGCGGCCGAGGTCGATCTCGTCCTGGACGAAGAGCGACCACGCGCGCGCCTCGCTGACGCGGTTCGACTGGCTTCCGGGCGCGCCCGCCGTCGTCAGCACCATCTCCCCGCCCGCCATGCGGTACGCGTCGTCGTGCTGGAACCGGTCCTCGTCGTCCTCGTGGTACCGGACCCCGATCTCGGCCTGGTGCGGGACGCCGGCGTCGAACCGCAAGCCGAGGATCGACTGCACGCCGGTGGCCGTGTACTCACGGTTGTTGGCCCGCAGCGCGAGGGCGTCGTCCGGGCTGTCGCCCCCCCGGAGGATCGCGAGCGCCGCGGGGAAGCCCTGCGGATCGTCGAGGACGTTGGCGATCCCCTCTCCCAGCACGGAGTCGAGCTTGTACCAGTTGCGCTGGAACGCGTTGCGGTAGGCGACCGTGGTCAGGTCGAGCGCCGCGGCCGGGCGCAGGAAGTGGCGCAGCGCGACCTGCGTCTGCTCGGCGTTCATGACGTCGGCCTGGGACGCCGCGTAGCGCCGCACCGGGTCGGCTTCGAAGTCGGCGTCGGTCAGGCCCAGGTACGTCTCGCGGGATACCTCGTCGTAGCGATGGAGCTTCAGCTCGAGCTCCTGGTAGAGCGCTGCGTCGGGATCGGTCCGCACACGCCCCTTGACCAGGTAGTCGTGGATCTCGAAGCCGGTGTCGCCGCCGCCGTCGAGCCGCTTGAAGCCACCGGTCCGGAGCTGATAGGTCTCCCCGAGCCAGCCGAAGTTCTCGTACGAGTCGCCGATCCGGGCCCACGCCTTGCCGGTCTCGTCGGATCCGCCCTCGAGCTCGGCCTGCCACGAGAGCATCTCGGGGATCGGGCTCGAGATCAGGTTGAGGGCCCCACCGATCGTGCTCGGGCCGTACTGGATCTGGCTCGATCCCTTCCGGATCTCGACCGCCTCCATGCGGCCGACCATGGGGAAGTAGTAGGCGGCGGGGGCGGCGTAGGGCGCGGGCGCAATCAGGACCCCGTCCTCCATCAGCGTGATCTTGCTGCTCCGCTCCGAGCCGGTGCCGCGCAGGCCGACGTTCGGCCGCAGGCCGTACCCTTCCTCCTCCTGCACGTACACCCCGGGCACGGTCCGCAGGACGTCGTGGACGTCGTCGAACACGCCGGGGAGCTCGGCCAGCTCCTGCGGGCCGATGAAGTGGGCGGACCCGGCGATCTCGGCCGCCCGGGCCCGGCTCCCGATCGTGCGCAGCCGGTCGAGGACGACGCGGATCTCGGGCGCGGCCACCGCGATCGGGGCGAGCGCGAACTCGACGCTTCGGGTCGCGCCTGGCCGGACGTCCACCGCCCGCCGCTCGACGACCCGGCCCAGGGAGACGACCTCGAGCGTGTGGGAGCCCGCGGGAACCGCGCCGAAGCGGAAGCGTCCCGCGGCATCGGTCCCGGCCGCGCGGTCCACTTCGACGAGGCGGACGGCCGTGCCCGCGAGTGGTATTCCGGTGTCGCGGGCGACCACGACGCCGGTGACAATCCCGTTCTCCTGGGCGGAGGCCGGCCCCGCGAGCCCGAACGCGAGCAGGGTGGAGAGGACGAGAAGGGCAGGGCGCATCGGTTCCTCCGGATCGCAGGCATTCTCGTTCAGGAACGTTTCCCGATAATTGAGACTCAGTCTCAATTAAATCCGGAGCGATCTTATCGGCATTGCCTCCTCCTGTCAACCCGGGGCTTTCGCCCGGCGTTCTCCCTTCGGCAAGGGGTCGAGCGGTGGCCGCGGCGATCGCCGTCTCCTAGCGTGGAGCCGACCCTGTCTCTCCCCCGGAGGTGCCCGTGACCCCGCTCGTCGTCCGCTCGATCCTCCTCGCGCTCGCGATCCCGCTCGTCCTCCCGCACACCGGCTGGGCCCAGGCCGAGACGCCGGTCGCCGACTCGCTCTGGGCGGCCGGCGACATGGCGGGCGCCGTGTCCGCCTATCGCGCCGCGCTCGCCGATCATCCCGACGACCCGCGGCTCGTGCTGCGCCTCGGCATCGCGCTCTACCGCACCGAGCGCTACGACGAGGCGATCCCGCTCCTCGACCAGGCGGCCGGGATCCACCAGGCCCCCGCCTTCGCGCACTGGTTCCGGGCGCAGACCTTCGCCGCGACCGACCGGCCGGCGGAGGCGGTGGCCGCGCTCCGGCTGGCGACCGCGGAGGGGGGCATTCCGCACTCGACCGTGGCGCAGACCCCGGTCTTCCAGTCGCTCGCGGGCAACCCGGACTTCGAGGCGCTGATGGAGTCGATCCGGCCGTGCACCGCCCCCGGGTATCGGCAGTTCGACTTCTGGATCGGCGAGTGGGTGGTGCGGAGCCCGACCGGCCAGATCGCCGGGACGAACTCGATCACGAGCGAGTACGACGGCTGCCTGCTGGTCGAGCGGTGGCAGGGCGCGGGGGGCGGCTACGGCACGAGCCAGAACTTCTACCACGAGGGCGAGGGCCGCTGGCGCCAGAACTGGATCGACAGCCAGGCCAGCGGCCCGCTGTGGCTCGCCGGGGGGCTCGACGACGCCGGCTCGATGGTGATGACCGACGTCGACTCGACGAAGACGCCTCTGAACCGGATCACCTGGACGCCGAACCCGGACGGATCGGTGCGACAGCACTGGGAGCAGTCGTCCGACGGCGGCGCGACCTGGGCGACCGTGTTCGACGGGCTCTACGTGCCGCGGGAGCGCACCGCCGAAGGCCCCTGACGCCGGTCGCCTGAATCGAAGCGTGCGGTGGACAGCGCTCGGGTGCGCCGCCAACGGTTGACTTCCCGCTGGCGCCCGGGCATTCTGGAACCGCAGTGCGCATGATCGCTCCATCCGCCTTCGCCTTTCTTCTTCTGGCTACGCCACCCTCGACGCTGCCCGCGCAGACCGCTGCGGGCGGCGACCTCGCCCGGAGCCTGACCCTCGCCGATTCCCTCTACGACGAGCGCTCCTACGCCGGATCGGCCGCGGCGTACGGGGCAGCGCTCGAGCGCAGCGCCGAGGGGACGCCGGAGCGCGAGAGGGCGATCCGGGGCCTCGCGCTGGCGCGGCTCGGGGAGGGGCGCGCGGAGGAGGCGCTGGCGCTGTTCGAGCAGACCCGGACGCTCGCCCGTGAGCGCGGCGATCGGGCGGCCGAGCTCCGGGCGATCCAGGGCATCGGCTCGAGCGAGAAGAGCCTGGGCCGGCACCGCCGCGCGATCGCGGCCGCGCTCGAGGCGATCGAGATCGCCCGCGAGATCGGGGAGCCTGTCCGCGAGGCGTATCTGTGGAACAACGTGGCCGGCGCCCACACGTTCATGGGGGATCACGCTCGTGCGATCGATGCGTACGGCCGCGCGCTCGCGCTCGCTCCCGACGACGACCCCTACCTGGACCGGATCACCGCCGGCCTCGCGGCCGCCCACAAGGGGCGGGCCGAGTTCGCGCGGGCCGAGGAGCTCTATCTCCGGGCCCGCGAGATCAACCGCCGGACGGAGGACCGCTACACGGCCGGCATCATCCACGACGGGCTGGGAGGCCTCTACGCGCTGACCGGCCGGCACCACGAGGCGCTGGCCGAATACGCCGCCGCGCTCGAGTCGACCCGCCTCACTGGCGCGCGGGCGGCGGAGGGGTTCACGCTCGGGCACATGGCGGAACTGCATGCGAGACTCGGCGACGCCGCAGGCGCGCGGGCAAGCGCCGAGGCGGCGCTCGCGATCCAGCGCGAGACCGGCGACCGCAGCGGGGAGGCCGACGCGCTCGCTCTCCTGGCCGAGCTGACGCTGGCGGCGGGCGAGATCGACGCCGCGATCGCCCTCTACCGGGAAGCGCTCGCGGTCGCGCGGGAGTCCAACCTGAAGACCCGCCTCGCGGATGCCGCGACCGGCTTGGCCGTCGCCCTGCTCTCCGCCGGCCGGGCGCCCGAGGCCCTGATCGCGGCGGACGACGCGCTTGCCGCGGCCCACGCCGCCGGGAATCCGGACCTCGCCGCCCGCGCCGGCCACCGCCGCGCGGATGCGCTTTGGGTCCTGGGGAGGCCCGCCGAGGCACGCGCCCAGCTCGAGACCGCGGTCGCGGGGATCGAGGGAGTGCGGGCGGCGCTCACCGCGGATCCCGCCAAGATCGGCTTCCTGGACGAGCGACTGGAGATCTTCCACGCGCTCGTCGATCTCCTGGCCGAGACCGGCGAGCCGCTGGCCGCGCTGGCGGCGGCCGAGCGCGCGCGGGCACGCGCGCTGGCGGACCTGCTCGCCGGTCGGATCGAGCCCGCCGGGGAGGCGGGGACCGCGCTGGCGCGGCTCCGCGAGGCCGAGATCGAGGCGCGACCCGAATCCGGCGATGCCGACGCCGACATCCTCGCGCTGCGTGGGGTGGGGCCGCTCGCCGCGGCGATGTCCGCTCTCCGCGACGTCCACGAGGACCTGGCTTCGCTGGTCGCGGCCGAGGCGCTGACGGGATCCGAGATCGTGGGCCTGGCGCGGAGCTCGGGGAGCACGCTGGTCGAGTACCTGGTCACGGCCGACGCGCTCCACGTCTGGGTCGTCTCGCCGGAGGGCGACGTCCACGCGCACCGGGCGCCGGTGGGCCGCGATGAGCTCCGAGCCGCGGTCGAGCGGATCCGGCGAACCTTGGAGGGGGCGGTGGCCACCGGGCTGCCGCCGGGCTCGGAGGCCGCGGCCGAACTGGCCGCGCTCCACGCGCTGGTCGTGGACCCGATCGAGGCGTGGCTCCCGGCCGACCCCGAGGCGATCGTCACCCTGGTTCCCCACGACGCGCTCCTCCTCGCCCCGTTCTCCGCGCTCCCCGACCGGGCCGGACGGCCGCTGATCGAGCGCCACGCGCTGTCGACCGCGCCGTCCCTGACCGTGCTCGCGCAGCTTTCCACCGATGCTCCGGCTCCGCGGGCACTCGAGTGGCTCGCCCTGGGGAACCCGGTGCCGCCGGCCGACGCCGGCCTCGGCCGGCTCCCATGGACGGCCGAGGAGGTGGAGCTCGCGGCGAAGCGCTTCCCCGCCGACGACCGCCGGGTGCTGACCGGGTCTGCCGCCAGCGAGGCCGGCCTTAGGGCGCTGGCGCCGACCGCGCGGATCGTCCACGTCGCCGCTCACGGCGCGGTCTCCGACTGGGAGCCGCTGGCGAGCGCGATCGTCCTGGCCCCCGGCGACGGCCACGACGGCTGGCTGCGCGCGTCGGAGGTCTTCGGGCTCGCGCTCGACGCCGAGCTGGTCGTCCTCTCGGGCTGCTCGACCGGGCTCGGTAAGCTCTCCGGCGAGGGACTCCTGGGGCTCTCCCGCGCGTTCCTGTACGCCGGCGCCGACCAGATCCTGGTCAGCCTGTGGGACGTGAGCGACCGCGCGACCGCCGAGCTGATGGACGCCTTCTACGCGGCTCGCGCCTCCGGGCGCTCGGATCCGGCGGCGCTGCGCGAGGCCACGCTCTCCCTGCGCGATCGCTACCCCCACCCCTTCCTGTGGGCCGGGTTCACGCTGGTCGGCCGCGCCCCTTGATCCGGGCCGAGTCCAGCCCGCCGTGAGCTCCGCGACCGCTCCGCCCGACCGCTGGACGGAGGATCTCGCGCTGACCCGCGCCTGCGCGGAGGGAGACGCGGCCGGCTGGCGCGAGTTGGAGCGGCGCCATTTCCCGTTCGTCCGCGCCTTCGCCCTGCGGTTCGGCCTGCCCGAGCACGTGGCGGAGGAAGTGGCGGCGCAGGTGATCGGGGACCTCTGGCGGCGGGAGACGATCGCGCGCTACGAGGGCCGCAGCGCGCTCCGGACGTGGCTGGGCGCCCTGGTCACCAACGCGGCCCTCACCGCGCGCACGAGGTTGCGGGCGCGCGAAGCGCGGGAGCGGGCGGCCTCCCCCTTTCTCTCGAGCGACGCGGCGACGCCCGAGGCCGTCGAGCTCGAGGCCGCGCTCGGGGAGACCACGAGGGCCGCGCTGAGGGCGCTCGATCCGCACCCCCGGCTCCTCGTGCTCCTCCATTACGAGCAAGGGCTCACGCTCGAGGAGATCGGACGGATGGAGGGCCTCTCGAAGGCCACCATGAGCCGCCGTCTCGACGCGATCCGGGCCCGGCTGCGAACCGACATCGACCGTCGTCTCGCCGCGCGTGGCGTGACGTGGAAGGAGCTGCGGCCCGAGGTGGACCTCGCGCGGCTCGATCTCGGCCTCTGCGCGCTCCTGGCGCGCACACCGGGCGCGGAACCACCGGCGGGAGCCGCAGTCTAATGGGCAGGATGAATCATCTCGAGCCTGAAACGCTCGCCGCCTACCAGGATGACGGGCTGACGTCCGTAGAGCGCGAGAACGCCCGCGCCCATCTGGGGGAGTGCGCGCTCTGCCGCGACCGGCTGGGCGCACAGGTGCGCGCCGCCGCGGGACGGGAAGCCGGTGCACCGCGCGACCGAAGCGTCGTCCGCGAACACCTGGCCGCCGCCGCGATCGGCGCCCTCCTGCTCGGGGCGGGGCTCTGGTGGGCCCTCGACCGCGCCCCGGCCGACCGCGCCGCCGCTCCCCGCGCTCGCGAGACGTCCCCCGTGACCCCGATTCCCGGCGACCCGCCGGCGGACGAGGTCGTCGCCGACCCCCCCGGCGCGCGTTCCGGCGCGGGCGATCCGGCCCCGCGTCCACGGGCCGACGAGGTCGAGCCCGAGCTCCTCGCCCTGCGGGGCGGCGCCCGAGAGGCGGACGGCAAGACGTTCCGGCTGCAGGGGGACGAGTGGGTGGACGACGCCTGGACGGCTAGCCCGGCCCGTCCGCCGATCACGCTGATCCGCGGCACGACCGCCTGGCGCGCCGCGCTCGACGAGCGGCCGGCCCTCGCTCGCTATGCCGAGGTGGGCCCCCGGGTCCTCGTCGCCATGGACTCGCTCTCCTTCCGGATCCTGCCCGCGCCCTGAAACGGCGAAGCGGCTGCGGCGTCCAAGGGGTGAGCGACGCCGGTCGGACGGCCGGACTCGCCGCGGCAGATGTGCCACCCCACCGCAACCTCGGGAGGATTCATCGTGCGACCGATCGACACGCGCTCTATGGCCCGGATCGCAGCCCTCCTCGTCGCCTTCGCCGCCTGCGGCGGCGGGGAGCTGGCCGAGGAGGGCGCGCTGGACACCGGAATCGCCGACGCGGGCGAACGGAGCCGCGACGCGGGCGAGGCCGCGGCCGACAGGCCCGCGGCCGGTACCGCCGCTTCGGACGACCCCGCGACCGCCGGACCGACGGCCGCGCCGGCGACCGTTTCCGTGCTCCAGGTCCAGGAAGTCAACGACCCGGGAATGCTGGCGGAGCTGACAGAGGTCACCCGCAAGGACGGCGTGCTCACGGTCAAGATCCGCTTCCGCAACACTGGCACGGAAGACACCTACAACGCCTTCGAGACCAACCACGGCCGGTACGAGTTCTTCTACGTGACGGCTGGAACCCAGAAGTACTTCGTCCTCAAGGACACCGAAGGCGCGCCGCTCGCGCCCAAGTACCTGAACGTGAGCCTCGACCCCGGAGCGACCTCGACCTGGTGGGCCAAGTTCCCCGCCCCGCCGGCTTCCGAGAACACGATCGACCTCGTGATCCCGGACACACCGCCGTTCGAGGACATCCCGATCACGGACCGCTAGCCCGATGCGCCGGCGGTTCCACCCTACACTGCGCCGCGGCCGAGTCCTCGCAGCGGCGGCCGCCCTCGGAGGCGTCCCGGCGCTCGTCGCCATGTTGAGTCTCCCATGCTCGGCGGCCGCCCAGGACACATACGCCTCGCCGGACCTTCCCGCCGTCCACTCCGCCGCGGTGCGGGCGCTCCCCGGCAAGCGGCTCCCGATCCGCGGCCGGTCGGTCGCGATCGTCGGCGTCGCCCGAGGAGTCGAGGCGACGCTCGAGGCGCTGCACGCGGAGGTGACCGAGCGCGAGATCCGGATCGACCTGTCGGCGGACGTCCTGTTCGACTTCGACAAGGCCGACCTCAAGCCCGCGGCGGACGCGGACCTCGGCAAGGTGGCCGAGGTGGCGCGCGCGAACCCGGGGACGCCGATCCAGGTCGCCGGCCACACCGATTCCAAGGGCGCTGACGCCTACAACCAGCGCCTCTCCGAGCGGCGCGCGCAGTCCGTCAAGGCGTGGCTGGTCGAGCGGGGAAATGTCGAGTCGGCCCGCATCGAGACCCGCGGCTACGGCGCGACCCGTCCCGTCGCTGCCAACGAGACACCCGGCGGCGCCGACGACCCCGAAGGCCGCCAGCGGAACCGCCGGGTCGAGATCACGATTCGAAAGGAAGGCGCAGGATGAACCGCACCTTGCTGGCCGTCACCCTGTCAGTCCTGGCCGTGGGGGCCGCGCCGGCCAGGGCCCAGATCCCCGGCATCGGCGACGCCGCCCGCGTGCTCGATCGCGTGCCCAGCCTCTCGAGCTTCCTCGAGGGCGATCCGCCGATCACCACCAGCCTCGACGACGCGCGCACCGAGATCGCGTTCCTGGACGGCTGGTCGCCTTCCAGCTGGCAGCGGCTGGACGCGCTCCCGCGGACGGGCGCGGGCGCGTTCCGCCTGCGGCCCGGCCGCTACGCGATGGAGGCCCAGAGCTACTGCATGCACGCCGGGACCCATGGCCCCGGTGGCGGCGACGGCTACCTGTACGCGCCGCTGGAGGGCCCCAAGGCGGACATCGTCCAGAGCCTGCTCCGGAATTCCGTGTCGCACCCCGAGATCCCGCAGCGCGATATCCAGGTCCTCCTCTGGGCGATCATCGCGCGGACGGAGTTCGACGAGATGCCCTCCGAGATGAAGCGGACCGCCCGCGCGCTCCTGACCCGCGACCAAATCGACGACCTGGACGACGGGGCGCTCGGCATGGTGCCGGAGAGCGTGATGAGGGAGGCGATGAACCGGCTCCCGCCGGTGGCGCAGCAGGTATTCCTCGCCGAAGCCCGGCTCCGCTCGATGATCTCGAGCGGGACCTCGAACTTCGCGGAGCTCGAGCGGGTCGCGGTCCTGACCGGGGCCGTCGAGCCTCCCGAGGGCTCGCGTCCCGTACCTAGTGGACGTTGGTCGTTTGACCCGAACGGATACTTCGTCCGCTACGATCCCTCCGGCTACAGCCAGACGCGGGTCGAGGTCTCCGTGCCGCGTCCCGTGGCGATCGCGCGCGACGCCTCGGGCCGGATCGTCGGGGTCTATAGCGCAGGCGGCCGCCTGGAGAGCGGATCAGAGGGAGTGCGCTTCGCCTTGGCCGGCGTCGAAGCGGAGGAGACGGTTCTCCCCAGCATGCCCGCGTCCTCGGGTGAGCCCGGTGGCACCGTCGCTCAGGTCTTAGCCCACGTGTTGGGCTCGGACCGGCCGTCCTCCGCCGCCCTCCGCGACCTGGCGGACCTGGAAAGTCTTGGCCGTGCACTTCGCGCAGCAGGTGTGGCCGTGGGTGAGGGCGACCCGGCGCCCGGCGGATCGGACGGTGGACGATCGGCCCGAGCCGACGCGTTCGATCTCGTGGCGGAGGCCTGGCAGGCGAGCTTCTGCGTGGCCGCCGGCTGTCCCGGGTTCGATGCGGGCGAGGACGTCCTGATCCTCCGCGGAGGCGAGTCGCTCCGTGGAGAGCTCCAGGGCTGCGCGGCCGAGTCATGCATGTTCGGGTACACCTCGTTCGAGCGGGACGCCATCGAGTGGATCGGGCTGAACCGACCGGATCCCATTCCCCCGGCCGCGGTCCACGCCGATGTCGGCGAGGTCCATCGCATCGAGGGCGTGGTGCGGGCCGGCGACCTGTTGGGGGTCGGCCAGCTTCGGGTCGTGACCGACCGGGGCGGCCACGACCGCCCCGACGTGGCATGGATCCATCTCGTCCCCGGCGAGGAGGAGCGCGCTCAGGAGCCACCGGTGGGTGGTCCCGGCGCCGACGACCCGCCGGAACCCCCGCGCCAGGACGTCGACCCGCCGGAGCCCCCGCGAAACGACGAAGACGAGGAGCCGGAGGACGAGGTCGGGGACGCGCCGATCTTCGATCCGAGCGACGACGTGGCGACGCCGGGGAACCGCGGGCGTCAGCGGCTCGCCCAGTCCAGTCGGCCGTCGGAAAGCCCGGACGGTCCCCCCGCCGGACCCGAGGACGATCGCTGCGCCGGAGAGCGCCGGGCGCTCCACCAGGCGGAGGCGTTGCTCGAGCTGCACGATCTCCAGATGCAGTCGATCGAGGACCGCTACTCGACCCTCTACGACCAGCTGTCCGAGATGAAGCAGGAGTTCGATCAGCTCCATGCCGCCGCGGAGCAGGAGTGGAGCAGCTTCCAGAACGACGTCCTCTTCCAAGCACTCCAGAATATCCTCGGAGCGTTCCTGCCGATCCCCCCCGACCAGGGCTCGATCGCGGCCGCGCAATCCGTGATCGGGTTCTACGACTTCTATACGGCAAACACTGGGACCATCGCGGATATGCGGCAGTGGGCACAGGCGAACAGCGGGGCCCATGACCTGAACGACCTCCTGCGGATGCTCGACCACATGGATGCGATGTACCGCACCATGGGCCGCATGACCCAACTCAAGCACGAGTACGACGAGATGGAGGTCAATCGCGAGCCGCTCGAGGACAGCGTGGAAGAGGCCCGACGTCTACTCGAGGAGTGCATGGGGGCGGTCGGTTGACAACTGCGGGCATGAGAATGGGGCCGAGCCGGAAGGGGTATGTCTTCGCGGGCGTGGTGCTGCTGGTCGGCGTGATCGCGTTCGGCGCGATCCTCTACCTGGGGCTTAGAGGACTGTCGATGCAGCGGGTGGTCGTTCCCGGCTCGGGCGAGCTCGCGCTTGATGAGCCAGGCCGCTACACGATCTACCACGAGTCGAGGAGCGTGGTGGACGGCAGAGTCTACGACGTAGCCGACGTGTCGGGACTCACGGTGGAGCTGGTATCGGTCGAGACCGGGGAGTCCGTCCCGCTGGACGCGCCGGGGGCGAACACGACGTACGACCTGCGCGGTCGTTCCGGCCGCGGCGTTCTGACGTTCGAAGTCGACCGCCCCGGCGCGTACCGGCTGTCGGCGGACTACCCGGCGAGAGGTGGCCCGGAGACCGTGCTCGCGGTGGGCAAGGGTCTCGGCACGCGGATCGCGATGACGGTGGCGGGCGCGATCGCCGTCGGCCTCGGGTCGTTCCTACTGGCGGGTGCGATCGCGGTCGTCACGTTCATCCGCCGGCGCCGGGCGGCTCACGCGAACCCGGCTCCGCGCTTGACCTGACAGGCCCGAGTCTCGGTGACGAACCGGCCGCCTGGCGCGAGCACGCGCTCGATCTCCGCCACCGCCTGCTCCGAACGCGGGATGTGAAAGCAGGTCTCGAAGTCGATCACCTGCGCGGCCGTTGGGGCGACGAGCGCGGGGAGAACGTTCCTACCGCGCGCGGAAGTACGGGTCCCGACGCGAGAATCGCGCTATTCTTCGCGCCATGGTTCGTTGGCGGGGCCGCAGACGAAGTGAGCACGTCGAGGATCGGCGCGGGCGCGGAGTGGGGATCGCCGGCGGGGGGATCGGGATCCTCGTCCTCCTCGTCCTCGGCGTGTGCTTCGGCGTCGATCCGCGCGCCCTTCTCCAGGTCGCCCAGCAGGTGGACACGACGAGCGGCCCCGCGGCGGGACCGCCGGATCCCGGCGCGGACCCGGCCGCCGACTTCGCGACCGTGATCCTGGGGACGACCGAGGAGGTGTGGGGCGAGATCTTCGCCGCCCGGGGCGCGACCTACGAGCCGCCGACCCTCGTCCTCTTCACCGACGTCGTCCGCTCCGGCTGTGGCACGGCCTCCTCCCAGACGGGTCCCTTCTACTGCCCGCTCGACCGAAAGGTCTACCTCGACCTGGGCTTCTTCCACGAGCTCGCCCGCATGGGCGGCTCCGGCGACTTCGCGGCCGCGTACGTGATCGGCCACGAGGTCGGCCACCACGTCCAGAACCTGGCGGGGACGGCCGGCGAGGTCCGGCGCATGCAGGAGCGCGCGGGCTCAGCCGAGGCCAACGCGCTCTCGGTGCGGCTGGAGCTCCAGGCCGACTGCTACGCCGGCGTTTGGGCGGCGCGCACCGACGAGAGTGGCACGTTCCTCGAGCCCGGCGACGTGGAGGAGGGACTCGCCGCCGCCGCCGCGATCGGCGACGACCGCCTGCAGCGGAGCGCCGGCCGCGCCGACCAGCCCGAGTCGTTCACGCACGGCTCCTCGGCCCAGCGGCAGCGCTGGCTCCGCGCCGGGCTCGAGTCCGGCGAGCCAGAGGTCTGCGACACGTTCGGCGGCGCCGTCGCGGGCCGCTAGCTAGATCTCTTCCTTGTGCTCGGCGGGGTCGAAGCCTTCGGGGAGCGCGGTCAGGTCCTCGAACTCGAGCGTCTTGCCCATCAGCCCGCGGTCGCTCTTCCGATACGCCTTGACCGCCTCGTCGAGCGCGTTCCACCCGAGCAGCGCGCACTTGATCCGCACCGGCAGCTTCGCCACGCCTTCGAGGGAGCGGAGGTCGCCGAGCCGCCTGTCCGTGCGCGGCTCTTCCTCACCGTGCATGAGAGCCAGAAACCGCCGCTCGAGGTCGACGGCCTCGTCGAGCGTCTTTCCTTTCAGCGTCTCGGTCATCATCGAGACCGAAGCCTGGCTGATCGAGCATCCCTGACCGGTGAACCGCACGTCGGCGATCGTGTCGTCCTGGACCGACAGCATGAGGTCGATCTCGTCGCCGCAGAGCGGGTTCCGCATCGAGACGGTGACAGACGGGTCCGCCAGCGGGCCCTTGTTGCGGGGCTTCCGGTAGTGGTCGATGACGATCTCCCGGTAGACGGATTCCAACACGGGGACAACTTGGCCGCAGGGCCTGTGTTCCGCCAACCGGGGGACCCGCGACTCCGGATCGGGGGGCCGGTCTCGTTCTGCGCCTGGGGGATACCGGCTAGAGGACTAGGCGGGCCTGAACTCCCGGTCCCTCGCGCTCGACCGTCAGCGGCAGACCGCTGTCTTCGAATAGCCGCATCATCCGCGGGTTCGGATCCGGCACGGTCCCGTACAGCACGTCGACCCCCGCGCCGCGCGCGATGCGCGACAGATGGGCGAGCAGGATCGTGCCGATGCCGCGGCCCTGCCACTCGTCGAGGACCTCGAACGCCGCCTCGGCGCGGCGGGGCTCCGACCACGGGTCGACGGTGTAGCTCGCCAGCCCGACGAGCCGCTCGCTCCCCTCGATCCACACCGTGGCGACGAGGCCGACATGGACGGCCGGATCGACCCCGGTCTCGGCCGAGAGCTGCGGGAAGCTCTCGATCAGCCGCTCCTGGTCGTCGGCGCGGATCGCGCGGACGCGGATGAACGTCCCGTCGCGCGACTTGTCGTGGGCGGTGTAGCGCCGCGGGTCGCGGAGCCCGGGCTCCGGGGCTGGAGCCGCAGGCCAGTCGAAGGCGAGTGAGGTGCGCAGGTCCATGCCCGGATCGTAACCGGCCCGGGACTTCCGGTCAGTCCGGCGCGACCCGATCCGTGGCGTGGGGAGGAACCGATCCCGTGTAGGGGTTTTCCCGACCTAGAGGCGGCCGAAGCGGAGGCGGCCGCTCCGGGGGCGGAACAAGCGGCGAGGTCCCGCCGGGCGACCGATCTCGACCTGAGCGTAGGGCTCCCTCCAGGCCAGCGGGCGGATCACCGAGACGCGCGCGGCGACCAGGCCCCCGTCCCGTGCCACGACGTCGAACTCGACCCGGTCGCGCACGCGCAGCGCCCCACCCGCGACCTCGTCGCGATGCACGAAGCACTCCTCGTGGCCGCCGTCGAGCTCGATGATCCCGAAGCCGCGGTCGCGGCTGAACCAGATCACGGTCCCGCGGGGCCGTGCGTTCGCTTCGTTCCTCAAGAGCGCCTCCGACCTCTCCCGCCGCGGCGGCCGCGGCCGGGCCCGGCACCTCCACCGGCGCCGTTGCCCGCCTTGGGCATGGAGCGCGCGCGCTCGGGGGCGGGAGCGTCGTAGTCGAAGCCCTCGATCCTCCGGCGCTCGATCGGCCTCCCCACGCGCCGCTCGATCGACCGCACCGTGTCCTCCTCCTCCGGAGAGACGAGGGTGTACGCGTCGCCGGTCATCTCCGCGCGCGCCGTCCGGCCCACGCGGTGGATGTAGTCGTCGGCCGTGTGCGGCACGTCGAAGTTGACGACGTGGTCCAGCGCTTCCACGTCGATCCCGCGCGCCACGATGTCGGTGGCGACGAGGACCCGCGTGCGGCCCTCCTTGAACGCGGCGAGCGCCGCGGTCCGCTGGCCCTGGCTCCGGTTGCCGTGGATCCGGCCGACCGGGATCCCCTCGCGTTCCAGCTTCTTCGCCAGCCGGTCGGCGCGATGCTTGGTGCGGGTGAAGACGATCGCGTTGCCGATCTCGCCGCGCTCGAGGAGCTCGGCGAGAAGTTCTGTCTTGCGATGCGCGGAGACCGGATACAGGGCTTGGAGCACGCCGGTCGCCGGCGTCGACTTCCGCTCGACCGAGATCCGGACCGGGTCGCGCAGGATCTCCCGCGAGAGATCGACGATCTCCTTCGGCATGGTGGCCGAGAAGAAGAAGGTCTGGCGCGGCTTCTTCGGCAGGTGCCTCAGGATCCTCCGGATGTCGGGCAGGAACCCCATGTCGAGCATCCGGTCGGCCTCGTCGAGGACGAGGACCTCGAGGCCCGAGAGGCGCGCGTAATCGTACTGGAAAAGGTCGAGCAGCCGGCCCGGCGTGGCGACGATCACGTCGACGCCCTTGCGGAGGGCCTTCTCCTGCGGGGCGGCGCCGACGCCGCCGAAGACGGTCGCGACCCGCACGTCCGTACGGGTTGCCAGCTCGGCGAGATGCTCGGCCACCTGGGCGGCGAGCTCCCGGGTCGGGGTCAGGACCAGCGCGCGGGTCACGCCGCGCGGCTCGTCGAGGATCCGCTGGAGGATCGGCAGCACGAAGGCCGCCGTCTTGCCGCTTCCCGTCATCGCGCAGGCGAGGACGTCCCTGCCCGCGAGAGCCGGGGGGATCGCGTCGATCTGGACGGGCGTCGGGGTCTCGAACCCCAGGTCCGCGATCGCGCGCGTCAGCCTTTCGTCGAGGCGGAACGCCTGGAAATCGGCCCCGCCGCTCCCGTTCGACCCGTTCATGATATGCTTCGTATTCGGTTTCATTCTGTCCCTTCAAACAAGAAATCCCCGGCGTCCGGGCTCGAATGCCCGTTTCGTCCGGGGATCAGAGCTAGCACGAGGGGCCGCGTTTCGGCCTACCTCGCTCGTCGTGTCCGCGGCTCGCCCGAGTGGCGACCGCCGCGGGTTAGGGATTGATCACGCTAATATATGCAGAATTCGTGCCGGCGTCCCGTCCGGCGGCGGGTCTGAGGCGCTACGGCCAGGCGCGCGTGTGGTAGCGGCAGGCGTAGCGGAGCTGCCAGGCCCCGGTCCCGTTCGAGCCGACGGCCAGCAGGGCGATCCGCCAGGGGAAGGGGGGGATCAGCGGGATCCCGAATTCGGTCATGATGTCGTCGATCCGGTCGTAGCGCGCCGCGAGGGTCCGGAACCATCCGTCCAGCTTCTTCTGCGTGGGCTCGTAGTCGTCGGGGTGCTGCAGGTGGTACGTCAGCTTGACGTGGACGTCGTCGTAGGCGAGCGGCATGGAGCCTCCTCAGATCGGGATGAAGATCCCGATCCCGTACAGCGTGTAGTCGGCCTGGGAGCGGAACTGCCCGTTGGGGTTCACGCCGTGATAGACGCGGAGGTAGAAGTCGACGACCCCCTTCGTCAGCGGGCCCTGCGCCGGGCTCCTCAGCCCCACGATCGCGTTGACGCTCCACGCGGTGTCCTCGGGGACGCTCGCATCGGCGCGGAAGTAGTCGTAGACGATCTTCCGCCGTAGGTCCACGGAGACGAACGGGCCGCGCGAGAGGATCTCCTCCCCGTAGCGGTGGTACTGGAAGCCGAAGGAGGGCTCGAAGCTCCGCGCGGACCCCGGCACCGCGCGGCCGTTCGTCTCCGCCGGATCGAACGAATAGAAGCCGGCGTCCGGATCGAGCAGTCCGATCCCGCCGTGACGGAGCGTCAGGAAGTGGGTGTCGGAGGCGTCGGACCGCTCGAAGGAGAGGCCGTACTCCCACGCCTCGTAGCTCACGTTGATCCGCTCGAAGTCCGGGAAGCTCTGCCGCGCGGCGAGCGCGAACTCGTCCCCGAGATGCGTACTCTCGTGGGCCACGCTCAGGCGGACACCCAGCTGGCTCCGATCGCCCGTCGCGTAGCGGAGCTTCCCCATCGCGCCGAAGCGGTAGTCCGCGTTGAGGATCGGGCGCGACGGGTCCTTGAAGTCCTCGACCATGTGCCAGCTCACGGGGAGCCAGAGCCCGATGGCCCAGCCCCCGGCGGTCTGGAAGAGCAGGGTCCCGGAGTCGGTCTCGTACCCGACCACCGGAATCTCCTTCCCGAGCGTGATGTCCCAGACCAGACGCTTCCCCGGCTCCCGGACGAACGGGAACGGGTCCGAGACGGCGGGAAAGAGAACCAGGATGTTCGCGGCCCGGGGCTCCGCCACGAGGGGGTCGAAGTACGAGCGGTTCTCCCAGGCCCAGACGTGCTGGGCGGCACCGATCCCCGGGAGGAGCGCGGTCGCGAGGACGACCCGGGTTACGGCGACCAGGACGCGGCGAGGCATGCCCCATGCTACCACACGGGGCGTCACCTGCGCGTCACCCGGAGGCATGGGCCTGGGGTCAATGACCCGCAACCGGGCTATGGGATCACGTCGAAACCGCGGCCCCTGAAGTCGTCATCGAACGCGAAGGCGGTCCGGATGTCCTCCTCGCGCATCACTTCGAAGCTCGACCAATCGGTCAGCGAGATTCTGCGGTCACCCGCGGCCAGGAGCGCGACCATCGCCCGCCGATGGATCTCCGCATCGACCCAGACGACGACGAGGCCCGGCTCGACGAGCCGCTGCCAGTCGCGCACCGCCTCCGTACCCGAGCGCCGCTGCAGCAGGGCGATCGTCTCGTGGACGACATAGCTGCTCGTGACGAGATCCGCGTCCTGCTGACGCAGGCGGAGCAGGGTGTCTCGGGCGCGGGAATGCTCGGGATCGCTCCGCACGAGCGCCGGGTAGATCGCCGACGTGTCTACGTAGACGCGCGCCAATCCCCGTACGCTTCGTCCAGGTACCTGTCGTGATCGCGCCCCACGTTCCCCCCGTTCTCGTCCACGTGCTTGCCGACGACCGAGAACAGGTCGTCCCATCGGTCCCGCGTCTGGTATCGCACGAGGATCCCCTCGACTGCCTCCCGGACGAGCTGTGCCATCGACACGCCCCGGCGGGTGGCCAGCTCCTTGAGGCGCTCGTACTGACCCCGCTCGAACTGCACCTGGGTTCGAGTCATGCCATTATGCTTGTCCTTCATTACATCATGATATCATAGACCTGGGTACTCATGCAAGTGGCAAGCTACGGGCCCCTCGTCTCCTCCCATGGGGAAGAACTCCGATGACTATCGCCGCGATCGTCGATGTACCAACTCCTCTCTTTCCCCGAGACCCCTTTCATTGCCCGCAGGCTGGATCACCGGCCCTTCCGTGATAGCTTGTGGCCCGGACCCTCCGCCAAGGAGCGCACGCATGGCCGACCACCAGACCCCGTCCACGATCGAGTCCCGCCTCACCGAGGAGCGCACCTTCGAGCCGCCGGCCTCGTTCGTCGAGCAGGCGAACCTGACCGACCCGTCGATCTACGAGCGGTTCGACGCGAACTACCCGGACGCCTTCGCCGAGTACGCCGAGCTGCTGGACTGGGAGCGGAAGTGGGACGAGGTCCTCGACGCCTCGAACCCGCCCTTCTTCCGCTGGTTCGTGGGGGGGCGGCTCAACGCCTCGACGAACTGCGTGGACCGCCACCTCGAGCCCCGCGGCGACCGGGTCGCCTACCACTGGGTCGGCGAGATCGGCGACGAGCGGACGGTGACCTACCGGGATCTCCACCGCGCGGTCAACGAGTGGGCCGCCATGCTCCGCGACCTCGGGGTGCGCGAGGACGACGTCGTCACGATCCACCTGCCGATGGTCCCCGAGCTCCCGATCGCCATGCTGGCCTGCGCGCGGATCGGGGCTCCCCACTCGGTCGTCTTCGGCGGGTTCTCGGCCCACGCCCTGGCGTCCCGGATCGACGACGCGAAGAGCCGCTTCCTGATCACGATCGACGGCTACTACCGGCGCGGCAGGATGCTGGACCACAAGGCGAAGGCCGACGAAGCGATCGAGAACGCGGACACCGATCTGGAGGCCGTGATCGTCGTGACCCGCGAGGACGAGCCGGCCGCGTCACTGGACCTGGTCGCCGGCCGGGACCACCTGGCGCGGGACCTCCTCGCCCAGCACGCGGGCGCCATGATCGAGCCGGTGAGCCGCGACGCCTCGGACATCCTGTTCCTCATGTACACCTCCGGGACGACCGGTCAGCCCAAGGGCGTCCAGCACTCGACCGGCGGCTACCTCGCCTACGCGACCTGGACGGCGAAGCACGTGCTCGACATCGAGCCCGACGACGTCTACTGGTGCGCGGCCGACATCGGCTGGATCACCGGCCACAGCTACATCGTCTACGGGCCGCTCGCGCTGGGCACGACCTCGATCCTGTTCGAGGGCGCGCCCGACTGGCCGTCGAAGGACATCCTGTGGAAGATCGCGGCCGAGAAGGGAGTGGACATCTTCCACACCTCGCCGACCGCGATCCGGATGTTCATGAAGTGGGGCCCGGGGCACGTCGAGAAGCACGACAACGACTTCCGCCTGATGTGCACGGTCGGCGAGCCGATCCAACCGCGGGCCTGGAAGTGGTACTACGACCACGTCGGCGGGGGCGAGGCCGTGATTGTCGACACGTGGTGGCAGACGGAGACCGGCGGCCACGTGATCGTCGGGCTCCCGGCGCTCAGGAAGATGCGGCCCGGCCACGCCGGCCGGCCGCTCCCCGGCATCGACGCGCGGATCGTCGACGACGAGGGGAACGAGGTGCCGCCCGGCTCGAAGAAGGCGGGGAACCTCGTCCTCTGCCGCCCGTGGCCGGGGATGCTCCAGACCCTGTACGGCGCCGACGGCCGATTCATCGAGGAGTACTGGGCGCACTTCAGCGACACCCAGAGCGACGACTGGCGCGACTGGCGCTACCGCACCGGGGACGGCGCCTACGAGGTCGAGGGCGACTTCCGCATCATGGGCCGGCTCGATGACGTAATCAACGTCGCGGGGCACCGGCTCGGCACGATGGAGCTCGAGAGCGCAGTCCAGACCGTGGAGGACGTCGCCGAGGCCGCGGTCGCGGTCAAGCGCGACGAGGAGAAGGGTCAGGTCCCCGAGGTCTACGCGATCCTGCGCGAGGGGGCCGAGCGGGAGGGCGTCGAGCAGCGGATCGTGGCGGCGGTCGAGGAGGAGATCGGCAAGTTCGCCCGTCCCAAGCGGGTCCACATCGTCGACGACCTGCCGAAGACGCGGAGCGGCAAGATCATGCGGCGGCTGCTCCAGAACATCTCGAACGACGAGGAGCTGGGCGACACGACGACGCTCAGGGACCCGACCGTGCCGGAGAGGATCCGCGAGCAGGTGCGGGCGGAGGAGTAAGTTGTCTGATACGA
>DATKCO010000126.1:0-2542 GCA_035513155.1 Gemmatimonadota bacterium | reverse complement strand
CGAACTGGCCGGGCACCCGACCGGGACGGTGGGTGCAGTAGTCACGGCACGCCCTGATGCCGACTCCTACGTTGTCGAGATCGTTGACGCGAAGGGGCGGGCGGTTGACCTAGTTCCCGCGCGGAGCGCGGATCTAGAGCTGGTTCGCCTCTAGTCGCGCGGGTACAGACTCGGGTACACGGTTGCGCCAAAGCGCCCCGATTCACCCCAACTCAGGCCAAAGCGGGACAGTCGCTTTTCCCTGCAAGCGCGGCGCTTTCGGCTAGATCAAGCCGTTTGCCGAACAGACTTCGAATCCACGTGCGGAGGTTCGACTCCTCTCGGGGCCATTGCGTTGGGTGCCCTCTCTCCGCGGAAAGTGCGCCGCACTTTTCGCGGCTGAGGTGCGGGCGGGAGGACTCGAACCTCCAAGGGCTCTCGCCCAGCGGGACCTAAACCCGCCGCGTCTGCCAGTTCCGCCACGCCCGCGCCCGGGAAGCGTAGCGTCGGCCTCAGTCGCGCTCGGTGGCGTGCCCGTCGCGCTTCAGCGGCGCGCCCTCGGGCCGCTCGCCGCCCTCGGGCTCCAGCCCGGCTTCCTCCCGCGCCTCGTCCGGCTCGCGCCGGCCGCCGACCGTGTCCTCCTCCGGTGTCCGGTGTTCGCTCACGGGCCGCGTGTGCCCGCGCTCACTCGACCGAAACCGGGGCCTCCGGGTAGAGGACGCTCCAGACGCGCAGGTAGATGCGGAGCTCCTCCTCGGGGATCTCTCGCTCGAGGGCGACGACGGAGCCCTCCGCCTCCATCCCCCGCTGTCCCACGCTGTCGAGAAACGCCACCAGGCGTTCCAGGTAGGCCGGGTCGGAGAGCCGCAGGATCACGTTCGTGGGATCGTCCCGAGTCTCGCACCGCGGCCGGCCCGTGAGAGTCACCCTTCGGAGGGAGCTGCCCTCCCTCGAACGGGGCATTCGAGCCCGACGCGGAGCCCGGGGGAGGTCTGGTACAACGGCCTCGTGCAGACGCACGTCGAGGAGCTCGCGGAGAACCGCGTCCGGCTGACGGTCGAGGTCCCCCGCCACGACGTCGCGCACGCCGTCGAGCACGCGGCCTCGGATCTCGCCGGCCAGGTGAAGATCCCCGGCTTCCGGAAGGGGAAGGTGCCGATGCCGGTGCTCATCTCGCGGGTCGGCCGCGAGCGGCTGTTCGCCGAGGCGGTCGAGAGTCACATCGGCGGCTGGTTCTGGGCCGCCGCCGGGCGGCTTGGCGTCCGTCCGGTGGCTCAGCCCGAGTTCGACTTCGACCTGCCCACCTCCGACAAGGAGGAGTGGACGTTCCGGGCGACCGTGGACGTGCAGCCGAAGCCCGAGCTGCCCGACTGGAGCGGGCTCGAGGTGCCGCGCGCGGACACGACCGTCCCGGACGATCTCGTCCAGGCCGAGCTCGACGCGCTCCGCTCGACCGTCGCGGAGCTCTCCCCGGTCGACCACCGCACCACCCAGCCGGGCGACACCGTGATCGTCGACCTCGTTGACCCCTCGGGCGAGGCGCAGCGCGACTATGTGGTGGAAGTCGGCTCGGGCCGGCTCGTCGAGGAGATCGAGCAGGCGATCGTGGGGATGCGCGCGGGCGAGACGCGCGAGGTCGAGTTCGAGCTCGGCGACGACGCGCGCCGCACCGTGGAGGTGAGGTTGAAGGAGATCCGGGAGAAGGTGCTGCCGCCGGTCGACGACGACCTGGCGCGCGCCGCGACCGAGTTCGAGACCCTGTCCGACCTCCGCGCCGACATCGAGGCGCGGCTCTCCGAGCAGCTCGAGGCCGAGGCGGACGGGGCGTTCCGTGCCGCCGCCGTCGACCGCCTCGTGGACGAGACGAAGGTCGAGGCGCGGGGCCCGATCGTGGACGCCCGCACGCGGGAGCTGCTGAACGGCCTCATCCGCAGCGTCGAGGGCCGCGGGGTCAAGTTCGACACGTACCTCGCCCTCACCGGCCAGCGGCCGGAGGAGCTGCTCGCCCGCCTCCAGGCGGAGGCCCAGCGCTCCGTCGCCCGCGAGATCGTCCTCGAGGCCGTCGCAGAGAAGCTCGGGCTCGAGGTCACCGACGAGGAGATCACCGACCTCGTCACCGAGCAGGCCGAGGAGGCCGGCGAGGATCCCGGCCCGATCATCGAGGAGCTCTTCCGCCACGGCGCCGACCGCCGCCTGCGCGAGGACCTCCGGCTGCGCAAGGCGCTCGACCGGCTCGCCGACGAGGTGAAGCCGATCGCGGCGGAGCTGGCGGAGGCCCGGCAGGCGATCTGGACACCGGAGAAGGAAAAGGCCGAGACGGAGACAAAGTTGTGGACCCCCGGAAGCAAGGAGTAGCGATGAGTCCTCTGATCCCCATGGTCATCGAGCAGACGTCGCGCGGCGAGCGCTCGTTCGACATCTACTCGCGGCTGCTGAACGAACGGATCATCTTCCTCGGGACGCCGATCGACGACCAGATCGCCAACCTGATCGTCGCCCAGCTGCTCCACCTCGAGTCGGAGGACCCCGACAAGGACATCTCGATCTACGTCAACTCGCCGGG
>DATKCO010000125.1:0-20252 GCA_035513155.1 Gemmatimonadota bacterium | reverse complement strand
GCAGCGGATCCTGGCCGGCCAGACGATGACGGTCGACTTCCAGCTCAGCAGCGAAGTCGTGCAGGCCGAGGGGATCGTGGCGACGATCGAGCGCGAGCCGCTCGTGGCGCGCGACAACACGATCTCCAAGTCCCGCTTCACGGGCGAGGAGGCGCGGAACCTCCCGGTCGACGACATCGAGAGCGTGATCACGCTCGGCGCCGGCATCTACGAGGACCAGACCCTGGGTGGGTTCGTCATCCGGGGCGGCCGTTCGAGCGAGTCGGCGACGTACGTAGACGGCGCCATGATCACCGACTTCTCGAGCCAGCGTAACTCCGTGGAGCTGTCGAACTACGCGGTCGAGGAGATCGACGTGATCACCGGCGGCTTCAACGCCGAGTTCGGCCACGCGCAGTCGGGGATCATCAACATCGTGACCCGCGAGGGCGGCCGGGAGTACCACGGCAACGTGCGCGTCACGACCGACGCGCTGTCGGACGCGATCGACCAGAGCTACGGATACAACAACCTGCAGGCCTCGCTGGGCGGTCCGATCCTCCCCGGCAGGCTCACGGCCTACGGCTCGTTCGAGGCGACGGGGGCGGAGGACTTCTTCCCCTCGGTGGCGGGATTCAACCCGGTCACGGGCAATCAGCTCGACAACAGCGGCTCGACCGAGGAGCTCCTGCCCGGCAATCGCGGGGATCGGACGCTGGGTCAGGGAAAGCTGACGGCGTTCCTGCCGTGGAACGCGAAGCTCTCCGGCACCTACCTCTACTCCCGTGACCAGTTCGAGCTCTACAGCGAGGCCTACACCGCGGGAACCCAGTTCATCTCGAACGCCCAGCGGACGAAGACCCACGATCTCATCCTCGGGTACGACCAGCAGATCTTCCAGACGGGGGAGCGGAACCTGAACCTCCAGGTCCGCGGGAACTACCACTGGGTGCGCGATTACATCGGACGCCCGAAGACCCCGGAGCTGGCCCAGGTCCTGATCGACCACTTCGGCGACGCCAGCTTCTGCTCTCCGGAGTGCCTGGTGAGCGAGGACACCTTCGAGGACGACTTCCTCAACTACCGCCTGGGCGACATCGAGTTCTTTTTCGAGGACTCGACCACGAACACGGTGTTCAACTTCCCGTCGCCCAAGTCGGTGAATCCCGATCCGGTCTTCGGGCAGCGGAACTTCCGGCTGAACGAGGGATTCACTCCCAACTTCGACGACCGCCGCGAGCGGCGCTACGGGATCCGGGTGGATCTGGACTCGCAGCTCAACCGCGTCCACCGCGGCAAGGTGGGGATGGAGTGGAACTGGATCAACCTGTTCCACGCCGGACCGCACTGGGACGACAACGTCTTCGCCGATGTCTACGACGTGAACCCGATGCTGGGGGCGGCGTACCTGCAGGACCGCCTCGACTACGGCGACCTCGTGATCGACCTGGGCCTGCGGTGGGACCACTGGGATCCGAACACGGTGTTCCCGATGCTCCCCGGCCTTGTCGACTGCTCGATCACGACGCTGGGCTCGACGCAGTGCCGTGAGGCGGCGGTCCAGGAGGCCAAGGCGAAGGACGAGATCTCCCCGCGCCTCGGGGTGGCGCATCCGATCACCGACGCGACGCAGGTGCGGCTCTCCTATGGGAAGTTCTACCAGCTCCCCGAGCTGCGGCACTTCTTCTCGTCGTTCCTGACGGACATCGCGGCCTCGGGCGGGAACAACAACATCTGGTACGGGAACCCGAACCTCGACTTCATCGAGACGACGGCGTTCGAGGCCGGGATCACCCACCTCTTGAGCGACAACCTGGTCGTCGACGTGGTGGGCTACAACCGGGACCGCCGCGGCGCGGTCCGCCTGGATGTGTTCCAGGCCCGGTCGCTCGACCCCAACGTCGACGAGCGCCGGGTGTTCGTGAACGGCGACAACGGGAACGTCAAGGGGTTCGACATCTCGCTGACCAAGCGGTACTCGGACTACTGGTCGACGAACCTGGCGTGGTCGCTGCAGTGGGCGCGCGGCACGACGAGCTCGCCGCTGGACTGGGCGGTCGGGACCGGCTTCGGCCGGCTGTTCGACCCGCTGGAGGGCCAGGGCGTGCTCCTGACGCCTCCGAACCAGCTCCAGCCGGAGGACTTCGACCGGCTGCACAACATCAACTGGCAGTTCACGCTCCAGTTCCCCGCCGACTTCCAGGAGGGGACGGCCTGGGGGGCGGCTCTGCGCAACTTCGCCGCCTACCTGACCTACAACGCGCAGTCGGGCAATCCGTTCACGCGCCGCTCCACCGAGGGGCAGCAGGGGCCGGTGGAGGATCTGGGCGCGAGTCGCCTGCCCTGGGTCCATTCGGGGGACATCCGGGTGACGAAGGGGCTCGATCTCGGGGGTCTCGACCTGAGCGTGTTCGGCCTCGTCCGGAACTTCCTGAACCACTCGAACGTGCTCGCGGTCAATGAAACGACGGGGCTTCCCGACCGCGACGGCCTGGAGTTCGAGGACAGCCGCAACCCGCAGATCCCGGGCAACTTCCGGGTCGAGGGCGCAGCCGGAGGCTTCCCGGTGGCGCTGGACGATATCCTGGAGGAGTGGCGCGCCGACTTCGCGCGCCAGGATCTGAACGGCGACGGGACGATCACGCTGGAGGAGAGCCAGGAGACCCTGTTCCGGGCCGAGGTGGCCAACAGCAACTCCGTGTTCAACTACGGGGAGCCGAGGCAGATCCGGTTCGGAGTCGAGGTCCGCTTCTAGCCGCCGGCACCGCTCACCGCGAGAAGCAAGGGGGCCCCGTCGCGAATCCGCGGCGGGGCCCTCGTTCGGTGATCCTTGACAAGAAATCTTTTCGGTAATAAGGATCGGCGCATGTCGAGCCGCGCCCCCGGAAGCATGCAGGTGGTCGCCGATCCGGCGCGGGCCGCGAGGGCCCTCTCGCCGATCCGCCGCCAGGCCCTCGCCGCGCTGGCCGAAGCGCCCGGCTCGGCGACCGGCCTGGCGGAGCGGCTCGGCACGACCCGCCAGCGGCTCAACTACCACCTGCGGGAGCTCGAGAAGGCGGGATTCATCGAGCTGGTCGAGGAGCGGCGGAAGGGGAACTGCACCGAGCGCGTGCTGCGCGCGACGGCCCGCCACTGGCTGATCGACCCCGGCGCGCTGATGGCGATGGGCGCCGATCCGCTGCCGCCCGCCGACCGCTTCAGCGCCGCGTTCCTGGTCGCGCTGGCCGCGCGCTCAATCCGCGAGCTCGCGGGACTTCTGCGGAAGGCGACGACGGGGAAGAAGCGCCTCGCGACGCTGGCGATCGACGCCGAGATCAGGCTCGCGCGCCCCACCGACTTCCCGGAGTTTGCCGACGACCTCGCGCGCGCGGTCGCCGAGGTGATCGCGCGGCACGAGGACGACGAGGCGTCCGGCGGGCGGCGATTCCGCGTGCTGGCGGGCGCCTGGCCGGGAACGGACCCGAAGACGAAGGGGGAGAGATGAGCGAAACGACGAAGGCTACGGATTCCCGCCCCCCGACCCGCGCCGCGAGCGGGGAGATCGAGATCGAAGCGCCGATCGAAGCGGTGTGGAAGGCGCTGACCGAGGCCCGCGAGCTCGAGCGCTGGTTCCCGCTCGACGCGCGGGTCGAGCCGGGTGAAGGCGGCGCGATCTGGATGTCGTGGCGGAACGAGTTCGAGGGCGAGCAGGAGATCCTTGCCTGGGATCCGCCGCGGCATCTGAAGACGAGCTGGAAGATGCACGGGAGCGAGCAGCCGCCGCAGGCGACGGACTACCGGCTGCTCGAAGGCCGCGACGGGCGCACCATCGTCCGCGTGGTCACGTCCGGGTTCCCGGCCGACGCCTCGTGGGACGAATGGGTCGAGGGGACGATCGACGGGTGGGCGTTCGAGCTGCGATCGCTCAAGGAGTACCTCCAGCGTCACCGCGGGCAGGACCGCGAGGTCGTAAACCTGAGGCGCCGCGTGTCGCTGAGTCCCGAGGAGATCTGGACGCGGATGGCGGCGCCCGGCGCGCTGGGGGGCAGGCCGCTCGGCGCCGAGCCGTTCCTCGAGACCCCGCCGCGGCAGTGGGGAGCCATCGTCGAGACGCTCGGCGGAGCGCTCCTCAGGGCGGGAAGCGATCCCGCCGGAGAGCCCGGCGGCGGCCAGCGCGACGTCACGCTCTGGCTCCAGGCGTGGGGCGACGCGCGCGAGGAACTGCCCGCGATCCGGGAGGAATGGTCCCGGCTGCTCGAGCGGCTCTACCCGGAGGGGAGGGCGGTCTGAAGAGACGCTTCAGGTGGCACGCTGACGTCAAAGGGCGTAGATTTTAAGGAGTCGGATTACTTACTGCGCTTCTATGCGCTACAGGTCCGGCGCGACGAAGTGCCCACCCAACAAGGAGCCAGCCAAATGCGGAGAACCACCCTAGGCGCGTGCGCGCTCGCGCTCGCCGTCTTCGTGAGTGACAGCCATGCACAGGCCCAGCAACAGAATTCGCGTTACGTCGTCGTGACCAGCTTCGACCTCCCCTACGGCCCGGACCGGGGGAAGGCGCTGTCCTACCTGAACGAGTACTTCCTGCCAGGAACCCAGCTCAACCCCCGGGTGCGCAACTCGCGGGTGATGATCCACCAGTGGGGCAAGAACGCGATGCAGGTCGTGCTCGTCGAGGAGTACGACAACTGGGACGACATCATGGCCCCCTGCGGGCAGCCCTGTGACGACTACAACGACCAGAACGCGCCCCCCGAGGAGGGCGAGGCGGGGTACGCGGAGTATCAGGAGATGGTGGACGTGTTCTTCGAAGCCTTCTCGAGCCACAGCGACGAGATCTATACCACGAACATGAACCGCGCGGTGAACGAGGGGACGAGGCCGTCCCTGATCGGTGCGGCGCCGCCGGCCGCCGACGACAACTAGGGCGGAACACGGTCTCCAGACCGGACGGAAGAGGACGGGCCCGCGGACAAATCCGCGGGCCCGTTTATCATCGGCGTGTCCCTTGCGTGCTAGAAAACTAGCATCCCAGGACCAGCGGGCCTACCTTCGAAGCATGGTCCTCCGCCTGTCGACGGTCTGCCGCCGGCTCGACTCGCTCGGGCGGCGCGTCCGCGCCCGGCTCCTCCGGTGGATCGCGCGCGGCGGGGCGATCGACGAGTGCGACGGCACGGCCCTCGAGGAACACGAGCTGGCGGCCCTTTCGGAGGCGATCGCCCGGGCGCGCCGCGACGGTCGCTGACCGCGCTCGTGACTTCGTTCCGCGTACCCGCGTCGCGGTGGAACTCGGGTGACCCGCCGCGGGGTAGAGCCCAGGGTCTCACGAATCCCGGGGGCCGCGCAACCCGGAGGTGGACTCATGTCGATCCTTTTCCGCACCATCCTTCCTCTCGCCCTGGGGCTGGTCCTCGTCCTGCCCGCGTCCGTCTGGGCGCAGGGAAGCGGTCAGGCGCGGGGGCACGAGAAGGCGGCGCGCGCCGAGCGGCCGCGCGTGATCGTGCTCGACGACGACCGGCGTGGCGACCGCGATCGGGACCACGATTGGGACGACGACTGGGACGACGAAGACCGGGACGGGCGGCGCACGATCGTGCTGCGGGACGGCCGCCGGACGATCGTCCTCGACCGCGACGACTTCCGTCGCTATCCGGTCCGCAACGACCGCGGGCCGAGCTTCTGCAGGAGCGGAGCGGGCCACCCTGTGTTCGGGCTCCAGTGGTGTCTGAACAAGGGGTTCGGCATCGGCCGGCCGGGGTCGTGGTTCCTTCGCGACAACGACCTGTTCCTGCGCGACCGGGCCCACGTGATCGTGCTGCGCGACCGCGCGCGGGACGCCGACCGCGTGTTCTGGAGCGCCGTCGCCGGCCAGCTCCTCGCCTGGATCGACTGACGACGGGGGAATCCCCCTCCCAGCGCTTCATCCCGTAGGCGAGCCCGGGAGGCGAGACTATCTTCGCCTCCCATGACGGCCCCGGAAGGGAATCCCGCCACGGGCGAGCTCGAGCCCACCACGGTCCTCCAGGGGGCGCCGGATCTCTCCATCCAGATCCACTCGAACGGCTCGGCTGTCATCGACATCGAGGACCGCCGCGTGGAGTGCGGCGCGCACACGCTGATGGTCCTCAACGCATTCTCCCGACCCACCCCTTCCAGGACGTGCTCCGGTCGCTCCACCCGCAGGTCAAGGGCGCCCAGGAGTGGGTGGATCTCACGACCACGATCATGCTGCTGTACGAGGCCGGGGCGCTGGTCGACGTCGCCAAGGGCCAGCCGAAGCTCAGGCCGTTCAAGGCCGGGTTCGACGCGGCCGCGATCCACATCAAGATGTTGAACGATCGGGCGCGGACGGACGCCTACCTGGCGGCCATCCGCGAAACGGTGCGCCCCGGCGACGTGGAGGTGGATCTCGGGACCGGGACCGGGGTGCTGGCGGTGGCGGCGGCGAAAGCGGGCGCGCGACGGGTCTACGCAATCGAGGCCAGCGCCATCGGCGGGCGGCCCAGGCCGTGTTCCAGGCGAACGACGTCGCCGATCGAATCACCTCGTCCAGGGCTGGTCTACCCAGGTGGCCCTGCCCGAGCCGGCCGACGTGCTGGTCAGCGAGATCATCGGCAACGAGCCGCTGGGCGAGCGGGTCCTCGAGGCGACGGGCGACGCGATCCGGCGGCTGCTGAAGCCGGACGCGCGCTTCATCCCGCGGGGCGTCCGCATCTACGGGGTACCGGTCGAGGTGCCGGCGGAGTCGATCGCCGAGCACCGGTTCGCGGAAGAGTCGCAACGTCGCTGGCGGGAGTGGTACGGGATCGACTTCACCCCGCTGCACCGGACCGCGGTCTATCCGACCTACTACCAGTACTTCCTCAAGCCGTTTCGGTCCCGCGACTGGATCCGGCTGGCCGATCCGGCGCTCATCGCCGAGGTCGACCTGACGGTCGAGAACCAGCCGCGCCTCGAGAGGACGGTGTCGGCTACCACCCGCGCGGGGGGGACTCTGAGCGGCTTCATCCTGTACTTCGATCTCGACCTCGCGCCCGGCGTGACCCTCTCGCTGCATCCCGACGCGGTGGAGGAGACCTGCTCCTGGGCCCAGCCGGTCTGGATCCTCAAGGAGCCGTTCGAGGTCGAGGCCGGAGAGGAGCTGTCGATCGAGTACGCGTACCGGGCCTCGCGCATCCCCTACACGTTGAGGATCTCCCGCGCCTCGACCCCGGAGTCGGCCTGACCTCACCCACGCGCTCTCCAGCGTCCGAAGGATCGCGGCGGTCGGTCCGGCGGGGATCGGGATCGAGTTCCACCATGCCCCCTGTTTTGGGCGGGCATCCTGCTGACCGCGGCGGGCGTGCTCCTCCACCTGACCGACTTCGTCGCCTCCCGGGACATGGGGTACCGGATAGCGGGCATGGAGATGTCGTGGTCGATGCACCTGGGGATGGTGCTCATCCGGAGCCGGGAAGCCGGATATCCTGGCGCTTTCACGCCCTGGACGACGCGCCGCTGTCGGCGGCCCACTGGACCCTCCTGTTCACGCTCGGGGTGGCCTCGTCATCGACGTCATGAAGCCGGACGCCGAGGTCACGCTTCTGGCCGCCACGGGCGGCCGGGTCGACGTGCCCTAGCCTTCCTCGCGACCGCTACCGATCGAGTGGCGGCGAGGTAGACGCTCAGCTAGCAGGGGAGGAGATTCGGATCGCACTCGCCCTCGGTGGGGGCGAGGGGCCCGGAAGCCGACTGGAGCTCGTCGTCGACCGGACCGGCCAGGCTGCCGGACTGGCAACCCGCGAAGGCGAGGGTCAGGACGAGGGAGAGAGCGGGGATCAGTCGGGTGGCGCGCATGAGGTCCTCCAGACGGGGGTGGCAGGGGCTCCGCACCGTTGTTCCGGTCCGGGCGTTGGCCTACAATGATCTGGACCGCCCGTCACCTGACCGTACCCTGACCGTCACCTGAGATGGGATCGTGAAGCGAGTGAAGGGGCCAGTGGAGTTCCGGGCCCTTGGCACGATCGAGCTGCGCCGCGGCGGCGTGGAGATCGCCGAGGTGCTCACCCAGCCGAAGCGGTTCTCGCTGCTCGCCTATCTCGCCCTCGCGCCCCGCCGGCTCTACCGGCGCGACACCTTGCTCGCGCTCCTCTGGCCCGACCTCGACGAGGGTCACGCGCGCCACGCGCTCCGGCAGGCTCTCTACTATCTCCGCACCCGTCTTGAGGATGACCCCTTCGTCGTTCGGGGCGACGACATCGGGGTCGACCCCGAGCGGCTCTGGTGCGACGTGACCGAGCTCGACCAGGCATGGCGGCGGGACGACATGGAGACCGTGGTCGAGCTCTACCGCGGCGAGCTCCTCGAGGGCTTCCACGTCGCCGACGCCGACCACGAGTTCGACTTCTGGCTGGAGCGGGAGCGATACCGGCTCCGCGAGAGGGCGTTCGACGCGGGCCGCCGACTGGTCGAGAGGGCGCGGAGCGGGGGGGACCTGGAGGCCGCGATCCGCTGGGCCACCGCCTGGCGCGCGATCCAGCCGGCCGACCAGGTCTCGCTCCTCGAGCTCATCGGCCTGCTCGACCAGGCGGGGAGGCGCGCGGCGGCGCTGGAGGCGTACGAGAACTTCGTGTCCCACGGGCATCCGGTCTCGGACGATCTCGAGAGGCTCGGTCGGCGGCTGCGAGAGGCGGAGGAGAGGGGGAGGCGCAGGCGAACGGTCGACCCGCCGCTCCCCCCCGGCCCGCTGGTCGGGCGCCGTCGCCTGATCGACGAGGCGCGCCGACTCCTCGACGGGGGCAGCCGCATCCTCACCCTGACCGGTCCCGGCGGGGTCGGGAAGACCCGGCTGGCGATCGAGCTCGCCCGCGAGGCCGAGCCGGGATTCGAGGGCGGGGTCGCCTGGGCCTCGCTCGGGGCCCTCCGGGACCCCGCCCGCGTGCTGGACGTGGTGGCGGAGGTCGTCGGGCTCGAGCCTCGTCCCACGGGCCTCGACGAGGACCGGCTGGTCTCCTGGCTCGCCGACCGCGAGCTGCTTCTCGTGCTCGACAACCTCGAGCATCTCCTGGCCGCGGCTCCGTTCGTGGCCCGGCTCGCGCGACGCTGTCCCGGCCTCGCGGTGCTGGTGACCAGCCGCGCTCCGATGAGGGTGCGGGGCGAGCAGGAGCTGGGCGTTCCTCCCCTCTCCCTGCCGGATCCCGACCGCCGCGTCGGTGGCGACCTCCCCTTCGACTCCGAGGCCGTCGCCCTGTTCGTCGATCGCGTGCGCGCCGTGACCCCGTCCTTCCGCCTCAGCGAGGCGAATGCGGGCTCGGTGATCGAGATCTGCCGGCGGCTGGACGGCCTGCCGCTGGCGATCGAGCTCGCGGCGCCCCGCTTGAAGCTCATGTCGCCGGCCACGCTGGTCAGTCGCCTGGGTACCGCCTTGCCGCTCCTCACCGGGGGAGCGCGCGACCTGCCCGAGCGACAGCGCGCCCTCCACGACACGATCCGCTGGAGCGTGGATCTCCTCACGGCTCCCGAACGGGAGCTCCTGTTCGGCCTGTCGACCTTCTCCGGCGGGTGTGTTCTGGATGCGGTGGAGGCGGTGTGGGCGGAGGCGTCGGAATCGAACGCGGAGCCGATGGATCTCCTCGCCGGGCTGATCGACGCGAGCCTCCTGCTCCGCGCGGGTCCGGAGGAGGGCGAGGTGCGGTTCACGATGCTGGAGTCGATCCGCGAGTATGGCCGGGCCGAGCTCGAGCGGAGCGGTCCGGCGACGGCATGGCACGGAGCCCACGCCCGCTACTACGCGGACTGGGTGGAAGCGGGCGGTCGCGGGAACTACTGCGCGCCCGGCGAATCGGGCTGGCTCGACCGGGTGGCGGAAGAGCAGGAGAACCTGATCGCGGGGATGGAGTGGTCCCTCGCCACCGGCGAGGTAGAGAGCGCGGCCCGCATCGCCGCCTCGATCGCCCATTTCTGGTGCGTGCGGGGCCGGCTGGCCGAGGGGCGGACTTGGCTCGATCGTCTGCTGGCCCCGGATCTCCGGATCCAGGACGAGCTACGGGTGCGCTGCCTGGCGGCGGCGGCCGCGCTGAGGACCTACCAGGGTCTGTGGTCCGAAGCGATCGAGGTCCATGAGGAGGTGGTCGAGTATCGACGCCGGGTCGGTGATCCGAAGGACCTGGCGACCGCGCTCCACAACCTGGGGGAAACGCAGCGCGAAGCCGGGCGGCCGGACGAAGCGCGGAAGTCGCTGGCCGAGAGCCTGCGAATCGCGAGCGAGACCGGCGACGACCTGCGCGCGAGCTTCGCGCTGGCCGGGCTCGGCGCATTGGCGCGGCTGCAGGGGGACCTGGCGGCCGCGCGGGGCTCGCTCGAGGAGGCGCTCGACCGGGCGCGGAAGCTCGATCACCGGGGCCATACGGCGATCGTCCTGCGTGAGCTGGCCGCCGTGGCGCGCGACGAGGGCGAGGGTCGGGCGGCTCGGCGGTTGCTCGAGCAGGCCGCCGCGCTGTTCGAGGGAGAAGACCGCGCCGGCGACCTGGCCGCGACGCTGGAGCGGCTGGGCGAGATACGGGAAGGGGACGACCCGGAGGTTGCCCGGGGGCTTTACGCGCGGGCGCTCCGCATGTATCGGAAGGGAGGATACTCGTGGGGGGTGGCGCGCGTGCTGAGGCGGTTCGCGCGCCTGGCGCTCGAAGACGGCCGGCCGGACCGCTGCGTCGAGCTCATGGCGGGGGTCGAGGCGCTGTCGCCCGCCGAGGCCGATCGCGGACGCGAGCCGCTGGACCGGGCGCGGCGGGCGCTGGGGCCGGCGACGAGCGCGGCCTGCCGGGAGGCCGGCCGCGCGATGACGGTGGATCAGCTGGCGCGGCACGTGGACGACCTGATCCCGTCGGTCGAGATCCCGATCGCCTCCGCGGAGCCGGCCTCGCGCGGCTAGCTCATCGGCTCGCCGAGCGTGAAGGGACCGTAGCCGTGGGTCTGGACCACCCAGTACAGGACGAGGGCCGCGCCCGCGAGCGCCAGGTTCTTCATGAAGTGCGCCTGTTGGCCGGAGCGCTCGCCCGGATCGTCGATCTTCCAGTAGGCGTGCATCAGGACCGCGGCCGGGATCAGGAAGAAGACCAGGAGCCAGGTCCCGATCTCCATCCACACTCCGAGGGCCACGCTGAGACCCCCCGCCACGATCATCAGGCCGCTGACCAGGACCGAGGCCTTGGGCGCCGGGGCCCCGCTCGCGGCCGCGTACTGGCTCATCCCCTCTAGCTTGGTGAAGTGTCCCACGCCGGACATCACGAAGATCAGCGAGAACAGTACGCGTCCGATCAGGTAGATCGAGTCCATCGTCCACCTCTCCTTGGTTCATCCCGTGACACCTGCTACCATCGGACCGCGAATGTCACGGAGTCTTCGATTCACGGCCCCTCCCGGGAGTATAGCCGTCCGGAGTCGAATGTGAGACAGAGGTCGGGCACGCCGAAGGCGGACGACGGGCCGGAGGATCTCCTGCGAGACGCCGCCGCGCGCGCGGTGGACCGGCTAGCCGGCTTCCTGTCGTCGAGCATGGCAGGCACCGGGCGCGTGATCGATCCCCGTCCGATGGCAGCGATCATCGCCGATCTTGGATTGCGCGAGCGGATCCGCGCGGGAGGGATGGACGCTCCGGCCCTCGACGACTTCCTGGAGCGCTACCTGGCGGGAAGCACCCGGCTCCACCATCCGGGATTCCTGGCTCACCAGGTGGCCGCCCCGCACCCCGCCTCGGCGATCGCCGAGCTGGTCCACGGCGTCACCGACAACGCGATGGCGGTGTACGAGATGGGCCCCACCGCGACGGCGACGGAGATGGTGGTCCTGGAGTGGATGCTGGAGAAGGTGGGCTGGCCGGACGGCGCCGGTGTCCTCACCCACGGCGGATCGCTCGCCAACCTGACCGCGCTCCTCGCGGCACGCGCCGCCGTGGCGCCGGAAGCGTGGCAGGAGGGGGTGCCGAGCGACCTGGTCCTGCTGGCGCCTCCCGGCGCCCACTACTCGATCGCGCGCGCGGCTTCGATCATGGGGATCGGTGGCCGGCGCATCGTCCCGCTGCGGGTCGACGAGCGCGAGGTCACGGTCCCGGAGGGGATCGCCGAGGCCGTGGATCGGGTGCGCGGAGAGGGCCGCCGGGTGCTGGCCGTAGTCGCGGGTGCCTGCGCCACCGCGACCGGGTATCACGACCCGCTGCGCGCGATCGGAGAGATCTGCCGCGAGCGGGATGTCTGGCTCCACGTCGACGGGGCTCACGGCGCTTCGGCGCTGGTCTCCCCGCGCGAGCGCGGTCACCTCGACGGTGTCGAGCTGGCCGACTCGATCGTGTGGGACGCCCACAAGATGTTGCGGGTCTCCACGCTCTGCGCCGCGGTTCTGTTCCGGGATCCGGAGCGGGCCGCGGGCGCCTTCCATCAGCGAGCCAGCTACCTCTTCTACGACCACGAGGGGCCCGGCGTCGACCTGATCCATCGCACGATCGAGTGCACGAAGGCCGAGCTGGGGCTCAAGCTGTTTCTCGTCCTGGCCTGCCTCGGCGAGGCCGGACTGGCGGAGTGGATCGACGGTCGCTACGCCGCGGCACGGCGGTTCGAGCGGGCGATCGCGTCCCGAAGGGGGTTCGCGACCCTCGGCCCGCCGGAGGCGAACATCGTCTGCTTCCGCTACGGCTCGAGCGACGCGCTCCAGCTCGCCCTGCGCGAGGCCCTGATCCGGGAAGGGCGGTTCTACCTCAGCTCGGCGGAAGTCGCCGGCGTCCGCTGGCTCCGGATGGTGGTCATGAGCCCGAGCACCGACGACGCCACGATCGAGCGGCTGATGGACGCGATCGAGCGACTCGCGCCGGGGCTCGACTGAACCCGGAGAGCCCGGCGGACCGGCTCCCTTCGGCTACAGGATCGGCAGGTAGTAGTCCACTTCGGCACGGCTGACGTGCGCGCGCGCTTCGGACCAGATCGCCTGCTTGTTCCGCAGGAACTGCTCGAAGACGTGGTCGCCGAGCGTCTCCCGGACGAGCTCGCTCGCGCTGGCGAGCTGGATGGCGTGGCCGAGGTCTTCGGGGAGCGATTCGATCCCGCGCGCGTGCCGCTCCTCCTCGGTCAGGTGGTAGATATTGACGTTCTCGACCGGATCGACGGGATCCAGCCCCTCCTCGATTCCCCTGAGCCCGGCGGCCAGCATGAGCGCGAACGCCAGGTACGGGTTGCAGGCCGGATCGGGCATCCGGAGCTCGATGCGCGTGGACTTCTCCTTGCCGGGCTTGATGTTCGGCACCCGTATCATGGCGCTGCGGTTGGAATTGGCCCACGACACGTAGATGGGCGCCTCATAGCCCGGCACGAGCCGCTTGTAGGAGTTGACCCACTGGTTCGTGACCGCCGCGAACTCGCGGGCGTACTTCAGCATCCCGGCGATGTACTGGAGGGCGGTCTCCGAGAGGTGGTACTGGGCGTCCGGCTGGAAGAAGGCGTTCTTGTCCCCCTCGAACAGGGACTGGTGGCAGTGCATCCCGCTGCCGTTCTGCCCGAAGATGGGCTTCGGCATGAAGGTCGCATACAGCCCGTGCTCGTAGGCGGTCCGCTTGACGACGGTCTTGTAGGTCTGGACGATGTCGGCCATGCGGAGGGCCTCGGTGTACCGCAGGTCGATTTCGTGCTGACTGGGGGCCACCTCGTGGTGCGAGTACTCGACGTGGATGCCCATCGACTCCAGGTTGCCGATCGTCTCCTTCCGCAGGTCGTTCCCCTCGTCGAGCGGCAGCAGGTCGAAGTACCCACCCTGGTCGAGCGGGGTCGGATCGTTGGGAGCGGGGAAGTAGAAGTACTCGAGCTCCGGGCCCACGTAGAACGTGTACCCCCGGTCCGAGGCCTTCTCCAGCGCCCGCCGCAGGACCCAGCGGGGATCGCCGGCGTACGGCTCGCCGTCCGGGGTGGTCACGTCGCAGATCATGCGCGCTACCGCGTCCCCGTTCACGTGCCAGGGCATCATGGCGAACGTCCCGGGATCGGGCCGCGCGATCATGTCGCTCTCCTGGATGCGCGTGAACCCCTCGATCGACGAGCCGTCGAAGCCCATCCCCTCGTCGAGCGCGACCTCGAGCTCGTGGAGGGTGATCGCGAAGCTCTTGAGGAACCCGAGGATGTCGGTGAACCAGAGATAGACGTACTTCACGTCGTGCTTCTTGACGAGGTTCAGAACCTGGTCGCGGTCCATTCGTCCTCCTGGCGAAACGGCGGTTTTCGAATCGACTCCGGAGATTTCCGGCAATAAAAAAACCGCGGCGGAGGTTAGGAACCCTCCACCCCGGTCTTTTACACCCCGTGGTGTAGCCCGGGCCGCGCCCGGGCCTGTAACGCTCGGATCCGCCGTTGGCGGAAACCCTAGTTACACTCCCTAACGGGATCATATTCTAGGGTCGGACCGGCGGCTGTCAAGCGGCAAGACGGAGAGCCCCATGGCGTGGATCCGGATCGAGCGTGTGACCTGGGCGGAGCGCGCCCTCTGGGCGGCCTTCGTGGTCGCCTCCGTGGCGCCGGTGGCGCTCCAGCCGGCCCCGGAGGAGATCGCCCGGTCCTACGTGGCGGCGATCAACCGGGGCGACGTGGACGCCGCGCTGGCGTTGACGACCACGGACTTCGTCATCCGGCCGGTGCTGGGAGGGTACTATTACCGCCGGGAGGAAGCGCGCAAGGTGCTGGAGTGGCGGGCGGCCCTGAACGAGCGCTGGCGGGTCGTCTCGTGGGCGTACGACCCTCGAGACCGGGAGGTCTATGGCCTCTTCGAGGTGACGAACGACGCCTGGCGGCTCATCGCTCCGCCGCCCACCATGGAGGTCGTGCTCGTCATGCGTGAAGGGGGCCTGCTGATGGAGGGGATCCGCACCGGAGCGCGGGATCTGCGCCGGCCGCTCGAGCCGTTCCTCGCCTGGGCCGGCGAGGAGCGCCCCCTGGCGCTGGGCCGCGTCTGGCGGAACCGGCAGCCGGTCCTGGACGAGGAAGCGGCCGGGCGCCTTCTAGAGCTCGTTCGCGCCTGGCGGGCGGCGGAGGGGTCGGTTGCGGAAGCCCCGGCTCCGGCGCAGCCTTAGCGGATGGAACCCGTCTACGATCTCCGCAGCGACACGGTCACGCGCCCCACGCCCGCCATGAAGCGCGCGATGATGGAGGCCCCGCTGGGCGACGACGTCCTGGGGGACGACCCGACCGTCAAGCGGCTCGAGGCGATGATCGCCGGCCTTACGGGGAAGGAGCGGGGGCTGTTCTTTCCCAGCGGGACCCAGGCGAACCAGACCGCGGTCCACGTGCATGCCGGGCCCGGCCACGAGGCCCTGATCGAGCGCCGCTCCCACATCTTCAACTACGAGGCCGGGGCGCCGGCGGCCCTGTCCGGGGTCCAGCTTCATCCGGTGGACACGGCGGACGGCGCGCTGCGGCCGGCCGACCTCGAGGACCGGGTCCGACCCCGCGACGAGCACTTCGCGCAGACCCGGCTGGTCTGTCTCGAGAACACCCACAACGGGCACGGTGGACGGATCCATCCCATCGCCGACATGGAGGCGGTCTCTGCCTGGGCCCGGCGGCGCGGGCTCGCGGTCCATCTCGATGGCGCGCGGCTGTTCAACGCGGTGGTGGCGAGCGGCGTGGCCGTCGATCGGTGGGCGGCGTGCGCGGACACGGTCTCGCTCTGCCTGTCCAAGGGTCTCGGCGCCCCCGTAGGTACCTGCCTGGTGGGGGACGCCGAGACGATCGAGCGGGCGCGCTGGGTGCGGAAGCGGCTGGGGGGTGGGATGCGGCAGGCGGGGATCCTGGCCGCCGCGGGGATCCATGCGCTGGAGCGGCACGTCGACCGGCTGGCCGAGGACCATGCGGTCGCCGGGGAGATCGCCGAAGGGCTGTCCGCCGTCGAGGGGCTTCGGGTGGACCTCGAGCGGGTGGAAACCAACATCGTGCTCGTCGAGGTGGATGCGGCCGGCGTCGCCGCCGCCGACCTGGTGCGCGCGGCCGAGGCGCGGGGCGTCCGTACGCTCGACATCTCGCCGACCCGGATCCGCCTCGTCACGCACCTCGACGTCCCGCCGGACGCGGGGCGTGAGGTCCCGCGTCGCTTCGGCGAGGCGTTACGCTCCCTGGGCCGGGCCGGCTGATCCGCGCATCCGCCCCTCAGCGCCCGACGGCGACGGCTTCCGCGTTTCCCTGGCCGGATTCCGGCTCGAGGAACCGGAGCGTGAGCCGCGCCGGGATCGGTCGGCGGTGGTGGGCCGCCGCGTCCGCCACGTCCGCCAGCTCGATCGAGCACTCGGTCGTCAGCCTGGCCTCGGGTCCCGGAGGACGCCCGGCACGCACGAAAAAGAGCCGGGGGAACCGGTGGCTCATCCACGAGCGGCCGAGCAGGGGCAAGGTCTCGGTCGCGGGCAGGGCCGAGCTGACGAGCAGGACATCGATGTCGTCGGGGGTGCGAAGGTCGTCGCGCTGGAGGTCCAGCGCACGGACCTCGAACCGCTCGTCCCGGGATAGCCCCCGTTCGATGGTGGCGGTCAGGGGTGCCGATTCCGTGAGAATCCCAATGACTATATTTCGCTTCACTACTTGGAAACTATGCCCCTCCGGTGCCGCGGGCTGTCCGCTGACGGACAGCGCGGCCCCCAGGTGCCCCCGTCCGACCGCCAGGGGAGGCCCGGCTTGAGGATCATCGTCATCGGCGCCGGCGAGGTCGGGTACCATCTGGCCGCCCGTTTGTCGGAGGAGCAGCACGACGTGGTCGTGATCGAGCGCGACACGGACCTGGCGGGGCGGATCCAGTCCCATCTGGACTTGCTCGTGATCGAGGGCAACGGGGCCAGCCTGACGGTGCTCGAGAAGGCGGGCATCGAGAAGGCCGAGCTCCTGCTGGCCGTGACGAACCTCGACGAAGTCAATCTCATCGCCTGCCTGATCGCGTCGCAGTTCGCGGTCGGCTTCAAGGTGGCCCGGGTGAGCAATCCCGAGTACTACGAGCGACGCAGGATCCTCGAGGAGCGGAAATTCGGAGCCGATCTGCTGATCAACCCCGAGCGCGAGTGCGCCCGCGAGATCCTCAAGCTGTTTCACCGCACCGCGGCCACCGACGTGGCCGAGTTCGCGGGGGGCCGGATCGTGCTGCTCGGGCTGCCGGTCGGGAGCCGGGCACCGGCCGCCGGACGGACGCTCGAGGAGATCGGCCGGACCCTGAAGGGACGACACTTTCTGACCGTCGCCATCGACCGCGACGGCAACACGATCATCCCCCAGGGGTCGACCAGGGTGGAAGACGGCGACACGATCTACCTGGTGTCGGAGGCGCAGCACCTCCCCGAGGCGTACGAGCTGCTGGGACTCGAGCGGCAGCGGGTTCGGCGCGTGATGCTGCTGGGGGGCGGGCGCGTCGGCACCCACCTGGCCCACATGCTGGAGGCCGAAGGCGTCCAGCCGACCGTGATCGAGCGCAACCGCGAGCGGTGCGTGGCGCTGGCCGAGAGCCTCGAGACGGGGCTGGTCCTCCACGGCGACGCCACCGACCTCGACCTGCTCGCCCAGGAGGGGATCGGCGAGACCGGCGGCCTGGCGGCCGTCACGAGCGAAGACGAGACCAACCTGCTGGCCTCGCTGCTCGCCAAGCATCTGGGCGCCCGGAAGGTCATTGCGTTGCTCAAGCGCGCGGAGTACATCCCGCTCGTGACGCGGATCGGCATCGACGCGGCGGTGAGCCCGCGGCTCTCGACGGCCAACCGCATCCTGCAGCACGTGCGGGGGGGCCGGATCGTATCGATGGCGGTCATGGAGCGGAACCACGCCGAGGCGTTGGAGTTCGAAGTGGTGGAGGACTCCCGGGTGGAGGGTCGGCTTGTCGCTGAGATCGACCTGCCGCACGGGGCGATCCTGGGGTCGATCCAGCGCGGGGAGGAGATCATCATCCCGCGCGGCGACACGCGGGTCGCGCGGGGGGACAGGGTGATGGTCTTCGCGCTGCCCTCGGCGATCGAAGAGACCACCGACTTCTTCCAGTGATGCGCGGGCGCGCGGTGGCGAGTGTCGTCGGCCTCCTGACGGCGTTCGGCGGGCTGACCATGCTCTTCCCGGCGGCCGTGTCCGTCGCGTTCTATCGCGAGTCGACCGCGTTCCATCTCGCGGCGGCGGCCCTGATCACGGCCGGATGCGGGTTCGCCCTGTACCGCTGGGCCGGGTCGGTGGAGGAGATCGGCGTCCGGGACGGGTTCGCGATCGTCACGCTGGGATGGATCTCCGTGGCCGCGTTCGGAAGCCTGCCCTACCTGCTGACCGGGGCGATTCCTTCGCTCCACGGCGCCTTCTTCGAATCGATGTCGGGCCTGACGACCACGGGAGCGACCGTGGTCACCGACATCGCCGCGCTGCCGCGGGGGGTCGTGCTCTGGCGCAGCCAGACCCAGTGGATGGGAGGGATGGGGATCATCGTGCTGTCGGTGGCCGTGCTCCCCCTGCTCGGGATCGGCGGCATGCAGCTCCTCCAGGCCGAGATCCCGGGGCTGTCGGCGGACCGGCTTCGCCCCCGGATCCGTCAGACCGCCACGCTGCTGTGGGCGGTCTACGCGCTCCTCACCTGCGCCCAATTCGTGCTCCTGATGGTCGCGGGGATGACCGCGTTCGAGGCGCTGAACCACGCGTTCACGACGATGGCCACCGGGGGCTTCTCGACCGAGGACGCGTCGATCGCCGCCTTCGGTCCGGCCGTCCAGTACGTGATTGCGGCGTTCACCTTCCTGGCCGGCGTGAACTTCACGCTCCACTACAGCTGGGTCACGGGCCGCTGGCGCGCGGTGCAGCGGAACCGCGAGCTGCGGGTATACGCGCTGCTGACCGCGCTGGCGGCGTTGGCGCTGACCGCCCTGGTCTACGTCCCCGGCACCGTGCCGGGCCTCGAGGCGAGCTTCCGCGCCGGGCTCTTCCAGGCGACCTCGATCATGACGACGACCGGGTACGCGACCGCCGACTACGAGCTCTGGGCGGTTCCCGCGCAGGTCCTGATCCTGCTCCTCATGCTGGTCGGGGGGTGCACCGGATCGACGGCCGGCTCGATCAAGGTGCTGCGTCACATGATCGTGGCCAAGGAGGCGCGGATCACGATGCGGAAGCTCCTCCACCCGCGGGGCGTGTTCGTCTACAAGGTGGAAGGGAAACCCGTATCGGCGGACGTGCTGGCGAGCGTCAGCGGGTTCCTCCTCCTCTACCTGCTCGCGCTCGTCGCCGGCGTGCTCGCGCTCACGCTCCTCGGCCTCGACGCGCTGACCGCGCTCGGCGCGACGGCCGCCACGATCGGCAACGTCGGCCCGGGCTTCGGGATCGTGGGCCCCGCCGAGACGTACGCCCCGCTCCCCGCTTCCGCGCTCTGGACCCTGACGGCGCTCATGCTGCTCGGGCGGCTGGAGCTGTTCACCGTCCTCATCCTGTTCACGCGCGGGTACTGGAGACGCTGAGTAGTTCGAACATTTCGGCCTTCCCGCGCGTATAGTATGGCGGAGGCCCGAAATCGAGGTGCGGAGATGGCGCGGAACGATTCCACCCTGCTGGAAGGCGAGTTCTTCGGTCATACGCTGAAGCGCGACAGCTCGTCTTCCGTGATCGTCAGCGAGGTGCGCTTCGAGCCCCGAACGCGCGCGCCCGAGCATTCTCACGAGCGTCCGATCTTCAACTTCGTCCTCGAGGGCGGTTACACCGAGTACTGGGACGGGCGCTCGATGGAGTGCGGTCCGCGACACTTGCTGTATCACCCCCGGGGGCTGACCCATTCGGAGCGATTCGGGGCTCGCGGAGCCCGCTGCCTGACGATCGAGTTCGAGCACGCGTGGCTGGACCGCACGGAACGACACGAGTCGAACGCCCTGCGTTCCAACCGGGGGCTGCCCGCCGAACGCTGGGCCTGGTTGCGAAGGCGTCTCCGCCAAGAGCTGGGACGGGGGGACGACCTCACGCCGCTCGCCCTGGAAGGCTATCTCATGCTCCTCATCGCCGGGGCGAGCAGAGCGGAGGACGAAAGGCCGTCTGGAGGACCGAGCGCCGCGATCGAGCGGGCGCGGGAGCTCCTGCACGCGCGCTATGCGGGGCCGCCGCGGATCGCGGACATCGCCGCGGAGGCGGGCGTGACCCCTTCCTATCTCGCGCGGGCGTTCCGGCTCCACTACGGAAGCACGCCGGCCGACTATGTTCGCGGGCTGAGGGTCGAACACGCGCAACGGCGGTTGCGGGACAGCGACATCCCGATCGCCCGCCTGGCCCGGGAGGCGGGCTTCTCCGATCAGAGCCACCTGTCCCGAA
>DATKCO010000124.1:0-3754 GCA_035513155.1 Gemmatimonadota bacterium | reverse complement strand
CGGCCCAGGACGCGCGCCGCCAGCGCGGCCACGCCGCTCGAGTCGATCCCGCCGGAGAGCCACGCCCCGACCGGCACGTCGGCCCGGAGGTGGATGCGGACGGCGTCCTCGAGCCGCTCGAGGAGGCCTTCCGCCCACTCTTCCTCGGAGAGCCGCGGGCGCTCGGCCTCGGGCACGAACGGCGGGGTCCACCACCGATGCAGCTCCTCGCGCCCCGCCTCGTGGACGAGGAGGTGCCCCGCCGGGAGGCGCTGAACACCGGCGCACATCGTGCGCGGGACCAGGACCCAGCCCCAGGCGAACAGGTCCTCGACCGCGGCGGGATCGAGCGCGGGCTCGACCAGGCCCCCCGCGAGCAACGCCTTGAACTCGGAGGCGAAGGCGAGACCCTCGCCCGTGCGCGCCCAGACCAGCGGCTTGATGCCCAGCCTGTCCCGCGCGAGCACCAGCCGGCCGCGGTTCACGTCCCAGAGCGCGAACGCGAACATCCCCCGCAACCGGTGGACGCACTCCAGCCCCAGGTCCTCGTACAAGTGGACGATCGTCTCGACGTCCGAGCGGGTGCGGAAGCGATGGCCGGATCGCTCGAGCTCCGCGCGCAGCTCCACGTAGTTGTAGATCTCGCCATTGCAGACGACGACGATCGACCCGTCCTCGCTCGAGATCGGCTGGTCGCCGGTCTCCAGGTCGACGATCGCGAGCCGGCGGACGCCGAGGCCGATGCCGTCCGAGACGAACGTCCCCTGGCCGTCCGGCCCGCGGTGGGCGAGGGCGGCCGCCATCCGTCCGACCAGCGCCTCGTCGACCGGCCGCCCCGGGTGCCGGGTGGCGAGGCCGCAGATCCCGCACATCTCAGGCCTCCTAGTGGATGAGGGCTCCCTTGAGCTCCTTCACCATCGCCTCCACGACCGCGCGCGCGTCGCCGAACACCATCATCGTGTTGTCGCGGTAGTAGAGTGGGTTGTCGATGCCGGAGAAGCCGGGACGCAGGCTCCGCTTGACCACGATCACCGTGCCGGCACGGAAGACTTCCAGGATCGGCATCCCGTAGATCGGGGAGCCGGGCTTGTCGAGCGCGTCGGGGTTGACGATGTCGTTGGCGCCCAGCACGAGCACGACCTCCGTCTCCGGTAGATCGGGATTGATGTCGTCCATCTCGAAGACCTGGTCGTAGGGCACGTCGGCCTCGGCCAGGAGCACGTTCATGTGCCCCGGCAGCCGTCCCGCAACCGGATGGATCGCGAAGCGCACCCGCACCCCTTCCCCCTCGAGCCGGAGGGCGAGCTGCCAGGTCGGGTGCTGAGCTTGCGCCACCGCCATCCCGTAGCCCGGCACGATGACGACGTTGCGGGCCCCCCGCATGAGCTCGATCGCGGTCTCGACGTCGCCCACGTTGACGCCCTTCGCCATCGCCTCGGCCTCGGGCGAGCCCGCCGCCGCCGGGCCTCCGCCGTCTCCGTCGCCGAAGCCGCCCACGAGGAGCGAGCCGACCGAGCGGTTCATGCCCCGGCTCATGATCAGAGACAGGATGGCTCCGCTGGCGCCGACCAGCGCCCCGGTGATGATCAACAGGTCGTTGCCGAGGACGAATCCGGTGGCGGCCGCCGCCCACCCGGAGGCCGAGTTCAGCACCGACACGATCACGGGCATGTCCGCCCCGCCGATCGCGAGGATGACGTGCGCGCCGACGAGTCCGGCCACGAGGGCGGCGATCCACAGGGGAGTCGCGACCGGGTCCCGCACGTACCAGACGGCGAGCGCGACCAGCCCGGCGACCCCGAGGAGGTTGAGCGCGTGACGCGCCGGGAGCAGCAGCGGCTTCCCGCCGATCGTCCCGCGCAGCTTCGCGAACGCGATCAGCGAGCCGGTGAAGGTCGGCGCGCCGATGATCACCCCCAGGAAGATCTCGATCCGCGGCACGATCCCGGGGTGGATCCCGTGATGGTGTGCGGACAGGCCGACCAGCGTCGCGGCCGCCCCGACGAACGAGTGCAGGAGCGCCACCATCTCCGGCATGGCGGTCATGGGAACGCGGGTCGCGAGCACGGCCCCGATCGCGCCTCCCGCCAGGGCGGCCACCCCGATCCGCGGATAGGCAGAGAACCCCGGTGTCGCCAGCGTCGCGGCGATCGCCAGCGCCATCCCGACGATCCCGTACCGGTTCCCGCGCTTGGCGGTGGCCGGGGTCGAGAGCCCCTTGAGCGAGAGGATGAAGCAGACCGCCGAGACGAGGTAGGCGAGCTCGATCATCGCCGCCGGAAGAGCTTGAGCATCCGGTGTGTCACCCAGAACCCACCGACCACGTTGATCGCGGCGAGGAACACGGCGACGAGGCCGAGCCAGCCGCCCAGGTCGAGCGCGCCGACACCGGCGGCCAGCATCGCTCCCACCAGGATGATGCCGCTGATTGCGTTGGTCACCGACATCAGCGGGGTGTGGAGCGCGGGCGTGACCTTCCAGATCACCTGCCAGCCGACGAAGCAAGCCAGGACGAAGACGGTGAAGTGGGCGAAGAACTCGCCCATCTACCCGCCACCTCCCGAAGCCGGGATCGACTCCGCGTCGAGCTCCCGGACCCGGCCCTCGTGGAGCGCGGTCGCCCCCGCCACGACCTCGTCGTCGAAGTCGAGCGCGAGCCCGGCTTCGCCCCACAGGAGGTTGACGAGATGCTGGACGTTCCGCGCGTAGAGGGTGCTGGCGTGGACGGGAACGCGGGCGGCGAGGTTCGACCATCCGATGACGGTGACGCCGTGCGCGCTCACGATCTCGTCGGGACGCGACACCTCGCAATTGCCCCCCTGCTCGACGGCCAGGTCGACGATGACCGATCCTGGCTTCATCGCCTCGACCATCGCTTCGGTGATCAGGACCGGCGCCGGCTGGCCCCGGATCAGCGCGGTCGTGATCACCACGTCGACCTCTTCCATCTGGGCGGCGAGCAGCTCGCGCTCTATCCGGAGGAACTCCTCCGACTGGGCGGCCACGTAACCGCCCGCCGTCTCGGCGGCCTCGAGCGGGAGGTCGAGGAACCGCGCCCCCAGCGACTGGACCTGCTCCTTGACCGCGGGGCGCGGATCGAAGGCCCGCACGACCGCCCCCAGCCGGCGGGCGGTCACGATCGCGGACAGCCCGGCGACCCCGGCCCCGATCACCAGTACCTGAGCGGGCGGGATCGTTCCGGCGGCGGTCATCAGGAGGGGGAAGAAGCGGCCGAACGCGTTGGCGGCCTCGAGCACGGCCTTGTACCCCGCCAGGTTCGCCATCGACGAGAGGGCGTCCATCTTCTGAGCGCGGGCGATGCGCGGGATCGACTCCATGGCCAGGACGGTGACCGCGGCGCGCTCGAGCGCGGCCATCGTCTCCGGGTTCGACTCCGGGTAGAGGAACGAGACGAGCGTGGCCCCGCGGGAGAGGCGGGCGGCTTCCTCCGGGGTGGGAGGCTGGACCTTGAGCACGAGATCCGCCGCCCAGGCGCCTTCACCCACCTCGGCCCCCGACGCGCGATAGGCCGCGTCGGCGAAGGACGCGTGCGCGCCCGCACCCGTCTCGATCACCACCTCCGCCCCGCGCTCGACGTACCTGCGCACGACGTCGGGGGTGGCGGCGACCCGGGTCTCGTTCGGTCGTGTCTCCCTGGGAATCCCGATCCGCATACGGTTCCGCTGCTCGAGCTCGTCGAAGACGCGAGGAAAAACGGCTCCCCAGTATACGGACTTCGCCCCGCTGCTGCCCGTTCCCCTCCGCCTCTCGCTCC
>DATKCO010000123.1:0-4122 GCA_035513155.1 Gemmatimonadota bacterium | reverse complement strand
GGGAGTCCCGCTCCCTTCTACGAGCGGCTCGGGTTCGCGCACACGGGAGAGGAGGACGAGGGAGAGCTGGTGATGCGGATCGCGCTGCGCTGAGCCGTCACGACGAGGTCTCGAAGGCCAGCCCGCGCTGGCGCTCCGCGGGCCGGAGCGGGCTCGCCGGCAGCCCGGGGCGCGGCTCCGGGTGGTTGTAGCCCGCCGGGGCGACGTCGTTGGGCGCGTCGGGAAAGAACAGGCTGGCGAGGGCCTGGATCTGACTCCGGCCGACCCCGAGCTCGAACTGGCCGCCCCCGTAGCAGGCGATCCCGCGCTCCTCGCAGGTGTCCAGCGTGTCGCAGAGCCGCCGCAGAGTTCCGAAGCGCGATGGCTTCACGTTGAGCCAGCGCGGCGGGACGGGGACGCCGTCTAGGTCGGCGACGGAGTGGATCGGCGCGTCCCACGCGATCCGCTCCTCGTGGCCGGCGAGGGCGGCCCGGGTCTCGTCCGTCCACGCCGGGTCCTCGAGGATCGCGTCCGGGAACGCCTCGGCGACCGCCCGGTAGAGCGCCGGGTCCGCCGGAGCGTCGACCTCGGTCCCCTCGTAGTACCCCTTGAAGTCGAGCGCCCGCACGCGGCCGCTGTCGGCCGCCTGGCGGATCCGCTCGGTCGTCCAGTCGGACGTCGGGTCCAGCTTGAACTCGAGGTCCGGGTCGATCGCCAGCCAGGGCCCGATCTCGAGCCGGGTCGAGACGACGAACCGGACGGGACGGTACCCCCGGTCCAGGATCCCGCCCAGCGACGTCCCGGCCTGACGCAGGGCGAGGTCGAGCGCCGCACTCTCGAACGCCCAGCGGCGGTAGTCGCGGTCGGCCTCGCGGCGCGGCGCGCGCGGGAAGAGCTCGAGCCCATCCAGGCGCGCCGAGAAGTCGTCCAGCGTCCCTCGCCCGGTCAGGTCGAGGTCGGCCGGGTACCCGTCGTGGTCCGCCGCCTCGTAGCCGACGTCTTCGCCCCGGCCCATCTCGCCGGCCCCCTCGAGCGCGACCGTGGTCGTCACGCGGGTGAACCCGCTCGAGACCTCGACCGAGCTGCGCTCCAGGCCGTAGCCGGAGATCTCCACGTCGAGTTCGGACAGGCGATCGTACAGGTTCATGGTCGCTCGAGGGTATCCGGGTCGGCGGGCGGATCGTGACTGTCCCGAGTATAGGTGGACCGCGGCTCCTCGGCGATCCGGCGGGGTATCTCTCGCGGAACCGGCAGACGATATACCTTGAATGGGGAGGACGGGTCATGGTGGAGAACATGCTGCGGGTCGCGATCGCGGCCGTCGCCCTGGCGGAGGCCGCCTCGCTGCTGACGGGGGCGGCGCTTCATTTCGGGCTTTCGGTCCCGGCCCCCTTCTTCGAGCCGGAGTACCTCCCCTCGGCGGTCCTAGAGGGCGCTGCGGGCGCCCTGCTGGTGTGCGCGGTCTGGGCGATCGTCACCCGCCCGGATCGGGCGTGGCGGCTGGTCGTGACCGCCCACGTGGTCGCGGTCGCCGCGATCGTCTTCGGTATCGGGGCACGGGCGACCGGGCAAGCGGCGCGCATGCCCACCGAGGCCGGCCATCATCCCGCGACCTTGCTCGTCCTCATCGTGGTCCTCGTCGCACTCGCCCTGCCGCCCTGCCGTAGGGCCCTCGGCGACGCCCGCCGACGCTCGCGGCGCCGACGCAGTCGGAAGCGCTCGAACCCGGTGCCGAGGCGCTGACGCCGGACACGGACCCCGCCCGGACCGGCATTCGGGACGCGGTTCCGGACGACGCCGCCGCGATCCACGCGATCTACGCGCCGATCGTGCGCGATACCCACATCTCGTTCGAGATCGAGCCCCCCTCCGAAGACGAGGTCCGGCGGCGACTGGAGGCGGCCCCGGTGGCCTGGCTGGTGTACGAGCACCAGGGGAAGGTCGCGGCCTTCGCGAGCGCGGGCCGGTTCCGCGAGCGGGACGCCTATCACCGGACCGCCGAGGCGTCGATCTACGTGGCTCCGGCGGCCCGCCGGAAAGGAGTCGGCCGCGGCCTCTGCGAGACGATCCTGGCACGGCTGCGGGACGCCGGATACCACAGCGTGGTCGGCGTCGTCGCGCTCCCGAACCCAGCCAGCGAGCGGATGCTCGAGACCCTCGGCTTCCGCCGCGTCGGCGTCCTCCGCGAGGCCGGGTTCAAGCTCGGCCGCTGGTGGGACGTGGCGCTCTGGCAGCGCGACCTCGGGATCTGATCAGGCGAGGAGGCGCGCGACGGCCCCGATCCCCGCCGCGACCGCCAGCGTGGAGGGGATGCCCCAGCGAAGGCGGAACAGAGCGAGCGCCGCACCGACCGCGATCGCCGCCGCGAGCGGGTCGATCGTCGACCAGACCGGGGCGTCGATCTTCAGCCCCCACCGATCGATCCCCACCGTTCGCCCGAACAAGGTCTGGACGGCGAACCAGACGGCGAGGTTGAGGATCACGCCCACCACCGCCGCGGTGATCGCCGCCAGCGCCGAGTTCAGCGCGCGCCTTCCGCGCAGCCGCTCGACGTACGGCGCTCCCGCGAAGATCCACAGGAAGCACGGGGCGAACGTGACCCAGGTCGTCACGACCGACCCCATCACCCCGGCCAGGAGTGGATCGAGGCCACCGGGATTCCGATAGGCTCCCATGAACCCGACGAACTGGACGACCTGGATCAGGGGTCCGGGCGTCGTCTCCGCCATGCCGAGGCCGTCGAGCATCTCGCCGGGGGCGAGCCAGCCGAAGTCCTCGACGGCCACCTGGGCGATGTAGGCGAGGACCGCGTAGGCGCCGCCGAAGGTCACCACCGCCGTCTTCGAGAAGAAGATCGCCTCGGCCACGAAGACGCTTCCCCCGGCGACGAGCGCCAGGGCGAGCACGGGCAGCCACCAGATGGCCAGCCACAGGATCGTGACGGCGGCGGTGCGCCGGAGCGGGACGGCGGGTGGGTCCGGCGACGGGTCTTCGTCCTCCGTCAACTCCGTGGATCGGAGCGACGCCACCCCCAGACGAGCGCCGAGCCCGCCGATCAGGGCCGCGGCGACGATGATCGCGGGGAACGGGACGTCGAAGCCGAAGATCGCCAGGAACGCGAGACCGGCGACGGAGAGCAGGAGCGGGCTGGCCAGCGCGCGCCGGCCGATCCGAACCAGGGCGTGGACGACGATGGCTAGAACAGCCGGCTTGATCCCGTAGAAGAGAGCTTCGACGAGGGGCACGTGGCCCCAGACGACATAGACCAGGCTGATGGCGAGGATCGACAGGAAGCCGGGAAGGATGAACAGCCCGCCGGCGACGAGGCCTCCCCGCCAGCCGTGCATCAGCCAGCCGACGTACGTCGCCAGCTGCTGGGCCTCGGGCCCGGGCAGCAGCATGCAGTAGTTGAGGGCGTGAAGGAAGCGGCGATGGGAGATCCAGCGTCGCTCGTCGACGATGAGCCGCTGCATGACCGCGATCTGGCCGGCGGGCCCGCCGAACGACAGCGCCGCCACTTTCGCCCAGACGCGGGCCGCCTCCTTGAAGGGGACCATCGGGACGAAGCATAGCGGGCTGGACACCCGCGCGCCCAGGTTCGAGGTTCACGGGAACCACGCATCGAAGGAGAGGAGATCCCATGCCCGAGAACCCCGCCGTCCACGGCATCCACCATGTCACGGCCATCGCCGGCAGCCCCCAGGAGAACCTGACCTTCTACGCGGGGGTGCTCGGCATGCGCCTGGTCAAGCGCAGCGTGAACCAGGACGATCCCGGCACGTATCACCTGTTCTACGCCGACGCCGCTGGAACTCCAGGGACCGACCTCACGTTCTTCCCCTGGACCCGGATGGCGCCGTCCCGGCGTGGGACCGGGATGGTGGGCGAGGTCGCGCTCGCGGTGCCCGCCGGGAGCCTCGACTGGTGGCGGGACCGGCTCGCGGGGCACGCCGTGGACGTCCTGGACGAGGAGTCGCGCTTCGGGGAGCCCAACCTCCCGTTCGCCGACCCGCACGGCCTTCGGCTGACGCTCGTCGGCATCGAGGAGGAGCGGCGCTTCGAGCCGTGGTCGGGGAGCCCGGTGCCGGTGGAGCACCAGATCCGCGGCATCCACGCGGTGCGGATCCAGGAGCGCGTCCTGGG
>DATKCO010000122.1:0-18632 GCA_035513155.1 Gemmatimonadota bacterium | reverse complement strand
CGCAAGAGGTCCAGTGCACGCGGGCGCGACGCCAAGTTCTTCGAGCACTTCCGCCAGAAGCTCCTCGAGGAGCGGCAGCAGATCACCCGGCGCCTCGACGAGCTGCGTGAGGAGCTCCGTGGTCTGGACGAGACCCCCCGCGAGCTCGAGGAGTGGGCGCAGGAGGAGAAGGACCGGGACATCCTGATCCGGCTCGAGGACCGCGAGACCGACGAGCTGCGGAAGATCCAGGCCGCCCTGGGGCTCATCGACCAGCGACAATACGGGTATTGCCAGGTCTGCGAGAAGCCGATCCCGCGGGCCCGGCTCGAGGAGCTGCCGACCGCCTTCCGGTGCGTGAACTGCACGCCCTGAGGCGCCGCGCCGCGGCCCCTTGATCACCGTCACGCGCTTCGACCCCGACGGTTCCACCAGCCGGTTCCACAACCTCGCGTCCACTGACTGGACGCCGCACTCTCCGGCTACAGTGTGGGTCGATCTCGAGGCTCCGACGGCGGAGGAGCTGCGCCTGCTCGAGGAGCCGTTCGCGTTCCATCCCCTGGCCATCGAGGATTGCCTCACACCGGACCACCAGCCCAAGATCGAGGATTTCGGGCCCTATCTGTTCCTGATCTTCCGCGGGATCGACTTCGACACCCCGGTCGACGAGTTCCAGACCCTCAAGCTGGCGGCCTTCCTGGGGCCGAACTATCTCGTCACGTATCACCGCCGCCCGATGAAGAGCGTCGCCGCCGTCGTCGAGCGGCACAGCCATGAAGCCGGCCCTCCGTTCCGCGGGGTGGACTACCTGCTGTACGAGATCCTCGACCACCTGATCGAGTTCTACTTCCCGGTTCTCGACAAGGTGGAGGACGAGATCGAAGTGGTAGAGCAACGGATCTTCGAGGATGACGACGAAGGAGTGCTGGAGACGATCCTCCAGCTCAAGCGACGCGTGCTCGATTTCAAGCGGACGCTGGCTCCTCACCGGGAGCTGTTCGGCCGGATCAGCCGCAGCGAGTTCGAGGAGATCACCCCCCAGACGGTCGTCTTCTATCGCGACCTCTACGACTCCACCTACCGACTGACCGACGTGGCGGACTCCTACCGCGATCTGCTGAGCGGGACGCTCGACGCCTACCTCTCGATGGTGAGCCACCGGCTGAACGAGGTCATGAAGGTGCTGACCGTGTTCGCCACCATCATGCTGCCCCTCACGTTCATCGCCGGGGTGTACGGCATGAACTTCGAGTACATGCCCGAGCTCCACTTCCGGTACGGGTATTTCGTCGTCTGGGGGATCATGATCGCGGTGGTCGTGGGCATGCTCGCGTTCTTCCGCAGGCGGGGATGGCTCTGACGGGGGGCGCGCCGGTCGCCCTCCTGCGTCCGGTCCTCGTCGGTCTCCTCTGCGCGGCACCCGCTGCTGCACAGGCGCCGTCCGCGCTCGCCACCACCGATCCGGACGTGCCGACGGTGGCGGCCCTCCGCGGCTTTCCTACCGGCGAGGGCTTCTCTCTCCACGCCGACGTCGAGCGCGTGCTCGCCGGGCTGGCGGAGGCCTCGGATCGTGTACGGCTCGAGCGGTACGGCGACTCCGTCGAAGGGCGTGGCCTCTGGCTCGCCTGGATCAGCGCGCCCGCGAACCTCGCCGCGCTCGATTCCCTCAAGGCGGCCAACCGCGCGGCGCTGGAGACCCCGGCGGATGTCGCGCCGGACCGCCCGATCATCGTCTGGCTCTCCTTCGGGGTCCACGGCGACGAGGCCTCCGCCCCCGAGGCCGCCCTCGAGCTCGTCCGGCACCTGGCCGCGTCGCGAGACTCGCGGGTGGCGGGGTGGCTGACGGAAGCCGTGATCGTCGTCGACCCTCTGCTCAACCCCGACGGGCACGAACGATACGCCGCCTGGTACCGCTCCGTGTCGGGGCCCGCGCCCGACCCCGACCCGGGCGCGGTCGAGCATCGTCCGCCCTGGCCCGGCGGGCGCACGAACCACTGGTACTTCGACCTGAACCGGGACTGGGCCTGGGGCGTCCAACCCGAGACCCGGGCGCGGGTGGCGGCCTACCTGGCGACGCTGCCGCAGGTGCACGTGGACTTCCACGAGATGGACGCCGGCTCGACGTATTTCTTCTTTCCCGCGGCCGATCCGATCCACGGCTTCTATCCGCCGAGCACGGCCGCCTGGAGCGCGGTCTTCGGCGCCGCGAACGCGGCCGCTTTCGACGCCCGCGGCTGGCCGTATTACAGCGGCGAGGACTTCGATCTCTACTACCCGGGCTACGGCGACTCCTGGCCCAGCTTCCTGGGCGCGACCGGGATGACCTACGAGCAGGCCGGAGGTGGGGAGGCGGGCGTCGTGCTGGAGCGTGACGGGCAGGAGCCGCTGACGCTGGCCGATCGCGTTTCCCATCACCTCCAGGCCGCCCTGACCACGATCGAGACCGCGGTCACCCACCGGCGGGAGCGGCTCGCCGACTTCGACGCCTTCTGGTCCCCCGATGCCCGCCGCGCGCCCGGCACGCCCTGGGCGTGGGCGGTCGACGGCACGGGACCGGCCGCCGACGCGCTGGCCGAACTTCTCGTCCGCCAGGGAGTCCGCGTCGACACGCTGGCCGCCGCCGTCGAGATGCGCGGCGCCCGGCCGTTCGCCGGCTCCCCGTCCGCAGACAGCCTGCCCGCCGGTACCCTGCTCGTGGTCGCCGATCAGCCCTTCGGTCGGTACGCCGCCGCTCTCCTCGAGCCCGATGTCGCGGTCCCCGACACCTCGCTCTTCTACGACATCACCGGCTGGTCGCTGCCGTTCCTCTACGACCTGGACGCGTGGCGCGTCGACTCGTCCCTGTCGTTTCCGACGGGACGGTGGGCACCCGGCGATCCCCCCGGGGAGATGCCGGTGCCCGAAGGCACCGTCGCCCTGGTCTGGCCCTACGAGGCGATCGACGACGTGATCGCGGCCGGCCGACTGTCGGCGCGGGGCGTGCGGGTGCGAGTGAGCGACCGGCCGTTCACGACGGGGGGGACCCGCTATCCGCGCGGCTCCTTCGTCCTGGCGGTCGCGGGCCAGCGGGGAGAGCTCCGCGACGCGGCCGCCCTCGCCCGCGCCGCGCGGGAGGCGGGGGCACGACCGACGGCGCTCCTCTCGTTCGGCGTCGACGACGGGATCGATCTCGGATCGGACCGGGTGCGCCTCCTTCGCGAGCCCCGGATCGCGCTCGCCTCGGGGGCGGGCACCCGGCCCGGCTCGGTCGGGGCGTGGTGGCACCTGCTCTCCGACACGGCGCGCCTGCCGATCGACGTCGTCCGTCTCGGCGATATCGCCACCCCTCCGGGGGTCGACCCGGACTCGCTCGCCGGCCTGGACCGCGCCCCGCTGGATCTCGCTCCCTACACCGCGATCATCCTCCCCGACGCCGAAGGACCGGCTTCCTACCGCGCCGCGCTCGGCCCGGTAGGGGCGGAGCGGCTGGGCGCGTGGGTGCGCGCCGGGGGCACGCTGATCGTGGTACGGGCCGCCACCGAGTGGCTCATCGATTCGGCCACCGGGATCGCCGACCTCGAGCTCGCGCCCGAGCCCGACCCGCCGGGACCCGAGGCTCGCCGCGCCCCCCAGGCGTTGCGGGACCTGGAAGACGTCCGGTCGCGGATCCCCGGCACCCTCCTCGCGGCCGCGGTCGACACGACCGCGGTCCTCGGATACGGGTACGCGGACGGCCGGGCCGCGGTCCTCCTCCGCGATCCCACGGAGCTCGAGCTCGCCGAAGAGGGGAATGCCTGGGTGCTGGCCGACGAGCCACCTCTGGCCGGCTACCTGCCGGCCGACGCCCGCCGCCGGCTCCCCGGCCGCCCCTATGCCATCGTTCGACAGGTGGGCCGCGGGCACGTCGTCGCGTTCGCCGACGACCCGGCCTTCCGCGGCATCGCGTACGGGTTGAGGAAGGTGGTCCTCAACGCTACCCTGCTCCTGTCTCGAGCAGGACGTTCATGACGGCTAATCGGAGGGAGATGTCCCCGGATCCTCCCAGGTTCCATGTCGCCGAGCCTGGCGCGATCGCGGCCGGCCGCACGACCGACGTGTACTTCGCCCGGATGCTCGAGGTGCTGGAGCGGGAGGGGGAGGATCCCCGGGTCGCGGTCGAGATCCGCGCGCGCGCGCTGCCGGACGGATGGCCCTGGGCGCTCCTCGCCGGGGTCGAAGAGGCGGCGACGCTGCTGGGGTCCGCCGCCCCGGGGGTGGACCTGCGCGTCCTGCCCGAGGGGACCTCGTTCAGGGCCGGCGAGCCCGTGCTGGCCGTGGCGGGACGGTACCGCGAGTTCGCGGCCCTGGAGACCCCGCTCCTCGGCCTCCTCTGCCAGGCCTCCGGCATCGCGACCGCCGCCGCCCGCTGCCGGGTGGCCGCCGGCGAGCGGACGCTGCTCTCCTTCGGGGCCCGCCGGATGCACCCCGCGATCACCCCGATGATCGAGCGGAACGCGTGGCTGGGGGGCTGCGACGGCGTCTCCGCGATCGCGGGCGCCGAGCTCCTCGGGATCGAGCCCACCGGTACCATGCCCCATGCGCTCGTCCTCTGCCTCGGCGATACGCTCCGCGCCGCGCGCGCCTTCGACGCCGCCTTCGGAGACGAAACGCCCACGATCGTCCTGGTCGACACGTTCCAGGACGAGAAGTTCGAGACGCTGCGGATCGCCGAGGCGCTGGGGGAGCGACTCGACGGGGTGCGCTTCGACACGCCCGGGTCCCGCCGCGGGGATCTCGCCGCGCTGCTCCGCGAGACGCGCTGGGAGCTCGAGCTGCGCGGCCATCGCGGGATCCGGTTCTACGCCTCCGGCGGCATCGATCCGCGGTCGATCCTGGACCTCAACCCGGTGTGCGACGGGTACGGGGTCGGTACCTACATCTCCGCCGCCCGCACGGTCGACTTCTCGCTCGACATCGTCGAGATCGAGGGCCGTCCGGTCTCCAAGCGGGGCAAGAGGGCGGGACGGAAGGCGCTCCTCCTCTGCGGGGCGTGCGGAAGCCGGACCGTTGTCCCGGCCGCCGGGGACGACTCCGGACGCCCCTGCCCGGCCTGCAGGGCCCCCACTCGCGACGCCCTCCAGCCGGTCCTCGAGCCGCCGCCCCCGGTCGACGAGCTCCGGGACCGGGTCCTAGCCGAGCTCGCCGGGCTGTCCCTGGCGGAGGCGCCGGGGTGAGCGTCCCGGTGGTCGCCATCGACGGCCCCGCGGGGACGGGCAAGTCGACCACCGCGCGCGAGGTCGCGCGGAGCCTCGGCTGGCGCTACATCGACAGCGGGGTGTTCTACCGGGTCGCCGCGCTGCTGGCGCTCCGCCTCGACCTGGACCTGGAGGTGCCCGCCGACCGCGGCCGGCTGCGCGGGGCGCTGCGCGCGGCGGACATCGACCAGGAGCTGGTCGGGAGCGACTGCAGGGTGCGGGTCGAAGGGGAGGACGTCTCGCGCGAGATCCGGACCCCCGCGGTCACCGCGATCGTTTCTCTCGTCGCCGTCGATCCGGAGCTCCGCGAGATCGTGAACGCCGAGCTGCGGGAGCGGGTCGGCGAGGGGCCGGCGGTCCTCGACGGGCGGGACATCGGGACGGTGGTCTTCCCGGACGCGTTCCTCAAGGTGTTCCTCGTCGCTTCGCTCGAAGAGCGCGCGCGCCGGCGCGTGGCGGAGACCGAACCGGCCGCGGCCGACGACGCGGAGGTCCGCGCCCGCTACGCCCGGAGCCTGGCGGAGCGCGACCGCCGGGACGCGGAGCGGGCGGTGGCCCCCCTCAGGCCCGCTGCCGACGCCATCCATGTCGACACGAGCGACCTCGACATCGCCACCCAGGTCGCCATCGTGGTCCGCGCGGCCCGCGAGCGGCACGACGGTCGCTCTTGACACTCTATGGCGGCCCCGGGTAGCTTGAAGATTCTCAATACAATTGGCCAGGTCCCTGACCGGATCACGCCCGGCGGGACCTCTTTTTGACCCGGAACCCCTGGACCCCACTCGATGACGGACGACAAGCAGACTGCCTCGCCGACGGCTCCGGCCGCCGAGGAGGCGAACCCCACCTCGCGGCACGAAACCCAGGAACCACTCCTCACCGACGACGATCCCGCGGAGACCCTCCCGATCGAGCGGAAGGCCCCCGACGAGCTCCTCGACGAGGAGATCGAGCGGTCCGCCCAGGCGGTGAACATCCGCGCTGACCTCTTCGACGAGGACGAGTACTCGCTCGACGAGTACGAGGAGCTCCTCGGCATGTACGAGGAGTCGATCCAGGACATCCAGGAAGGCCAGATCGTCACCGGCCACATCCTGCGGGTGGACGAGAACGTCGTCGTGCTCGACGTGGGGTTCAAGAGCGAGGGCGCCGTCTCGCTCGACGAGTTCAAGCCGACCGACTCGCTCGAGGTGGGTGCGGAGATCGACGTGTTCCTCGAGAACCTCGAGGACCAGGATGGTCGCGTCGTCCTATCGAAGAAGAAGGCCGACTTCTTCAAGGTGTGGGACAAGATCCGTCAGGCCTACGACAGCGGGACGATCGTCCAGGGAAGGCTGGCGCGGAAGATCAAGGGTGGGGTGATCGTCGATCTGTTCGGCGTCGACGCGTTCCTGCCGGGGTCCCAGATCGCGCTGCGCCGGGTGCCGGACATCGATGCCCTGATCGGCCAGACGATGGAGTTCAAGATCATCAAGCTGAACAAGCGGCGCCGGAACATCGTGGTGAGCCGGCGCATGATCCTGGAGCAGATCCGGGGGCAGAAGCGGGAGAAGCTGCTGGAGGAGATCGCCGTCGGACAGGTGCGGAAGGGCGTCGTCAAGAACATCACCGACTTCGGCGCGTTCATCGATCTCGGCGGCGCGGACGGCCTGCTCCACATCACCGACATGTCGTGGGGCCGCGTCGGCCATCCCTCGGAGCTCGTCACCATCGGCGACGAGCTGGAGATCAAGATCCTCGACCTGGACCTCGACAATAATCGCATCTCGCTGGGTCTCAAGCAGCTCCAGCCGTACCCCTGGGAGGACGTCTCCCGCAAGTACCCGGTCGGCTCCCGCGTCCAGGGGAAGGTGGTCTCGATCACGAACTACGGCGCCTTCGTCGAGCTGGAGAAGGGCGTCGAGGGCCTGGTCCACATCTCCGAGATGTCGTGGACCCGCCACATCAAGCATCCCTCCAAGGTCGTTTCGATCGGCGACATCATCGAGGCGGTCGTCCTCAACGTCAACGAGGAGGAGGAGAAGATCTCGCTGGGGATGAAGCAGATCGAGGAGGACCCCTGGGACGGCCTGGCGGAGAAGTATCCGCCGGGGACCGTTATCGCGGGGAAGGTCCGCAATCTCACGTCGTTCGGTGCCTTCGTGGAGATCGAGGAGGGGATCGACGGGCTCGTCCACATCAGCGACATGTCGTGGACCCGCCGCATCCACCATCCCTCGGAGGTCGTCCGGAAGGGCGAGACCGTCAAGGTACAGGTTCTCAACATCGATACCGAGAACAAGCGCATCTCTCTCTCCATCAAGGACCTTCAGGAGAATCCCTGGCAGACCCTGGGGAAGAAGTACTCGGTCGGCGTCGAGGCGGAGGGCAAGGTCGTGCGGCTGCTCGACAAGGGCGTGGTCGTCGACCTCGGCGGAGATGTCGAGGGGTTCGTCCCGATCTCCCAGCTCGGGTACCGCAACCTGGAGAATCCCGCGGACAAGTTCCGCGAGGGTGATCTGCTCGTCCTCAAGGTCATCGAATCGGATCCGGACAGCCGTCGGATCGTGCTCTCGGTGATCGACATCCCCAGCCACCGGGACCGGGGCGAGGACGACGAGCCCCTGGAGCTGGAGCCCGCGCCGCCGCCCGTCGAAGAAGCTCCCGAGCCGCGCCGCGAGCGCGAAGCCCCCTCGACCCAGATGGCGGACGCGATGGCCGAGGCGCAGATGGAGGCCGGCGGGACAGCGGAGTCCGAGGACGCCGCGGAGGAAGCGGCAGACCGCGAATCCGGGGAGTAAGGCGCCGCGACCGGGCCGGCGCATGATGATCTCATCCCCCCGGCCCAGGATCGTACTGGCGGTAGCCGTGGCCTGCGCGATCACGCTCGCCTGCGCTGCCGGCGAGCGCCTGCCCCCACCGCTCGGCACCGCCCGCATCAGCCGCGCAGACCAGGAGTCGGCCCAGGCCGCTTTCGACCGCGGTCTCGCGCTGTTCCAGCAGGCCGCGTACGATCCGGCGCTGGCCGAGTTCACCACCGTGGTCGAGCGCTATCCCTCGAGCCGCTACGCCGGGATCGCCCTCTACTGGCAAGGTCGGACCGCGTACCAGCTCGGGCAGGACGAGGCGGCCACGGCCGCGCTCGACCGCTACCTGCGCCTCGCGCCCGACCTGCCCAACGCCGAGCACGCCGCCCTCCTGCTCGCCAACGCGCTCTACAACCTCAACCGGTACGAGGCCGCTCTGCAGGTGGCGTACGGCGTCCAGCGCGCCACGCCCCGGTGGCTCGACGACTACCTCGCCCTGTCGCGCGACCTGCTGAACCGGCTGCCCCGGCCGGTCGTGGAGGCGGCCGCGGCCCGCACGCCGGCGCGGAGCATCCTCGCTCCGTTCTACCTCCAGGCCGCCCGCTGGGCGCATGCCGCGGGGGACCCCGGGCGAGCCGCGGAGCTCGCTTCCCGCGTGACCGCGTTCCCCGAGCTACCGGCACCGATCCTGGCGGAGGCCCGGGAGCTCGTGGGACCCGGCGGGAGGGAGGCCGCGACGTCGGCCCGGCTCGGCTTCATCGCTCCCACGGAGGGCCGCTTCGCCGAGGTCAGCGAGGCGATCAGCCGGGGAGTCGACCTCGCGCTCGAGGACGTGAACGCGGGTCCGAGCGCCGGGATCGCGCTCGTCTCCCGCTCGACCGAGAACGACCCCGATTCGACGGCCGCCGTGATCCGCACGCTGGCCCGCAACGAGCGCGTGGCGGCCATCCTGGGTCCGCTGACCAGCGAGTTCGCCCTCCCGGCCGCCCGGCTGGCCGTCGAGGAGGGGATCCCGCTCGTCAGCCCGACCGCGACCGACGCGCGGCTCCTCGAGATCGATCCCCGCGTGTACACGGTCAACGCGCTCGACGGCGCGATCGGCCACACGATCGGCACCTACGCGGTCCGGACGCTGGAGCGGCGGCGATTCGCCATCCTGGCCGTCGACGACGCCTACGGCCGGATCCAGGCCGACGCCTTCGCCACCGCCGTCCAATCGGCGGGTGGCCGGGTGGTGTATCGATTCCAGTACGACCGCGGCTCGACCCAGTACACCGACCAGCTGGGGGCCATCGTCCGCTCCGGCGCGGACGCGCTGTTCATCGCCACCAAGAGTCCGAACGAGGCGCTGCGGATCCTCAATCAGATGGCGTTCTACGAGCTGGGGGGCATCCTGCCGCTCGGAACCGACGCCTGGAACGACGAGGAGTTCTATCGCCAGGGCCGCCGCTTCGTCCGCGGCTACTTCGCCGACACGTTCAGCCGCGACGAGCGCATCACCCGCTGGACCACGTTCTCCCAGCGGTACGCGGCGCGCCACGGCGAGCCGCCCGCGAACCTGATCCCGGGCTGGGGCTACGATGCCGCCCGGCTGGCCCTCGAGCGGCTGGCCGGGCACGGCGAGCCCGCCATCGAGTATCGCGGGGCCACCGGGCTGTTCCGCTTCGGCCCGCAGGGGATCCGCCGGGCGGTGGTCGTCCATCGAATCGAGCGCGGCGAGCCGGTCGCGATCGACTGGTAGCCGGATGAGCGAGCGCCTCGACGACCTGCGGGCGCGCGAAGCCGCCGCGCGCGCCGGTGGCGGAGCCGACCGCCTGGCGGCCCAGCACGCCAAGGGCAAGCTCGGCGCCCGCGAGCGACTGGAGCTCCTGCTCGATCCCGGCTCGTTCAGCGAGCTGGACATGTTCGTCACTCACCGTAGCGAGGAATTCGGCCTCGACTCGCAGAAGATCCCCGGCGACGGGGTCGTCACCGGGCACGGGCGGATCGACGGGCGCCGGGTATGGGTCTTCAGCCAGGACTTCACCGTCTTCGGCGGATCGCTCTCGGAGGCCCATGCCGAGAAGATCTGCAAGGTCCTCGACCTGGCGCTCAAGACCGGCGCGCCCGTCATCGGGCTCAACGACTCGGGCGGGGCGCGGATCCAGGAAGGCGTCGCCTCCCTCGGGGGATACGCCGAGATCTTCCTCCGCAACACGCTGGCTAGCGGGGTCGTGCCCCAGATCAGCGCGATCCTCGGGCCCTGCGCCGGCGGAGCCGTCTATTCGCCCGCCATCACCGACTTCGTCTGCATGGTCGAGGGCGTCTCGTACATGTTCGTCACCGGCCCCAGCGTGGTGAAGACCGTGACCCACGAGGAGGTCTCGTTCGAGGAGCTCGGCGGGGCGGCCGTCCACGGCGAGAAGAGCGGCGTCAGCCATCTCACGTTCGCCGACGAGGCGGAGTGCTTCGCGGGGATCCGCCGGCTCGTCGGCTATCTCCCCTCGAACAACCAGGAGGATCCGCCGGTCGTGGAGCCGGACGACGACCCCGACCGCCGCTCCACCGCCCTGCGCGGGATCGTCCCGGAGAACCCGAACAAGCCCTACGACGTCAAGGGGGTGATCGAGGACCTCGTCGACCGCGGGTCGTTCCTCGAGATCCAGCCGGGCTACGCGGCCAACCTGGTCGTCGGGTTCGCGCGGCTGGACGGGCGGACGGTGGGGATCGTGGCCAACCAGCCGGCCTTCCTCGCCGGCGTCCTGGACATCGACGCCAGCCTGAAGGGCGCGCGGTTCGTCCGCTTCTGCGACGCGTTCAACGTGCCCCTGCTGACCCTGGTCGACGTGCCGGGATTCCTCCCGGGGACCAGTCAGGAGTGGGGTGGGATCATCAAGCACGGAGCGAAGCTCCTCTACGCGTACTGCGAGGCCACGGTGCCGAAGCTCACCGTGATCCTCCGCAAGGCGTACGGCGGGGCGTACGACGTGATGTCGTCGAAGCACATCCGCGGGGACCTGAACTTCGCCTGGCCGTCGGCCGAGATCGCCGTCATGGGCCCGAAGGGCGCCGTCGAGATCCTCTGGCGACGGGAGATCGAGGCGGCCGAGGACCCCGAGGCCCTCCTCGACGAGCGGACCGAGGAGTTCCGGCGCCGGTTCGCCAACCCGTACGTCGCCGCCGAGCGGGGCTACGTGGACGCGGTCATCGACCCGGCGGACACCCGCCCGATCCTCGTCTCGGGCCTCCGTGCGATCGCGTCGAAGCGGGACGCGAACCCCGCTCGGAAGCACGGAAATATTCCGCTCTGATGTACTACTGCGTCAACGCGTTACATCACCTGATCTCAAGTCCCGCATCATGAAGCGGCTGGGCCGGGTCCTAGTCGCCAACCGGGGGGAGATCGCGGTCCGGGTGTTGAGGGCCTGCCACGAAGCCCGTCTGCCGACGGCGGCCGTGTTCTCCGCCGCCGACCGGGGGTCCCCGCACGTGTGGCTGGCGGACCGCGCCGTGGAGATCGGCCCGGCCCCGGCGAGGGCGTCGTACCTCGACGTGGATCGGATCCTGGACGCGGCCCGGGAGGTGGAGGCGGGCTCCGTCCACCCGGGCTACGGGTTCCTGGCGGAGAACGCCGAGTTCGCCGCGGCGGTCGAGGCGGCGGGTCTGGTCTGGATCGGCCCGCCCGCGTCCGCGATCCGGGCGATGGGCGAGAAGACGGCCGCCCGACGGGCGATGGACGCGGCCGGGGTCCCGGTGATCCCGGGGACGCTCAACGCGCTCGGCGACGCCGAAGCCGCCCTGGCGGCGGCCGGGCGCGCCGGCTATCCCGTCCTGCTCAAGGCCGCGGCGGGCGGCGGGGGGAAGGGAATGCGGGTCGTGGCGGGAGCGGACGAGATGGCCGGGGCGTTCCGCGCCGCCTCGAGCGAGGCCGCGAGCGCCTTCGGCGACCCGGCCCTCTACCTGGAGCGGTACCTTCCCGAGGCCCGCCACGTCGAGATCCAGGTCCTGGCCGACCAGCGCGGCCGCGCGATCCATCTCGGCGAGCGGGAGTGCTCGCTCCAGCGGCGCCATCAGAAGGTGCTCGAGGAGGCGCCTGCGCCGGACCTCGGCCCGGGGCTCCGCGAGCGGATGGGCGAAGTCGCGGTGCGAGCCGCCGAAGCGGTGGGGTACGCGGGAGCGGGTACGGTCGAGTTCCTCCTCGATCCCGACGGCTCCTTCTGGTTCCTCGAGATGAACACCCGGCTCCAGGTCGAGCACCCGGTGACCGAATGGGTGACCGGGGTCGACGTCGTCCGCGCCCAGCTCGCGATCGCCGCCGGCGGCCCCCTGCCGCTCGAGCAGGAGGAGCTCGCCCTCACGGGCCACGCGATCGAGTGCCGGATCGCCGCCGAGGATCCGGCGCGCGGCTTCCTGCCCGCGACCGGCCGGATCGCGGCGTACTCCGAGCCCGCGGGGCCCGGCGTCCGCGTGGACAGCGGAGTGCGGGCGGGGACCGAGGTCACCCCGCACTACGACCCGCTCCTCCTCAAGCTCGTCGTGCACGGCCGGGAGCGCGCCGAAGCGCTGGATCGGATGTCGCGGGCACTCGCCGAGCTCGAGATCGTGGGGGTCACGACCAACATCGGCTTCCAGCGGGCGCTGGTGGCCCACCCGGACGTTCGAGGCGGCGCCCTCCACACCCGCTGGCTCGAGGCGCGGGCGGACGAGATCGTGGCCGCGGCCGCGGCGATGCACCGGGAGACCGAGCCGCTGGCGGCCGCGCTGGCCGCCTGGCGCCACGTCGAGGAAGGGGCGGCCCCGGCGCGCGAGCCGTCCGCCGGGCGCAGCGACGCGGGCACGGGCTGGCGCTCGGCCGCGCGGTGGACGGGCCTGCCGTGACCGGAGCGGCCGCGGGCCCCGCCACGGGCGAGACCGTCGAGGTGGCGATCGAGCGGATCGCCTACGGGGGAGACGGGGTCGGGCGCGCCGACGGCCTGGTCGTCTTCGTTCCCTGGACCGCGCCCGGCGAGCGAGTCCGGGCGAGGATCGTCGAGCGCCAGCCCCGCTACGCCCGCGCCCGGCTCGAGGGGGTGGTCGAGACCGCCTCCGCCCGCGTGACCCCAGGGTGCCCGGTGTACGGCCTGTGCGGCGGGTGTCAGCTCCAGCACCTCGACCGGGAGGCCCAGCTCGCGAGCAAGGCGCGCGCGGTCACCGACGCGATCGAGCGGATCGCCCGCCGGACGATGCCCGGGCCGCTCGCCTGCGAGGAGGCCTCCGACCCCTGGCATTATCGGCGGCGGGCGACGTTCACCTGGCGGCGGTCGGAGGAGGCCCTCACGGTCGGCTTCCACGCGGCCGAGGACCCGGCGGCCCTCGTCGACGTCGAGGCATGCCCGATCTTCGCCGCGCCCGGAAACGCGGCGCTGGCGGGGCTCCGCCGCGGACTGGCGACGGCCGCGCCGGTCGGGGCGGCCGGAGAGGAGGGTCGGCTGGCCGTGCGCGCCCTCCCGGGAAACGACGCCCAGGCAGGGGTGTTCGCCGGCGACGCCGGACGCGCGCGGGAGCTCGCCGAAGCGTGTGAGCGGGCCGCGGGGATCCCCACCACGTGGGGCACGCGGGGCGGCCGCTGGGGTCCGCTCGAGCTCGCGCCGGAGGCGCCGCGGCTCGTCGCGCGGATCGAGATGCGCGGGTTGAAGCTCCGGGTGGGGTTCGATAGCTTCCTCCAGGCCGATCCGGTGGCGGCCGAACGGCTCTACGACGCGGCGGTGGAAGGGCTCGCGGCGCGGCCCGGGCAGCGGGTGGTGGACGGGTACGCGGGGATCGGCGCGCTCGCCTGCCGGCTGGCGCGGGACGGCGTGGAGGTCACCGCGATCGAGGCGCATCCCGGGGCGGCGTCCGACCTGCGGGCGAACGCGGCCGCGACGGACGGCGCCGGCATCCATGTGCTCGAGCTGCCGGCGGAACGAGTGGACTGGGGCCGGCCGCGCCCCGCGGCCGTCGTCGTCAACCCGCCACGCGCGGGATGCGCGCCCGCGGCGATCCGGTCCATCGCCGGCTCGTCGGCGCGTCGCTTCGTCTACGTCTCGTGCGACCCGACCACGCTCGCCCGCGATCTGCGGCGCCTCGGGACCGCCTGGGGGCTGGAGTCGGTGCGGGCGTTCGATTTCTTCCCGCAGACCGCCCACGTGGAGACCGTGGCGACCCTCGTCCGGGAGCGCCGGCGATGAGCGGCGAGCGGCGCTGGTACGTGACCCCCGCCGGCGACGATCCCTATCTCGTCGTGCTGCGCCCCCGCCATGGAGGGTGGGAGGCCACGGTGGAGCGCGCCGACCAGCGATGGACATTCGCGCTCGCGGCCGGCCAGCGGGACGGCGAGGCGTGGAGTGGCTCGCGGCCGATCCGGTATCGCGGGGACGCGGCCACCGGGCGGCTGGCGCTCGCGGGCTGGGTCCACGAGCTCCGGGTCGAAAGCGAGATCCTCCACCGGGTGGCGGAGCTCGGACTGGCGGGGGACAGCGCGAGCCGTGCCGCCCGGATCCTCGCGCCGATGCCCGGGCTCGTCCTGGCCGTGGAGGTCGAGGAGGGCGACATGGTCCGGGCGGGAGAGGGCCTTCTGATCATCGAGGCGATGAAGATGGAGAACGAGATCCGCGCGCCGGTCGACGGCGTGGTCCGCGAGCTCACGGTCACGGCCGGCGACGCGATCGAGCGCGACGCGCTGCTGTGCGTCGTCGACCCCGGGGAGGACCCCTGAGCGAGCCTGGCGACAAGGCGGCCTGGCGACGCCGGACGCTCGACCCCCATCTCGCCCGGAACCCGGAGCGCGAGGCGCGGTTCGAGACGTCGAGCGGGCTGCCGCTCGAGGCCGCGTACGGTCCCGAGGACGTGGACCCGGAGCGCGTGGGCTGGCCGGGCGAGCCGCCCTACACGCGCGGGATCTACCCGACCATGTACCGCGGGCGGCTGTGGACGATGCGTCAGTACGCGGGCTTCGGCACGGCCGAGGAGACCAACGCCCGGTTCCGCTTCCTCCTCGATCGCGGCCAGACCGGCCTCTCAACCGCGTTCGACCTCCCGACCCAGATGGGGCTCGACTCCGATCATCCGCGCGCGGACGGCGAGGTCGGGCGCGTGGGCGTCGCGATCGACACGCTCGACGACATGCGGCGCCTGTTCACGGGCATCCCGCTGGTCGACGTCTCCACGTCGATGACGATCAACGCCACCGCCACCACCCTCCTGTCGCTGTATACCCTGGTGGCAGAGGAGCAGGGAACGGCGGCGGCCGCGCTCCGGGGGACGATCCAGAACGATATCCTCAAGGAGTACATCGCCCGCGGCACGTACGTCTATCCGCCGGAGGCGAGCCTGCGGCTGATCGTCGACTCGTTCGCCTGGTGCGCCCGGGAGATGCCGCGCTGGAACCCGATCTCGATCTCCGGCTACCACATCCGCGAGGCGGGCGCGACGGCGGCGCAGGAGATCGCGTTCACGTTCGCCAACGCGATCTGCTACGTGGAAGCGGCGCGCTCCGCCGGTCTCGACGTGGACGGCTTCGTCGGGCGCCTCTCGTTCTTCTTCGGCGTCCACAACGACCTCTTCGAGGAAGTGGCGAAATTCCGCGCAGCGCGCCGGATCTGGGCTTCGCTGGTGCGCGAGCGATTCGGGGCCTCGGACCGGGACTCGGCGCGGCTTCGCTTCCACACCCAGACCGACGGGGCGACCCTGACGGCGCAGCAGCCGCTCAACAACATCGTGCGGGTGACGATCCAGGCGCTGGCTGCCGTTCTGGGGGGGACCCAGAGCCTCCACACGAACAGCTTCGACGAGGCCCTCGCCCTGCCGACCGAGGAGTCGGCGGAACTCGCGCTGAGGACCCAGCAGATCATCGCGCACGAGAGCGGCGTGGCGAGCACGGCGGACCCCCTCGGCGGCTCGTTTCTTGTCGAGCGGCTCACCGACGACCTGGAGGAGCGCGCCCGCGACTACCTCGACCGGATCGATGACATGGGGGGCGCGATCGCCGCCATCGAGGGGCAGTTCTTCCGCGGCGAGATCGAGCGCGAGGCGTACGCTCAGCAACGGAGACTCGAGGGGGGAGAGGAAGTGGTCGTGGGAGTCAATGCGTGGCAGCGCGAGGCCGGGGACGAGGCGGTCATTCCGCGGATCGATCCGGCGGCGCTGGCGGCGGGGCAGATCGAGCGGCTCGAGCAGTGGCGCGCGGAGCGCGACGCCGACCGCGCCGACGCGGCGATCGAGGAGCTGGTCCGGACGGCACGGGGCCGCGACAACCTCCTGCCGGCCATCCGGGCCGCGTGCGCCGCCGGCTCGACGGTCGGGGAGATCGCCGACGCGCTGCGGGCGGAGTTCGGAACCTATCGGGATCCCGCCGGGCTCGGCGGCTAGTGCTTGCTTGGGAGAATTCGCGTCAGCACCGAGCGGGCCGATGCGCTCGGATCGCAAGGCGCGACGAGGAGGCATAGCAGAGCTATGGCGACGAGGAGCAACGCCGCGAGCCGGGATGCAGCGGTTCGCGAATGCACACAGATTTTCCCAAGCAAGTACTAGTCAGAGAGGAAGCGAGGACATGCCGACGTACGGCTACCGCTGTCGGGATTGCGGGCACGAGTTCGAGCACTTCGAGAAGATGACGAGTCGGCGGAAGACCCGCCGGTGCCCGGTCTGCGGGGAGCGGGCCGACCGGCAGATCTCGGGAGGCGCGGGCTTCCTGTTCAAGGGAGAGGGGTTCTACATCACCGATTACCGCAGCAAGGAGTACCGGAGCCAGGAGAAGGCCGAGGGCGGGAAGGACGAGCCCGCGAGTCCGGAGGGAGAGCCCAAGGCCGACAAGCCGGCCGACAAGCCCGCGGACAAGCCCGCGGACAAGCCGGCGGCCGCGAAGAAGCGCGGCGGGGGAGCGAAGAAGAGGAAATCATGAGGCCGCGCGAAGAGCTGCGCGCGCGCCTGGCCGCCGTGTGCGATGAGCGGGGGTGGACGCCTGACGAGGTCGTGGTGGAGCGCCCGAACGACCCGGCGCACGGGGAGTGGGCCAGCCCGCTGGCGCTGGCGCTCGCCCGCCCGCTGAAACGGCCGCCGCGGGAGATCGCCGCCGAGCTGGCCGCCGGGCTGGAGCTCGACGCGCGCCGCTGGGAAGAGCCCGCGGTGGCGGGTCCCGGCTTTCTCAACTTCCGGCTCGCACGGCCCTATCTGCAGGGGGTCGTCCGGCGCCTGATCAAAGACCCCGCCGCGCATCTGCGCTCGGAGCGCCTGGCGGGCCTCCGGGTCGACGTCGAGTTCGTCAGCTCGAACCCCACCGGGCCGCTGCACGTGGGCCATGCGCGGAACGCCGCGCTAGGAGACGGGATCGCGGCGTTGCTCGAGAGCCAGGGCGCGCAAGTGACCCGGGAGTACTACTTCAACGACGCCGGCCGCCAGATGGACATCCTGGGCGCCTCGGTCCATGCGCGCTACCGCCAGCTGTGGGAGCCGGACTTCCCCTTTCCCGAGGAAGGCTACGAGGGCGCCTACATCGCCGATCTCGCGGCCGAGTTCGCGGCCGAGCGGGGGGAGGCGTTCCGCGGCGTGGCGCCGGAGGAGTGCCTCGCCGAGTTCCGCGCCTTCGCCGGCGAGCGGATCAGTGCCGGGATCCGTCTCGACCTGGAGCGGTTCCGCGTGGCCTTCGACGTGTGGTTCAACGAGTCGACCCTCTATGAGGACGGCCGGCTGGAGCAGACCCTCGAGGCGCTCCGCGCGGCCGACGCGGTTTACGAGGAGAACGGCGCCGTCTGGCTCCGCGCCAGCGCCTTCGGCGACTCGGAGGACCGGGTGCTGGTCAAGAGCTCCGGGCTCCCGACATACCTGCTCCCCGACATCGCCTACCATCGGGACAAGCACGAGCGGGGGTTCGACCGGGCGATCGACGTCTGGGGCGCCGACCATCACAGCTACGCCGTCCGCATGCAGGCGGCCCTGAGGGCGCTCGGCTACCCTCCCGACTGGCTGCGGACGGTCATCTACCAGCAGATCAGCCTGATCGAGGACGGCGAAGAGGTGCGGCTCTCGACCCGCCGGAACCGGATGGTGACGCTGAGCGAGCTGCTCGACGACGTCGGGGTGGACGTGACCCGCTGGTTCCTGCTCATGCGGAAGGGGGACACCCACATGACCTTCGACCTCGACCTGGCGCGCCGGCAATCGGACGAGAACCCGGTCTACTACGTCCAGTACGCGCACGCCCGGATCGCCGGGGTCTTCGAGAAGAACGAGCGTCGCGACTGGGACCCGCTACATTCCGGCGCGCCGGAGTCCCTCGCTCGGCTGGACGCCGAGCGGGAGCTCGATCTCCTGCGGGCGCTGGACGATCTGCCGGACGTGGTCGCGGACGCGTGCGACGCGCTCGAGCCCCATCGGCTGACCGACGCGCTGGAAGGGGTCGCGCGCCGCTTCCACCTCTGGTATCACGAGCACCGGATCCTGGTCGACGACGAGCCGCTGTCCCGGGCCCGGATGGGGCTCGCGCGAGCCACCCAGCACGCGCTCCGCGAAGGGCTCGGGCTGCTGGGCGTCGCGGCCCCTGAATCGATGTAGGAGGCGAAGACATGTCCATACTGGTGGTCGGATCGCTCGCGCTCGACGACGTCGAGACGCCCTTCGGGAGCCGCAAGCGGGCGCTCGGTGGCGCGGCCGTGTACTTCGG